>DATBUC010000169.1:0-7056 GCA_036516515.1 Erysipelothrix sp. | reverse complement strand
GCTTATTAATCTCTAATTGACTGTGCAGTTCATCAATATTTAATAAAGTAAGATACGCTGCATCAAGTTGCGCGATCGCATATTGTAAACTTAAGTGTGCTCCAGCTGAATCACCTGCCAAAATGAATTCACCTTGAATTTCCGGTTCTAATTGACTTATGATCAAATCTATTTCATTGATTATGCTAGGAAATTTACCTTTTGGTGCGCGATTATAGTTTACCGTGATTACTTTAAAGCCTTCATAGGCAAGCTCCACAGCGTATTCATAAACATCACTTTTATCGCCTGCAACAAAGGCACCGCCATGGAGCCAAATAATCGTTGCTTTAGGCTCTGTTTTAGGATTGAAGATATCATAGTCTTTACTTTCTTGGATGTAAACATGTTGTAAATGCTCTGGGTAATCAGTGGCTGTTGTTGCAACACCCTCTTTAAACAAATACCTAATAAGAACAACACTTGAATAGGGACTGAGCAAAAATAGTACACCACCCAGTAGCAAAAAAAGCACAATTTTTTTCATTATGCTTTTTCAATCCATTTCGTTCTCTTATAGTAAATAATCGTTAAAAACATCGAAATAAACCACGTGACAGAATACGACCAAAATACCATCTCAACACTACGATTTATTTTCATCGCAAAGAACAAGAATATTTGACGGATGATTGTGTATGAAGTGATCATAATCATCATCGGGACCATGGTTAAGCCACCACCGCGAAGCGAACCACTTAAAATCGCATTAATGGCTAAAAAGCCATAGAACGGGACCATAATTCTTAGCTGTTTTGCACCGATGGCAATCACTTCTGGATCTTTGGAGAAAATCTTAATTAAGCGTTCTGCATATAGAAACGTTGGAATCCCTAGAATTAACATTGTAATCAATGCCATTGTTATGGCAGTATAAATTCCTTTGATTACCCGTTCTTTCTTGCCTGCCCCTAAATTTTGGCCTGTGAAAGTGGTAATCGTTAAGCTAAAACTGTTGGTAGGCATGCCTAAGAAACCATTAAATTTGTCAGCTGAAGACATGGCAGCTACTGCTGTTGAGCCAAAACTATTCACATAACTTTGCACCAGTACATTTGAAAATGAAACAACTGTCTGTTGAATCCCTGTCGGAATCCCTAACTTCACAATGCCTTCTAACATAGGCAAATCAATTCTAATATCTTTAAATCTTAATTGATATACTTCTGTTGTTCTCATTAAATGAATGACCACTAAAATGGCAGAGATGAGTTGAGCAATGAGTGTTGCTAAACCGACACCCATAATCCCCATATCAAACACGAGAACAAAAACAAGGTCTAAAGTCACATTAACGACACTAGAAACGGCAAGATAAATTAAAGGATGACGTGAATCTCCCACTGCTCGTAAAATTCCCGCACCCGAATTATAAATTACTAAAAACATAACGCCCCAAAAATAGATACGTAAATAAAGTGTTGCTTGATCCATGATATTAGCAGGTGTCCCTAGCCATTCAAGGAAGTAAGGCGATAAGAATAAACCAATAAAAGTCATAAAAAAACCGACAATAAAGGAAAAAGCCATAAATGTGTGGATTGCACTATCGACTTCTTCGTATTTCTTACCCCCATAATACCGTGCGATCAGAATACCTGCCCCTGTTGAAATCCCCATAAATAATGCAATAATCATATTACTTAGAGGCGTGCTGGCACCAACTGCCGCCAAAGCCTCATCACCAACATAATTTCCAACAACAAAAGAGTCCACCGTATTATAAAGTTGTTGGAAAACATTACCAATTAAAAGTGGAATGGAAAACAGTAATATTTTCTTCCATATCTGTCCTTCAGTCATAGAACGATTCGCAGTTTTTTTCATGATCTACCTCTTTACCCTATTTGGTCTTTATTATAATTATACATGTCTTATATTATTTTTCAAAAGAGCTGCCAATGTTTTTATAAGGGAAAATATATATGTTTGTTTACTTAAATATTACAAAATAACAGAAAAACTGGGACAAGTAGGAAAGCCCCTAGTTTTTTCCAAAATCCCTTGATTATTGAAAATGTCTTTGTTATAATATCAAAGCATTGGCACCAGTGGCGGAATCGGTAGACGCGCACGCTTGAGGGGCGTGTGCCGCAAGGCGTGGAAGTTCAAATCTTCTCTGGTGCACCAATAAATCAGTTAAAAAGATCGCATAAGCGATCTTTTTTTTATTTTTCACTAAGCACTTCAATAACAACAATTTCAGGAAAATTAAATATTCTAAAAGGGATAATACTATTACCTAGCCCAGCACTAACAACCATCGTTGTACCATTGCGGTGATATGCCCCTTTTGTATACTTAGGAAAAAATCCTTGATTGGGTGCAATCATACCTTGATTAAGAAAAGGTATTCTAAACTGACCTCCATGTGCATGTCCACTCAAAACTAAATCAATATCATGGCTTGCATAATAAGAAAATAATTCAGGGCGATGACTTAAAAGGATATTAAAATCATTGTCATTTAAATTAAAACGGTGATTCATATCAATATAACCAACAGGAAGCTCACTAAATTCAGGATCATTTAAACCGATCATGCTCAAGTTCATATTTTTATCTGTCAACATCAGTGCATCATCATTCATTATTGTCACATGATATTGATCAAGAAGTTTCAGCAATTGACCATAGTTTTTATTATGTGCCTCATGATTACCATTAACAAAATAGATCGGTGCTAAAGGTTCTATCCCTTTTAACAAATTCTCAATTGGCTTAAATTGTTTTGATTTATAGTCAATGAGATCACCTGTAATCACAATCATATCCGGTTTTTCTTGGACGATTCTTTTTATCAATGGCTTTTGATTAGGATAGAACGACTTATTATGCAAATCCGACAAATGAACGATTTTAAAAGCATCCCTTTTTAGCATTCTTTTTGAATCGTTAATGATGATTCTATTAACACTGATGTAATTATTTTGGAATAAGAAAAACAAGATTAATAAGCCAATAAATATTATTTTCTTAGTTTTTGACTTGGAAGTATTCTTTGGCATATTGCGCTCCTTCTAACATGTCATATTGAATAAGGTAGAACAAATCAGTGATCTTTTGACTCTCTGTATCTAAATTCTCATATGTCCTACTACGACCGTGTTGATCAAAGTAGCGTTCATGTTTAGAATATGGTACATGCGCTCTGTAATCTTGTAATAGTGCCTGATAAGCAGTCATTTTTACATCGGCAAGCGCAGTCACTTCATTGACAAGATTGGTTGGCGAAATTTGCTTTTCTTGATACATCTTATTGACCGGAAAGTTACTGAGTATGAAGTAATCTGTCATACTTAGAGTGTATAAATCATTATACTCTTTAAGTTCATAGTATAAAGCGGGTAAATGATCGCCATAAAGCACTACCATAACCTTTCGATCTAATGAGCGTAACGAGGATACAAATTCTTTTGTAGCTTCATCAGTATAGTAAATACCTTGAGAATAATAGGAAACTGCCTCTTTAGCGCTTTCACTTAAAAGCCCCCCTACTTTAAAATCTTGATCATGATATTTATTTGTATATTTAGAGTGATTTTGCATGGTAATTAAATGAACGAAATAATCTTGTTCTGGATTTTGTTTAAGAATATCAAGCACTTCACTATAAGCTGATTCATCAGATATGTAATCACTATTATCTATTTTATCTTGATGCTTAAAACTATTTTTGTAATATTGTTCGTCAAAGCCAAGTGTATTAAAAACTGCTTTGCGCTTAAACATACTCGAATGATACGCATGTACTGCAATCGCTTTGTGATGGTCTTGTTGTTTATAGAAATCAACAAAAGAAGGAAAATGTTCAAAATCACTTAAAAAATTAAGGTATGGTGTACTCATATTTGGAAGTAAATTTTGGATACTCATGCCAGTGAGTACTTCAAATTCAGTATTGGCCGTGCCACCGCCATATACGGGCGATAACATCTGCCCAGTGCGTAGTTTATCCTGAGGGTCTTGAATGTAGGGAATCGGTGATTGATTTAACTCAACTCCATGGACCCGTCTGGGATCACTTAGTGATTCACTGAGAATGAAAATAACAGAAATATCTTCAAAATGATCACGACTGCGTTTCTCGTTTTCTTGATCCGCAACTGCTTGGTAATACTCCATAATTTCAATTACGCGCTCTTGTGAATAATCTGTAGGCTGTTGCATTTTCGGTCCTGGTAAATTTTGGGCAAAGCCCATCACAAATGTATTATCATCATAGATTTGTAACTGATCCCAGTGTCGCGAATTTTCATTAGCCAATATCTGTGGTCGTTGGCGGTAATTAAAACTGAAATAAGAAAATAAAACAGCAATAGATGTTACTATGACTACCATTCTTTGTGTAAACGCCAGTTTCTTTTCCGCTTTTGTTTTATCTAGTGTGTGCTTTTTAATTTTATTAAGTGCAAAAAACAAGAAACTGACCAACAAAACAAATAAGACAATGTAAATGAAATTAACCATAGTAAAAAAGGATAAAGGACTGATGAGAAATTGCAAATCTGATGGTAATATTGGTTCCTGGCGATAAAGAATCTTTAATAAATTTAGAAAGGCAATGATAATGAATGTGGCTAAAAAAACAAATAATGAACGAGCATAATTACCACTTAAACCATACATAATACCAAAAATTGCCGTTAAGACAATAATTGATAATAGACGATAAATCAAACCAGGCACACTGATCATTGGCATTCTAAAATTGAGTAAACTGACTTGAAGGCAGATTTGCACAAGCAATACGACAGCAATGAGTACTAATATTCTTTTATATTTTTTCATTTTATCACCTGTACCATTTGTACCAATACACTATCTCAATCACTTGTGATTGTCAAGAATTACTATAGATTATGCAACAAAAAAAACAGTCAGGGGATACATATCCCTTGACTGCTTTATATTTAGTCTTCTTGGAACTGACTATTGTATAACTGCGCATAAAATCCATTTTGAGCAAGTAATGTCTCATGATTTCCTGTTTCGACAATGTCACCTTGATCCATAACCAGAATCATGTCTGCATTACGAATCGTTGAAAGTCTGTGAGCAATAACAAAACTGGTTCTATCTTCCATCAAGACTTCAAGTGCTTTTTGAATTAAGACTTCTGTTCTGGTATCAACTGACGATGTAGCTTCATCCAATATCATAATTTTCGGATTAGCAAGAATCGCTCTGGCAATCGTTAATAATTGCTTTTGACCTTGAGAAATATTACTTGTTTCTTCATTCAAAATCGTATCATAGCCATCAGGGAGTGTTCTAATGAAGTAATCAGCTTGCGCTTTTTTCGCTGCTTCAATCACTTCTTCATCACTTGCCTCTAAATTACCATAACGAATGTTCTCCATAATTGTATCACTGTAAAGCCACGTGTCTTGTAAAACCATGCCAATTAAGGAACGAAGATCCCTGCGCTTCATATCTTTAATATTGATTCCATCAATTTGAATGGATCCCTTATCCACATCATAAAAGCGCATAAGCAGTTTAACAATTGTCGTTTTCCCTGCCCCTGTTGGACCAACAATCGCGACAGTTTGACCAGGTGAGACAGACGCTGAAAAATCATTAATAATGGTTTTATCTTCCACATATCCAAAATTAACATTTTCAAATCTTACTGCCCCTTCAATCTCATCAAGGGCAATCTCTTGATCAACATCTTCAACTTCTTCATCAGCATCTAGAAAATCGAATACACGCTCTGCTGCAGCTAAAGAAGATTGGAAGTTAGTTGATAAGTTACCTAATTGCGCTATCGGATTCATAAAATTACGCATATATTGGATAAAAGATTGAATTTGTCCAACTTTGATTAATCCAATTGAGGCAAAATAGCCTCCCAATATACTTACAACCACATAACCTAAGTTACCAATAAAGTTCATGACAGGATGCACAAGTCCTGAGAAAAATTGACTTTTCCAGGCGACATCATAAAGTTCATCATTCACTGCATCAAACTTTTCTAGGGACTGTGCTTCCCCATTAAATGCCTTTACAACCACATGGCTGCCATACATTTCTTCTATATGGCCATTAAGTTTCCCAATAGCATCTTGCTGGGTTCTAAAGTAGCCCTGCGATTTTTTAAATATAAAAACAACTAACATAAATGAGACGGGAAGGACAAGCAAAGCAGCTAATGTCATTTGCCAATTAATCGAAAACATCATATATAATATACCAATAATCGTTGTGATCGATGTAATGAGCTGTGTTAGACTGCTGGTCAAGTTCGCATCAACTGCATCGATATCATTTGTAACTAAAGATAAAATATCTCCCGTAGCATGATCATCAAAATATTTAAGTGGTAATCTTGAGACCTTTTCATGAAGATCTTTTCTAAGTTCATAAGTCATATTACGCGAAATTTTAGCCATTAAAAATCCTTGGAGATATGTAAAAGTTGATGAGATTACGTAAATTGAAAGTAACCAGAGTAAGATGCTTTGAATTTTCGCAAAATCCACACCACCAACCCCTTGGATTCTCGCAATCAAACCATCAAATAGAACGTTAGTTGCTTCTCCCATCACTTTTGGACCGATTATTGAAAATATGGTCGACGTTAGAGCAAAAATAATCACAAGTGAAAAGCGAACACGATAAGGCTTAATTAATTGTGCTAATCGTTTAATAACAGCTTTCGTGTTTTGTGGCTTTGGAGGGGTAGTTTTTTTATTCATATGCTAATTCCTCCTTTGTTAATTGTGAGCTGGCAATCTCATAATAAGTTGGACAATCTCTGAGCAACTCTTGATGTGTCCCTTTACCTACAAGACGGCCTTCATCTAAGACGAGAATTTGATCAGCGTCAAGAATGGTATTAACACGTTGCGCAACAATAATTAAGGTAGCATCACTGAGATTTTCATGAAGCGCTTCTCTTAGATCACGATCTGTTTTGAAATCAAGCGCAGAAAAACTATCATCAAAAATAAATATAGGTGCATTCTTAACGATCGCCCGAGCAATACTTAAGCGTTGTTTTTGACC
>DATBUC010000168.1:0-8320 GCA_036516515.1 Erysipelothrix sp. | reverse complement strand
TTATGATTTTTATCCCATCCACAACCAAGGTTTACAAGGCAGTAAACTGGATAAAATAAAAGCAGTTTTTTCACAATTTTCTGCAATTTCCGCCGCTAGAAAACATTTAAAAAAATTAAAGCCAGATGTGGTATTTGCTTTTGGGGCCTACGTATCAGTTCCGGTTGCGATTGCAGCTAAAACATTAAGAATACCGATTATGCTACATGAGCAAAATGCTTTTCCTGGAAAGGCTAATCGAATGATTGCGAAACATGCAAAAGCAATTGTCACCTCGTATCCAGAAGCATTTAGTGAATTTAAGCAAAGTTATTATTTAGGGAATCCGCGTGCTTCATTATCGCAAGAAGATATTCAAACTGAAGCAGAATGGCAACGGTTAAATTTAAAAGATTTACCTACGGTATTAATTGTGATGGGCTCACAAGGCTCTTCAGCAATGAATCCGTTGTTTGAAGATTACATTGCTCATTTTTCCGAGTCAAAGTATCAAGTCATTTTAACAACCGGACCCAATCATATCGCTGCGTTTGAAGAGAAGTTCCCTAATTTACCAGAAAATCTTATTGTCACTGGCTTTGTGGATCAAAAATCCCTCTTGCCGAAATTAGATTTAATTGTGGCCAGGGCAGGTGCTTCAACAATTGCTGAGATTCAATCATTTGCCTTAGCTTCAATCCTGATTCCCAGTCCGCATGTTGCCAATAATCATCAATATTACAATGCCAAGTCATTACATGATGCGAGTGCTTGTGAATTATTGATTGAGAAAGATTTAACCGCAGCCAAATTGACCGAAGCGATTGATTGCTTAATGGAAGACGAAAATGTTCGGAAATTGATGGGTCGCAATGCCAAACAAATGGCTAAGTATGAGGCTGTGAGTGATATACACGCGTTAGTTGAAAAGGTTGTGAATCAATGAGATGGGGTCAAGTTGAACTCAAAAACGAAAATGATTCAGTCAAGAAAATAAAAAAAGATTTGGAAGCAAGAAAAAAGCGTGCCCGCAGGCGGAGAAGAAAAATTATCTTTATTCGCCTATTGCTTATCATTTTCTTTGTGGGAATTATTTACGGACTTTATCAATTTGACCAATCAAAATATTCAAGAGTTGCTCATGTTGTCGTTAAAGGTAATGAAGTCATCAGTGATGATGTCATTAAAAAAACGGTTAATGTTAAAGAAAATGATCGTCTTTACTTAATGATGCAAAAAAGTCTTGAACGAAAGCTGAATTCGCATCAACTGATTGAAGATGCGCATGTAAAAGTTGACCGAAAACAACGGTTGGTTTTAATTGCTATCGATGAGAAAAAAGCATTAGCCCATGACAAAACCTTTACTTACTTTACAGAAGGTATTAAAGTAGAAAATACTGAGATTGAGCAGGGCTTATTGTCCATTCCAACCCTGGTAGATATTAAGGATGAAACAATCATTAAAAAGACAGTTGAGAATCTAGCAGCAGTAGATCGTGCGTCTTTGTTAGCGGTCTCGGAAATCTATCACAAACCAACGGACTTGGATAAAGAATATTTAGAATTGGTCATGAATCAAGGTTATTTTGTTTATACAAGTATCAACACCTTACCACTTCTTAATAATTATGCTACAATTATAAGTGGAGCGGACCCTAAAAACCGTTGTATCTATATTTTAGAATATGGACCAACCAAGGATACGCACGTCGCAACGGCCAAGCCTTGCGAATAATGATTTTAACTTAAAATTAATAAGGAGGAATTCCATGGCAATTGAAACAAAAAATCAATTCGGACAAATTTCAGTATCAGATGATGCAGTCGCAACATTAGCAGGCGGTGTCGTTACAGAATGTTATGGTGTTGTTGGGATGTCATCTCAACAAATTTTCAAAGACGGTTTGGCTGAATTGTTGCAAGGAGAAAATTACTCAAAAGGTGTTATCGTAAGAAGAACAGAAGCAGGATTTGAATTGGATCTTTATATTGTTGTAAGCTACAATGTGAAGATTTCACAAGTGGTCCTAGAAGTTCAAAAGAAAACTAAATATATGTTAGAAAAAACATTGGGTCAAAAATTCAATACGATCAATGTTTATGTACAAGGGATTAGGGTTGATAAATAATGAAAACTATTGATGCAGATTTATTTCTGAGGATGTTAGAAAACGGTGCGAATAACCTTTCTAACAATCACCAATTAATTAATGCTTTAAACGTCTTTCCAGTACCTGATGGTGATACTGGAACAAATATGAATTTAACATTCACAAACGGGCTCAATGCAGCCAAAAAATCAATGTCATCTCATTTAGGTGAGATGACAAAAGTTTTATCTCGAGGGTTATTGATGGGGGCGCGTGGTAACTCGGGTGTTATTTTGTCACAAATTTTCCGCGGCTTTGCTCAAGGTTTAGAAGATAAACAAAGTGCAAATGTTATGGATGTGGCGAAAGCCTTTCAATCTGGAAAAGAAGCCGCTTATAAAGCAGTTATGCGTCCTGTTGAAGGAACCATTCTGACTGTCTTAAGAGAAAGTGCTGAAGAAGCATTCCAATATGCAAGTAAAAACCCAGAAATTGACATGACGGAATATTTTGAATTCTTAGTCAATTCAGCACAAAAATCACTTGATAACACACCTAATTTACTACCAGTTTTAAAAGAAGTTGGTGTAGTTGATAGTGGTGGAAAAGGATATGTTACTGTATTAGAAGGCTTTTTAGCGACATTAAAAGGTGAAGTGATTGAAGCTCAAGAAGCACAAGAACAAGACAGTCAAGTTGCCGATTTTATTGAACATGATGAATTTGGCTACTGTACAGAATTTATTATTCGCCTTGATGATGCGCCGATTAAAAGTTATAGTGAAGCTGGCTTTAGAGCAGAGCTTGAAGCAATCGGTAATTCCCTTGTTGTGGTAACTGATGAGGACTTAGTTAAAGTTCACGTTCATACCTTAAAACCAGGAAATGCTTTGAATCTTGGTCAACAATATGGTGAATTTGTCAAATTGAAAATTGAAAATATGACAGAACAACATGATGCGCTAACAGATCATCATGTGTTAGTTGAGCAAGAAATGCAAGCTGAAGAAGAAAGCGAATTTGCGATTGTTTCAGTTGCTGCTGGTGAAGGTATTGTTTCCTTATTTAAAGAACTGCGTGCAGAACATATCATCAGTGGGGGTCAAACAATGAATCCATCAACTGAAGATTTTGTAGCGAAAATTGAAAAAATCAATGCTAAAAATATTTTTGTTTTACCAAACAACTCAAATATTCTCTTAGCTGCAAAACAAGCGCAAGATATTATTGAGGATAAGAATATTGTTGTCTTAGAATCAAAAACAATCCCTCAAGGATTATCTGCTTGTCTCATGTTTAATCCAGAAGCAGATCTTGAATCAAATATTCAAGAGATGACCGAAGCGATTGCGCATACAAAAACAGGACAAGTAACCTATGCAATCAAAGATACAATGTTTGAATCGATGGAAATCAAAAAAGACCATTTCATGGGTATTAAAGAAAAAGATATTATCGTGACAAACCCAGATAAAATTGAAGCAACAAGAGCACTATGTGCAGCTTTAATTGATGAGGATAGTGAAATTGTAACCTTAATTGCTGGTGAAGATGTCGATGAAGAAACACTGAATGCACTGGCAGAAGAACTGGAAGAAAAATATGACGTAGAAGTCGACCCTGTCATGGGACAACAACCAGTCTATTCATTTATTATTGGCGTAGAATAATTAAAGGGGGTTTGATGGATGAAGCTGACAGCGAAACAACAAACCATTATCAAAGAATTGGGTTATGATAAAGCAGTACAAATGCTATTTCATTTCCCCATTCGTTATGAATTTTCAGAAGAAAAAGATTATTCTGAATGGCAAAAGGGAGATCGTGTCATATTTCACGGCTCCCTTTTTGAGCCACCAAGAACTTTTCGTTTTGCTCGTAACCAAAGTGTTACCAATTTTAAGGTAAGCTATCAAAATGAATTGATTTCATGTGTTGCCTTTAATCGTCCCTATCTTAAAGCAGAGACATATCGCGAAGGGATCACCGTTACGGGTATTTTTAATGAAAAAGGAGCGGTTACGGTTCAAAATGTCAGCAATAAACCGCTTGAAGAAATTGGTGAAATTAAAGCCATATATGCAACAAAACAAGAAATTAAACAATATGAAATCGTGCGCTTAATCAAGAAATTATTTGCCGAAGTGAAAATGCCTGACATTCTTGATGCACATTTACAAGAAAAACGGGGCCTTTTAAGCCGTGATCAAGCCATGCGCCAGGCACATTTTCCCAAAGACAAAAAGATTTTATCACAAGCACTCTTCACCTTGAAATATGAAGAGTTTCTTGTTTATCATCTTAGTAAAGCACTGCAAACAGATGTTTTAAAAGGAGAAATAAGAAATGTTACTGCTGCCCAAGCAATCAATCATTTACCTTTTAATTTAAGAGCAGATCAAAGTCATGTTTATCAAGAAATTCTTAGTGACTTAAATCAAGCAAAGCCGATGCGTCGTTTAGTCCAGGGTGATGTGGGTAGTGGGAAAACAGTGGTTGCCTTGTTGGCGGCACTTTCTATGATTGAACAAGCATTCCAAGTCGCTTTTTTAGTGCCAACAGAGGTCTTGTTATATCAACACTTTGAAACAGTTAAACGCTTGTTTCCGCAAGTGAAAGCAGTTTTAGTGAACCAATTTACTGATAAAGAAACATTGTTGGCGATTGAAAAGGGAAGGGTTGACTTGGTTTTAGGCACCCATACACTTTTTCAAGATAAAATGAAATTTAAAAATTTAGGTTTGGCTATTATTGATGAGCAGCAGCGTTTTGGGGTGAAACAAAGAGAAGCCTTAGTTAATAAAGGTGAGGCAACGGATTTATTAATGCTGTCTGCAACACCGATTCCGCAAACATTAGCGCAGTCTTTATATATGGATCTTGATGTATCGACTTTAACGCATTCGCGACAAGGAAAAGTTGAGACGCACATTATTAAAGAAAATTCACTCCGCTCGATTACTGATACGTTGGGTGATAAAATCGCCAAAAAAGAACAAATCTACATTGTATGTCCTGCCATTGAAGAATCAGAAGTTCAAGGGATTCGAAATGTTTTTGAAATCCATGAAAATTTATCACATACCTTTCCTCAATATCGTTTTGCTGTCTTACATGGTAAGATGAGTTCTGAAGAAAAGGAAGCAATTTTAAAAGGCTTTCAAGACCATCAATACGATATTTTAATCAGTACTTCTGTCATTGAAGTAGGTATAGATGTTCATAACGCCAATACAATGATTATCTATAATGCAGAACAATTTGGCTTGGCAACCCTTCACCAAATGCGGGGCCGTGTCGGTCGGGGTCAAGAAAAAGGGGTTTGTTATTTATTAAGTGATCTTAAAACTGAAGAGAGTATCACGCGCTTAAAAGCACTGGAACAATATGATGATGGCTTTAAATTGTCGGAGATTGATTTACAAACCCGTGGCATGGGTGATTTATTAGGTGTCAGACAATCAGGGATGCCGCAATTTCATTGTGCTGATATTTTCAATGATGTAGAGATTTTAAAGCTGAGTAAAGAAGATGCGGCCATGGTCATGGCAAATAAGCATGAATATGCGCAATTATTAGAACATGTACGTCGTGTTAATCAAAAGAAAGGGGATTAAAATGAAATATCAATCGATTTGGGAATTATGCGATTATTTCGATATTCAATATAAAAATAAAGATGTGATAGAACAAGCCTTTATTCACGCATCATACGTCAATGAGAGTGATAAGGATTTAGAAGATAATGAGCGCCTTGAGTTTATGGGGGATGCTGTTTTACAGATTTGTGTTTCTGAACGTCTCTTCAAACATGAAGATCATTTAAACGAAGGAGATATGACACTCTATCGTGCCAAACTGGTATGTGAAGAAGCTTTAATGAATTACAGTTTGCAACTTGGTTTAAATGAATTCTTAATGTTAGGTATGGGCGAGGAAAAAAACGGTGGTCGAACAAGACCGTCGATCATTGCTGATTTATTCGAAAGTTTTATTGGTGCTGTGTATTTGGAGACCAATAAAGAAACAGTTGACCGCATCCTTGATGTTGTCTTAGATGAAGCGATGCATCGCTTAGAAGATTTAAGCATTACCGACTATAAAACGAAACTTCAAGAATTTATTCAATCCGATTCAAGAAGAAGTGTGAGCTATGAAGTGATTGCGACGCATGGACCTTCGAATGCGCCTGTTTTTGATGTTGTGGTTAAAGTTGACAATCTCATTTATGGTGAAGGCAGCGGTAAAAGCAAGAAAAAAGCTGAACAAATGGCGGCTAAAGACGCTTTCAACAAATTAGTAAAATAGGAGGGGTTTTTTGAAACAAATTTTAGAGAAATTAAATATGAATGAAGAGATAAAAAAATCACTCTCACAAACAAATTTAATTAAAGCAGTTTATGATAAAGAAAAACAAGTAATCAAAGCAAGTTTAGAAACAGATCAAGCACTGCCTTATAGCGTATATCAGCAATTCCATCAAAAACTACAATTGTATCTGATGTGTGAGGTAGAGCTGACGATTACAGCGCAACAGTGCCAACTTGATTTCAGTAATCTCCACCAGTATTTTAACCAATGCGTCCGTCAGGAAAAGTTACAGGCATTACGCAATGTAACACTGCAGATGAATGGCGATATTAAACTTTTATGTCTTGATGAAGCCCATCAAAAAGAAGTAGAAAAAGAAATTCCATTTTTAAAAAAGCGTATGGCACAGTGTGGGATTACGTTGCCCATATCAGCCTTAACCAAAGTACATAAGGTAGAGCCAGTAGAATTACCCGCTTCAGCAAGTGGTATCAATTTAAATAAACCACCTGTCCAAGCAGCGCCGGTCAAAAATTTCAATCAATTTCAAAATAATCGTCCCAAAAGAAGACGTCATGCTAAAGAAGATTATGATTTAGTTCCCTTACATTTATTGCGTTCAGATCAAAAGAAAGTCGCTGTTGAAGGTGTAGTCTTTATGCTGGATGTGCGCGACACCAGAAGTGGTAATAAATTGGTAAAATATGGAATTCATAATGCGCAAGGGGCATTAATGGCATTGGAATTTATTGATGATATGAAATGGGCCATGGAAAAAGGGCAATCTGTACGAATTTATGGTGATTTTGAATATGAAGATAAATATGATCATGATTATATCTTTCAAATTCATCAACATGAAGTCATTGCGCCACTTTTTGAAATTGAAGATCATGCCCCAGAAAAAAGAATCGAGTTTCACCTGCATACCAATAAATCAGAAATGGATGGGGTGAGCAGTGTCACTGAATATTTAGATCAAGCATATGCATGGGGACATGAAGGTTTTATTATTACAGACCATACCGGTGTCCAAGCCTTCCCTCAAGCGCATCGCCATCTTAAAGGACTACAGAAAAAATATCCTGATCATCCGTTTAAATTAGGCTATGGTGTTGAGATGAATCTTGTTGATGAACAACTTGCGATTGTAACCAATCCGCATCAAGAAGTCTTACATCAGGGAAATTATGTTGTCTTTGACCTTGAGACAACTGGATTATCAGCTCATTTTGATCATATTATTGAGTTTGGGGCGGTACGCATCACCAATGGTCGTACGGTTGATAAGATGCAAATGTTTATTAAACCACCCACACCGATTCGTCCTTTTATTCAAGAATTAACGAATATTAGTGATGCCGATGTTAAAAATGCGCCCTCAATTGATGTCGCGATTGATGAAATTCTTGATTTTATTCAAGATGATGTCTTAGTGGCTCATAATGCCAGCTTTGATATGAACTTCTTACAAGAAAATTTACGCAGGTTAAAGCGTCCTCAACTTGAAAATGCCGTGATCGATACCTTAGATTTGTCCCGTGCGCTTTTTGAAAATCGTCGCTCATATCGTCTGGGAAGTATCGCCCGTCATTTGAAAATTGCTTATGATGAAGGCATTGCTCATAGAGCTGATTATGATGCTGAAGTATTGAGTCTGGTCTTTTTGGAGATGCTTAGAAATCCGACCTTGCAAGACTTTACGGTTGTCGATGATTTAATGCAATTAAGTGATGAAAATGGTTTTGCGAAAGTAAGAAAAAATCATGCCAATGTGATAGCAAAAAATCAAGCAGGCTTAAAACAACTGTATCAGTTAGTATCGCTTTCTCATACACAATATTTAGCCTTCTTTGGAAAAACATCTAAAGCAGGAGAAGAGTTTATGGCTGAGCCAAGGATTGTGAAAGAAGAACTCAACAAACGACGAGAAAACTT
>DATBUC010000167.1:0-1935 GCA_036516515.1 Erysipelothrix sp. | reverse complement strand
TAGAAATAATAAGGGGGCCTTGATTGCTAAATTAGAAGGTATCGAAATAAATCGAGAAGTTACTTTAGCCGCACATATTGATACACTCGGAGCCATGGTAAAAGATATTACGTCCGATGGTAAAATAAGACTCACTCAACTCGGGGGTTATGCATGGTCTACCATAGAAGGTGAATATGTAGAAATCGAAACAATTGACGGTAAATTTTATAGTGGTACCGTTGTTACCGATTTTGCTTCGAGTCATGTTCACGGCGCTAAAACTTCTAATGAAAAAAGAACTGAACACAATCTTCATGTTCGTCTAGATGAAAAAATATCATCTAAAAAAGATGTTCTTTCATTAGGAATAAATGTCGGAGATTTTGTTCATCTTGATCCTCGCGTTCAACGAACAGAAAGTGGCTTTATAAAGTCCAGACATCTTGATAATAAAGCCGGTGTCATTGCTTTACTTGCTATTGCGGAACACTTTGTTGAGCATAATTTAAAGCCTAACTTTACTACTAACTTCTTTATCTCTAATTATGAAGAAGTTGGTCATGGTGCAGCAGCCGGCATTCCTGAAAAAACAACTGAACTTATTGCAGTTGATATGGCAGCAATGGGAGCTGGACAGACTTCTGATGAATACTCAGTCACCATTTGTGCAAAAGACAGCTCTGGACCTTACGATTATGATCTCAGACAAAGATTAGTTGCATTGGCAATTAATGATAATATCAATTATAAAGTTGATATATACCCATATTATGGTAGCGATGGGTCTGCTGCATTAAGAGCTGGAAATGACTTTAGAGTTGCGTTAATTGGCCCTGGCGTTGATGCTTCACACTCCTATGAAAGGACACATATTGAGGCAATTGAAAATACAATTAAGTTAGGCATCGCCTACTTAACAGAGTAGCCTCGATATCATTGACTTTATTTTTTACAAAGCGTATGATATTTGTGTAATTAGGAAGGATGTTAACAAATGAATTATGATGTAAGACAAATGCTTAAAGACTTTACAAGTGGACTTACCATTATGGGAAGAACACATTCAAAAGAAGTTAATGCATTTCTTGGAATGTTAGGAACAAACTACGCTCCAGGTGCTACAGATGTAAAAACAAAAGAACTCGCAAGTGTTGCGATTGCTGTTTTTAGTCGTTGTGAATACTGTATTGTATACCACACATATAAAGCACTCGAAGCTGGTGCAACACGCGATGAAATTATTGAAATCGCAATGGTTGCTGTTGCATTTGGTGGTGGACCATCAATGGCTTATTCAGTAACATTACTCCATGAGTCAGTCCAAGAATTTGAAAAAGATTTTCAATAATAAATAAAGGCAAGCCTAGATCCAATTGGAACAAAGCTTGCCTTTTTTTATATAATTCTTTTCTTAGATTTCTTTTGAATACTCTTGATATCTTTTTCATTGGGGTAATCATTGACAATTACATAATTTTGGCCATCCAACAACGGCGAATATCTATTAGTTATTATAAGATCAAAATTCTCATTAATAAGCATTGAAAGCGTGTGATAAGAATTAGGTAGTAAAAGTCCCTTACAGGTGTAAATCTTATTTTCAAGAAATACATCAACAATGCCTTTGATTACTTCCGCGTGTTCTTTACCATAATCACTCAGTATCAAAACTTCTTCATATACCGAAAAATCTAATTTAGGAGCATTCACCGACATCCAAAACACCATAATATAAACATATTGCTCAAAATCCTTCGCATTCCAAACTTTATATTTATAATTAATTTGCTTAATATACTCATAAATTCCTGGGTGTTGTTCTAAAAACTGAATGCCATATAATGAAAAACGATTAATACTGTTACCCTGGTGGAACGGATAAATTCTTGTAAAATTAATAAACTGTAGTAGCGAGCTTACAAATAATTCTTTTTCTATAAGTGAGGCATTATT
>DATBUC010000166.1:0-4689 GCA_036516515.1 Erysipelothrix sp. | reverse complement strand
ATTTTTGTGCAACAATTGCTTTAGAAACTTTTTTATCTAATAAAAATGAATATATTGCAGCCGCCCTTTCTTCTTTATTGTCTATATTCCCCCAATCATTCTTAATAGTTTCTCTATTTGTTTCATCTGAATAGTGTACCTCTAATAAAATATCCTCTAAATCCTCCATGAGAAAACTAGTTGCTATCGAATGTTCTAAAGTCCAAGGCTGAGAAATAAACACTTTTGTTTCTTCTATATTATGATAGAATCTCTCTTCCAATTTTTCTCTTTCCATCTTTTTTTTCTCTTCAAAAAACACATCTTCCGTTTGTACTATCTCCCCTATTTTTTCACTAATTTCTTTAAATTTCGTTTTTCTTTCTGCTCCAAAATATTTTTCTTCTATTCCTTTTCCATACAAAGTTTTTGATTTTGAAATTAAATTTGCCATTTGAATATATATATTTTCTATAAGTTCTGTTGTAACATTCTCATTCTCATATAATTCTGCAATTTGTTGATTATGCTCAGGAGTAATTTTAAAATAACAAATTTCTTCTTTGTAAAATTCAATAGGCTTTAAATCTAAATCTGTGATAATAGCTACTGGGAAATCCATTGGTTTTTCTTCGTTATTTCTTATAAAAATAGATGAATATCTTTTAAATGCTAAACTTCCAACATTTATTATTGAAACACCGTATTTATATAATGGTCTATTTATAACTTCAGCAATTGCAGGTAATAGTAAGTTTTCTGCATCTCCTTCTACGAAAATAACTCCTCTAGCAAAAAATAAATTAGCTTTTGTTGCGTCTAAAAACCTTTCTAAGAAATCATAATCTTCGTTACTTAGCCTAGTATGGCCCTTTTTCATTGGGAAAGCTTTACTATCATAAATAAAGATTATATTTTCCAATGACACTGATGCTGCCAAAATCGGACTGTGTGATGTGAAAATATATTGAATATTAGTATCTTCTACATCTTTCTCAAAATGCTTTATAACCCTCAATTGGGCTTGTGGATGAATATGTGCTTCTATTTCTTCAATTAAAGCAATTTTAGGTCCAACCTCTGTTTCATTCAGCAAAAGTAATTCAGCAGCCATAAATAATAGATTAGAACTCCCTAATCCTATACCTTCTTCTCCTATATTTAATTCTAACTTCCTCAAGATTTCTTGAAAGCTCATTTCCTTATTTCTAATTTCAGGTGTTTTTTTATTATTCTCTTCAAAAAACTCATCTATGGTACATCCTATCTTACTTAATACAGGATCATTTAAAACCTCTTTCAATTCATCAAATGCATTTGTAAAGCTTTCCACAACTTTCTTTTTTGGAATACTATCATCGGAAAAATCTTTTAAACTTTTTATAATTTGAGCAATTCTAGATCTATTTCCTGAACTCATTTCTATAGTTGCGTCTCTTAATGGTTTTAAATATGTAACAGCTAATAAATGACGAACTGAATCATCCATTGCCATTTCTAAACCTTCTGTTCCAGCTTTAACATTCCTTTTAATTTTATTTTGTTTATTAATATCTTCATAAATTTCTGCTTCTAAAAGAATTCGCAATTCTGTTTTTTCAGATTGTATTGTTAACCACTCATAGAAAAATACTTCTTCCTCTTCACTCATATTTCGAAATATACACTCTACTTTTAATGATGTACTCTCTCCATAAAAATCTTGTTCTGTAATCCAATTCATATCATTGCTATTTGTACCAAGTATCATCTTAATAGCGTCTATAATAGCTGTTTTACCTGAATCATTTTCTCCAACTAAGATATTTAATCCCTCTTTAAATTCAATTTCAATCCCAGCTTCTTTATTATCTTTTTCAGCAAATTTTCTCCAATTCCATAATTTCAAACTATGTAAGTACATAAATTCTTACTCCCTTTATTATTAATCTCAGTATCTAATAAAATTAAAAATCATTAATGTAAATATCTATTCAATACTACATTAATGATTTTTCTGATCTTATAACTCCAACGCTAATTGCTCAGACATTAGTTCTGCTTGTTCAATTACGGTTTCGACGGCTTGTTTACTGATTTCTGGTGGGTAACCGTACTTTTTCAGTAATCGTTTTACGATGACACGCATTTTTGCACGTGCAGATTCACGTAAATTCCAATCGATACTCATATTTTCCTTGATAGACTGCGTTAATTCATGAGCGATGATTTTTAACGTATCATCTCCTAAAACTTGCTCGGCTGTATCATGCGAAGCTAATGCATCATAAAAGGCGATTTCTTCCTTTACCATGCCATTAGCTTCGCCACGTTTATAAGCGCTGTCCATTTCTTTGGCTAATTCAATTAATTCTTCAATGACTTTTGATGTTTCAATTGTACGTTTATTATATTTATTTAATGAGTTCGCCAGCATTTCTGAAAACTTGCGTGCTTGGATTAAGTTACTGCGCTGCACGTTTTTCACTTTACCATTCAATAAACGGTTTAATAATTCCACCGCTAAATTCTTTTGGGGTAATGCTCGAACATCTTCTAAAAATTGATCTGATAAAATTGAAATATCAGGATTATCGAGACCCAGCTCTTTATAAATATCAATAACATCTTCAGAGATAACGGATTTTGAAATCAATTGATTAATTTGTGCATCCATTTGGGTAGCTGTTTTCTTTTTGCTGCCATCACCTATACTTTTTACAATACTCGCTTTCACCGCTTTAAAGAAACCAATTTCATCATTGAGTGCTTCAGCTTCTTGTGTGGTTGCACATAAAGCATACGCTTTTGATAACTCGGTTACGGTATCTAAGAAACGCTTCTTACCTTCTTCTCCTAAGCCAATGACATAATCCATCGTATTGACAATGGCTTTAATACGATCTGATGATTTTTCGGATGTAAAGCCTGAATAATCATGCCCGTACAGCAACTCTAAAATAAGCTGATGTTTTTCTAACATGACATCTACGGCAAGGGCTGTATCAACACCTGCCGTTTCACGATCACTCGCTGTATACTGTTTTAATGCTTGTTTTAAGTTGTCGGCAATACCGATATAATCGACCACTAAGCCACCTGGCTTATCTTTAAATACACGGTTCACACGAGCGATGGCTTGCATTAAATTGTGGCCTTTCATCGGTTTATCAATATACATCGTGTTCATCGCAGGCACATCAAATCCTGTTAACCACATATCTCGCACAATGACGATTTTCAGTGGGTCATCATTATCTTTCATACGGCGTGCTAAAAATTCCCGACGTTTTTTATTGCCGATAAATGGCTGCCATTCTACAGGGTCACTCGATGAGCCCGTCATCACAATTTTAATCGCACCTTGATCATCGTCATCTGAATGCCATTGTGGGCGCAATTTAATAATTTCTTTATACAAATCAATCGCAATGCGACGTGACATGACAACAATCATGGATTTACCAAACATTGCTTTTTCACGTTCTTCATAGTGATGAACAATATCTTGCGCCATTTTCTCCACCCGTGAGCTTGCGCCAGCGATGGCTTCTAAACGTGACCATTTCGATTTCAGCTTTTCTTTTGTAACAGCTTCTTGGTCTTCTGTAATATCTTCATAATCATCATCAATTGCTAGTCCTTCAGGTAACTCTAAAGGGATAACACGTGACTCATAAAAAATCTTAACTGTTGCACCGTCTTCTACGGCTTGCGACATATCATACACATCAATATATTCACCAAATACGGCTGGCGTGTTACGGTCTGTTGACTCTACAGGTGTGCCGGTAAATCCAATAAATGAAGCGTTGGGCAAGGCATCGCGTACATATTTTGCATAGCCGTATTTTAATTCACCTTCACTATTTTTATGTTGGGACAAAGCTGCACCAAAACCATATTGCGAACGATGGGCTTCGTCTGCCATAACAATAACATTGGTACGGTCTGTTAGACAGGGCATCTCACCTGTTTCTTCGTCGGGTGAGAATTTTTGTAAAGTCGTAAAAATGATGCCTCCTGCTTCTACATTTAGTAACTCACGCAAAGAATCACTTGACTGTGCTTGGCTAGGGGATTGACGTAAAATATCCTGTGACATCGAAAATGTTTTATACAGTTGATCGTCTAAGTCATTACGGTCTGTTAAAACAACTAATGTAGGATTATTCATCGCTTTAATCAATTTACCTGCATAGAATACCATTGACAAACTTTTACCAGAACCTTGCGTATGCCAAACGACCCCGATTTTGTGATCGCCGTTTTCCGCAGTAGCGATTTGTGCTTTTTCAACGGCTTTATTTACCGCATGATATTGGTGATAAGCAGCTAAGATTTTGAATGTGTTTTCGCCATCGGATTGGAATAAAATAAAGTTTTGCATAATATCTAATAATCGATGAGGTGCTAACATGCCATTAATCATCACTTCTAGCTGCGGTTCAGCTGGGCTGGCTAGGGAAGTGCCATCTACGGTACGCCATTTCATAAAACGTTCTTCATTTGCTGTAAGTGAACCAACACGCGCATTAATGCCATCACTCGTAATCAAAAAAGCATTGTAACGGAATAGCGTCGGCAGTGCTTGTTTATACGTTTGAATTTGATGATAAGCATCTGAAATATCAACATCTTCATTCGTCGCATTTTTAAGCTCCATCACGACAACAGGTAAGCCATTCACAAAAACAAGCACATCTGGACGTTTATTGGCTTGTCCTTCAA
>DATBUC010000165.1:0-6202 GCA_036516515.1 Erysipelothrix sp. | reverse complement strand
AAGAGATACGATGTGATGATTATCACACTTAAAACCATAATTACCTTAAAGATGATTTGCTATTTAATTATATAAAATCGTTATATTACCTCTATCCCTTATTTTATTTATATATACTTTTATTCTAAATAGTCAATCATTCATTTTTATGTTAAAATTCATTTGTTAACTCTCACACATACCATTTAAAAGGAGGCGTTTACTATGATAACCAGCTTCTTGAAAAGAAATGAATTAGCAAAACTAAGGATGTTAGCTATTATTTTATATCAGAATAAAATTGAATTAAAAGAATTAAGAGACACGTTAAATTACAGCACTAGAACTATTGCAAGATTAGTAGCCGAGTTAAATAACGACATAGAAAAATCGACGCTTTCCATTCCCGATATTATTATCAATGGCAAATATATTAGACTCCATTCCAATCTTGAAGATGAACGTTTTTTTACAAGCTACACAAAAAAACTCTGTCTGTTTTATTTGAAACATTCACTAGAATATCAATTGTTTCATCAGATATTTTTTAAGAGAGAAACAAACTTATTAACCATAGCTTCTCATTTAAATACCTCTCAAAGTCACTGTTATCAATTATTAAAGCAACTTAATGTTATATTACATCCTTTTCACATTAATATTGACAGCAAACACTTTGATTTGACTATAAAAGGAGAAGAAACACAGGTGACATTTTTCCTTGCTTCAGCTTACGATATCTTTAATGTTTTAGAAGATCAGATTGTCTCTAATCAAAAAGAACTTTTTCATCCTTTACTTAGTCATGATGGCTTTAATATTTGCGATTTCAACAATCAAGAAGTCTATTACATACGTCT
The DNA here is from genome assembly GCA_036516515.1 of Erysipelothrix sp. GTDB lineage: Bacteria > Bacillota_I > Bacilli_A > Erysipelotrichales > Erysipelotrichaceae > Erysipelothrix. The sequence continues at coordinate 5,363 of DATBUC010000165.1, read as the reverse complement.
CTTACAACGCGTGTATAAAGAACGCTATCCCTACCTATCTCATATACATCTCCACGACACAATTAAGCCGATACTAAAGACAATGGTTATCATTAATAATCCTTTTTCACAACAATATTTCCCTACTTCTGACAGCTTACTTTTTTATAATCTATATGTTCGCACAGTTATTCCATCTATCGATACTAGTAGTATGAGAAATCAAATCGGTGCGTTATTGACTCAATTACATTCAAACCCTATAATAAATTCACTCAATGCCTTAATCACAGAGTTATACCACTTTTTCCAGCAGCATCAATTATCAGAATTTACACAATTACGAATAGATGAATTCCTTTATATGTTGACGCTACACACTTGTTATATTGATATTTTACACATAGATATAAAAACTTTACTCAAAGAAGATTTTCATACTCATATTTTATCTTTTTTACCAGATACACGTTCTCAACTCGTGATCGATATAGAAAATATCGTGGCATCTCATGCGACTTCCTTTCCATTATGGTCAAGCGAAACACAACAACAATGGATACAGCAAATGACGAAGGTCATATGTAGCCTCATCTTTCCATTAAAACAGCCACGATTAAATATATTAATCGAATCTTTTTCTTACTACTCTAATAAATGCGCGCTTCAACATCAAATTGCTAATTACTTTTCAAAGGATATGTTAGTTTTTGTGGATAATTATCAAGAGGCCGACCTGATTATTACCGATCAAGAAATACCAAACACGCGAAACATCCCCCATTTTTTTATTTTCGATCATTTTTCAAATGATTTATGGGAAAAACTACTCGCCATGATTGTCCAAGAATCGCATAAAAAGCTCATAAAATCAGTAGATACCACCTTTATTTAAATAGTCAAAAAGCTGCCTTTCTCATTAATATAAGAAAGACAGCTTTTTTGACACTTATTTAATAATACTGTTTTAAAAAATCGATTTCCTCTGTTGAAATACCATGACCACCGTCTAAAAGCTTGACCTTAAAATTAGGAAACTGAAATGTTTGCAGACGTTTTTGCATTTGGATAATGGGGCCTGCAGGCGCTATATAATCATTGGCTCCCACTGTAGCCAATATCCGAGTATCACTAGACGTTGCTTGAAATTCATACTGAAAATCTGCTGGATGAAGTAGTATCACATTTTCAACAAAATTTGGCTGTATTTGTAAAATACTTAGTAAATAGTTAGCTCCATTTGAATACCCCATAGCGGTGACCTTCTCATAGCGAGAAACATCTATTTTCTCAAATTCTTGTAAAAACTCTTGAGCATACTCTTTCAATTTGCTTGCAGTCACTGGTTCTTCTTCAGGTAACGGAAAATAACGTCTTTTTCGACCTGTTTGCCAACTTCCTTCAAAACTTAAAACATCCGCATTGGGTGCGATTTCTCCTGTGATAGGTAACAAACTATAAATATTACCGCCTGTTCCATGAAAAGTAATGATAAGTTCACTACTCTCTTTATCTGCCGTAAACCATGCTTTTAACATACTACCCCTCCTGTTCCTTCAATTTCTTTTCAATAGCCTGACGCTGACTTTCTAAAAATTCTGGTAAAACAAGCGCCTGTTCAGACCATTTCACTCCCACATTACTTTTTTCTTGATAATTTAAAGTAGGAGGCGTTGCGACTTCAAATAAAATCTGGTTAGGATCTCGAAGATAAATGGAGGTGAAAAACTCGCGCTCTTTAATCTCAGATTGCGTGATGGCTCTGTCACTTAACTCCCTTTTAAGCCTATTTAAAGATGCTATATTATCTATTCCTAAGGCAAGATGATGAATGCCTCCTGTACCTATTATTTCCAAAGGTGACACTTTATCTTCTATTAAATGAAGTTCATGAGTGACAGGATAGTCTTTAGGTCGATAGACTGTCACTGGTAAGTGAAGCAAGTGATACGCGGCTACTTTCTCAAAGTCAAAATAGGTTTCTAAAAAATGACCCGTTGCACTTGGATAGCGCAAACGCAAATAGACAAAAGCAATACCTTGTATCAGATGATTATTAGGAATATCTGGATATGAGGCAGCATGCTCATTTTTCACATCACTTTGCACAACTAACCCTAAACGTTGTCCATCAAAATCTTCAAACCTCAACATCTGATAATGATGATAATTTTCTACTCCATAATGCGTAACGCCCCATGTTTCGAACCGTTTTTGCCAAAAAGAAAGACTCTCTTCTTCTTTAACCGAAAACATGACACGCTCAATAGCATTCGTCCCAAATTGATTCGTTTGAAAATCTTTCATTTCAAAGACTGTAAATTCTGTTCCTTCTTGTCCGATATCATCACCAAAGAACAAGTGATACATACTCGTTTCTTCTTGATTAACTGTTTTCATCGTTAAATTTAATCCTAATATACCATGATAAAAATCATATGCTTTTTGAGCGTCACTGCTAAGCACAGATACATGATGAATGCCTCTCATCATCGCTTTTTCCTCCCTTACTATACTTATTCATTTTTAATTATTATGACATGAAAGAGAAAATAAAGCTTGTTTTATGCTTATTTTTTGTAAGCCATAATTATCAAACTATTTCAAACAAACTAGCGAAATGGAAAAACAGGTCTTATCTCATCGGATAAGACCTGTTTGTTTTTATTTTGAAACTTCTTGGCCAGCAATACGTCCAAATACAATAATATCCGTAATCGCATTTCCACCTAAGCGGTTGCTTCCATGTATCACACCTGTTAGTTCGCCTGCTGCATATAATCCTGGAATTGGTTGCCCGTCTTTGTTTAGGACTTCAGTTTTGTCATTGATGACTAATCCTCCCATTGTATGGTGGACAGAAGGCGCTGCTTTTTCAATATAATAAGGCCCCTTCGCTAATGAAACAAGCTCTCCACGATGGTTAAATTCTTCATCTTTTCCATCTTTTGCGTATTGGTTTACTTTTTTTACTGTTTCTTTAAGATTTTGAATATCAATGTCAAAGAATGCTGCTGCTTCTTCTAGTGTATCTGCTTTGACAATCATTTTTTGTTTTAATAACTCTTCATACTCTGCTTCATGTACTTTCATTGTCCCTGAAATTTTGTTAATATCGTCATTCCAAAGTTGATAAGTATATCCCCCAGTTTGTTCTAAAATGGCATTCGAAATTACATCACGGCGTTCTAACTCTTCTACAAATCGTTTTCCTTCTTGATTGACTAAAATTGCCCCATCAAAACGTGTATCAGCTAACAACGAGATAACACCTGTTTTAGGATTACAGATAGGATAAGTTTGAATATTTTCCATATTCGTTAAATCAGCACCTACGGCTTCTGCCATAATGATACCATCTCCAGTAGACCCTTCTGTTACTGTGGACATATAGCTTTCATCCATTTTTTCATTATATTTCTTTCTCATTTCGACGTTTGAACCAAAGCCACCAGTTGTTAAAACAACACCATTTTTAGCTTTGTACGTAATCATTTGACCTTCTTTGTTTTCAGCTTTTACCCCTGTAATACGATTATTTTCTTGAATCAATTCTTTAGCTGTCGTATTTAATTTTATCGGAATTTCTAATTTATCCGCTTTTGCTCGGAATTTGGTAATAACTTCTTGACCCGTATGCCCTTTTGGTATTAACGCACGCTTATATGAGTGACCGCCAAATTGAAATAATTGATCATCTAAAAACTCTACCTTAATATCATCTTTTAACCAAGTCGCAGCATCTAAAGCATTTTCCGTCATGACTTGAATCATATGTGGATCACCTAATTCATCCCCACCTTTGATTGTATCTTCCGCCATTTTTTCTGGAGAATCCCCTTTAATGCCTAATTTCTCTTGTACCCAGTTATTTGGTACATTCATTTCTGCTCCAGAAATTAAGGTGTTCCCACCAACAGCTGGCATCTTTTCTATTAAAACAACGGATTTACCTGCTTCTTTTGCTTCGATCGTAGCACTAAAACCAGCTCCGCCTGATCCTACTACTACGACATCAAAAGTTTGTTCAGTTGGTTCTTTTTCTGATTTATTTGACACTTTTTTACTTGCTACTAAAGTCATGCCTGATTTTTTTATCGCATCATTCACGGCTTCTAGGTAGCCTTCACTCGTCGCAGTCGACCCTGTCACGACATCAACTTCTGTTGAGTTTTGATTAATAATAGTTTGCTCTAATTCTTCATAAACAGGTTCAGCTAATACTTTATTTTCTCCATGATTTAAGACTTTGATATCTTCGATATGATTATCTTTCATCGTCACTTCTACTTTAATATCGCCGTGTTTACCATTTCCAGTGCCCTCAAATACTTGTTCTTTTGTTGCTTTAGTTCCACATGATGCTAATAGTACAATTGCTAACAAACTCGTCAAACTTTTGCCAATTTTTTTCATCAATCTTTTCCTCCATTCATGCTATACTATGTAAAAGCTATTCATTTACATTCATATATCTCTATTATAAGAGGTTTAATAGAGATGTCTGTAAACAAATGCGTCATTTTTTACACAATCCAGTACATTGTTATTATTTTCACTAAAGAAGAAGGGTTCATATGAAAACAATTAAACAAAAAGTTCTTTTAAGTTCATCACTTCTATTTTTTGTGTTATTTATTTTATTATTTACTTATGTTCATTTTGAAATGAAGCAATCGATTTTACCGCTCAATCAACGGTTAAGCCAACAAGTCGTCAATGCCAAAAGTAAAGAAGTAAATGATTGGTTCAGTGAACGACTGAGTGAAGTCGCCACGCTCGCTGAATTTGGTAGCCGTCACGATTTATCAACCAGTGATTTTTTTATAGAAACGAAGGCACTGGAACAAAGACAAAAAAAGACGTATGAATCAATTCGATTAGTTGATGATAAAGGAATCTCACATTCCTGGATTACCCCACCATTCAATATCACGGAGCGTCCTTATTATCAAGCTCTATTAAAAAACAATAAAAGCTCCTATATTATTAGCAATGCGCTTCATTCAAAAGAAGCAAATCAAGACATCATCATTATCTTATACCGCTTGCCTCAGAAAACATCAGAGCGTATTCAATATATTGCAGCTGCGATGAATATCATACAGATGGAAAAAATGACAGAAGAGTTAAACGTCTATGACGGTGTAGGCACTTTAATTAATACTCAATTTAATACTACACTTCCTGCTATTAAAAATGAAAAAAGTGACCTTTTTATCTTTCAATCGCATATCCCTCTTTTACCTAACTGGCAAATCAATTACCAATTAACAGAGAGGGAGTTATTAAAAACAGGATTGCACATGCAAAAAATAATGTTCTGGTTATTTATAATCTTAGTCGGAACGATCTTTCTTTTCTTTTTGTTTCAATTAGATATT
>DATBUC010000164.1:0-2869 GCA_036516515.1 Erysipelothrix sp. | reverse complement strand
CATTGAAAGTACCACGTAACTTGTTGACAACTAAGGTTGAAACAACGTCGTTATCAATATCTTCAGCAATAATGAAGAAAGGTTTGTTGTTTTGTACGATTTGTTCTAAGAGGGGTAAGATTTCTTGAATGGTAGAAATCTTGCGATCAGTAACTAAGATATATGGATTTTCCATTTCGATTTCCATTTTCTCACGATCAGAAACCATGTAAGGGGAGATATAACCTTTGTCATATTGTAATCCTTCAACAACTTCTAATTCTGTTTCAAAAGTGTTGGATTCATCAACGGTAATAACGCCATCTTTGCCAACTTTTTCCATTGCTTCAGCAATAATTTTTCCAACTTCTTCTGAACCGGCACTGATAGCAGCAACATTTGCGATATCTTCGTGGGTTTCAATTTTCTTACTTTGTTTTAATAAGTAATCAGCAATGGCTTTTGATGCTTTTTCAATTCCATTACGCATTAAAACAGGGTTGGCGCCTTTTTCAACATTGACTAAGCCTTTGTGGATCATGGCTTGGGCAAGGATTGTTGCGGTTGTTGTTCCGTCTCCGGCAACATCGTTAGTTTTGTTTGATACTTCGTAGAGAAGTTTGGCACCCATATTTTCATAAGGGTCTTCTAATTCAATTTCTTTAGCTATTGTCACACCATCGTTGGTGATTAATGGTGAACCAAAGCCTTTATCTAAGACAACGTTGCGACCTTTAGGTCCTAATGTTACGCTGACTGCATCAGCTAATTTGTCAATACCATTTAAAAGTGAATCACGTGAGTCACGACCATATTTAATTTGTTTTGCCATTATTCATCATCCTTTACTATCGCTAAGATATCTTTCATATCAATGATTAAATAATCAACATCTTTATAAGTGATCTCAGTTGTTGCATATTTTTTATAGACAACAAGATCATCAACTTTCACATCCATTGGGATGAGTTCACCTTTATCGTCTCGTGCACCATCACCTACAGCGACAACACGCGCTAAAGATGGTTCTTCGGTGGCTTCAGGTAAAATAATGCCACTTGCAGTGGTGGTCTCTGCTTTAACCTTTTCTAGTAAAACACGGTCATATAATGGTTTTAACATTATCTTTTCCTCCTTTGCTTGACCAAACTTCTGGCACTCTCGATGAATGAGTGCCAACACCTATATTTTAAAATATTTTTTTATTTTGTCAAGCCCCCTCATAATTTTCCTATTAATCCTTAAAAAAGCCGTTTATAATAGAGTTACAAAACAAAAACAGCCAATGCAACCAGCAGTTGACAAATTGAAAAGCCGCCTTGCTTTCATGCCCGCGGTAATCAAGCTAAGATAAAGGTACAGAAGGAGGCAGATAAAATGATTCTCGCCGATAAAATATTAATGCTTAGAAAAAAGGCTGGGTTCTCACAAGAAGAACTGGCTAACCGCTTAAATGTATCCCGCCAAAGTATTTCAAAATGGGAGCAAGCCCAATCCATACCCGAAATGGACAAACTACTTAAACTCAGTGAACTGTTTGAAGTGAGTTTAGACTACCTATTAAGAGATGATCAAGAAGATGTAGAATATATTGAGGCAATCCCTAATGAAAAACAACACAAAGTTACGCTCGAAACAGCCCATACCTACTTAGAAGTCATTCAAAATCAAGCACCTAAAGTAGCCTTGGCCGTCGCTGGCTTTATTGTTTCCCCCATTGCTCTAATCATCTTGGCAGTTTTTGCTGAAAACAATCAAATTCTCTTAACAGAAAGTATGAGCTCAGGTATTGGCCTTTTAATTATGTTTTTGATTGTGGCCTTGTGCGTCGCTATTTTAGTGCATCACAGTAGCAAAGTAAAAGCCTATGAATTTTTAGAAAACAGTATCTTCGAAACCGAATATGGCGTAGAAGGCCTGGTCAATCAGAAACAAAAACAATACGAAAGTAAACATACACAATCCCTGATTATCGGTGTCTTACTTTGTATCTTATCAGTTATCCCCATCTTTATCGCACTCATGATTTCCAGTGAGGAGACAATAAACGCAATCGCGGTTTCCTGTGTTTTAATGATGGTAAGTATCGGTGTCTTTTTCTTAGTCAGAACCCATATGATCAATGATAGCTTTAATAAGCTCAAACAAGTGGGCGAGTATGCACCAAAAAAGAAAAGAAATAAAAAATGGCAAGATACGGTTGCGGCTGTTTACTGGCTCTTAGTAGTTGCAGGCTATCTTGCTTATAGTTTTATTACTAACGACTGGGGCAGAAGTTGGATTATTTATCCTGTTGCCGGTGTGTTATTTGGGGCCATTGCTTCAATTATGAGTATATTTGAAAAATAAAATAAAAGCGCTTGCATTATTTGTATTTAATGATATGATTAAGGTGTAAAAAATAATATCCAAATTAAGAATCTGTTATGTACCTTTGTAACTTTTAGTAGGCAAAGGAGTAAAGCATAATAAGGCTTAATTGGGTTTGTTACTTTAAGTAGGCAAAACCCACAGTACCATAGTATAACTATGGTCTGTGGGTTTTTTTATTGAAAAGGAGGAACTATGGAAAGAGAGAAAATACGTAAAGATGTTTTGTTTTTCTTCAATAAAAATAACATTGTATTGACAGATAGTGAGGCTAAAAATATTGAAATTGCGGATTTTGGTTTGAATAACTTAGATACATATGGACTCCAATTAGTGACATATGTAAATAATGATAGATACTGTGCAAAAGAGATGGTTTTATTCCCGAATCAAATTTGTCCAGAACATAGACATCCAAAAAGGTTGGATGGAACCGATGGTAAACAAGAAACATTTAGATGTAGATTTGGTGAAGTCCATCTATTTGTTGAAGGTAATGATTCAATGGATTTTGACCAGT
>DATBUC010000163.1:0-6279 GCA_036516515.1 Erysipelothrix sp. | reverse complement strand
ATATAAAGCTTCATTATCATGAATTCGTAAATCAGATCGAAACCACATTAAAGATCGCATAATACCCCTAGGCTCTACTCAAAAATTAGATCATTATAATATAGACTATAAATAAGATGGCTATTCAAAAAAGGCGTTTTTCGACACATACACGTGCAAGGATTGATTTAAGGTTTGAAGTCCCTAGTAAAATGAAAGTTCGCAAGGCATTATTATTTGGTGCAAAGCAAAATGAGGACACGCCCTAGTAATTTCTTCATTTTATCTTCCTTGTCATTATGTTATTAAAATCATAACCTCAAAATATCGCATAACCGCAATTTTCCTATAAATTACTATATTCAAAATAATTCTTTTTGCTCATCACAATACAAAGAATCTTTAATCTGTGCTTCTAGCCAACCAACAAACTCCATAGTAAAACTAAAACCTGTCATTTTCCCATGGTAATAATTAATAATAAAATACTTAGGATCAGCTAAAGGAATATAATCTTTATCTTTCTTTTCTATCACATTATTATTCACTAAATATTTATTCAAGGCTAAAGTGTTTTTAAAAAAATTAATATCTTTTTCTTGTAAATATTTCACTACTTCTCTAGCTGAATAACCATTATTCGTCTCATATATATATTTAATTTCATTTTCAGACACTTTTTCTTGAGGTAAAAACTCTTGTATTCCAGACAAATAAACTCTAGCAGACTTCCCTTGCTGTATTGATCTTAATATATTTGCATAACTACCTTTACTAAAACCATCCCAAATCACCAAACTATAATCACTATCATTTGTCATTGCAGCATCTTTATCCCTTTGTCTTTCACGCTCACGACTAGACTCCGTGACTACCTCTATATATTGACTCTTAAAATTAGAAGATCTTTTTATACGTGGCTTATGAGTAATACTATAAACAGTCACATTATAGTATTGTTGCTGAGCAAAAAAATGCTGTACTAATTCATCAATTCCCGAAGCATCACCGACTAATATTTCCAACTGGTTATCAATCATTTTCTGTAAACTTGCCATCACAGATATTGGTAGTTTTTTAACCGAAATAGATCCAGAAATAAATACTTTTTTGCTCATGGCACCAACTACAACCTCATCTTTAAATTATGAATACATTCTAACATGGAAATTATATTATCGTCAGAACAGCTCTAATTGCGTACCAATAGCTAATTTCTTCACTTTTTGCTTGCCTGATTTACCCATAAAAACATCTGATATTTTCGTATCATGCAATAATTGATTAGCTTGTGTATTCCGTGACAATTTAGCTAATACCCCTTCTTCCAACCATAATGGAATTTTATAGGTAATACATATTTTCATTATAGAATCAATTAGATAATCTTTTTTAGAAGATAAAATCAATGTAGCTGATGAAAGACTATGAAGAACAGTCATATAATCATTAGAATCACACATCTCTGCCTCAGGAAAACTAGTAGAGATGACAACGATATTGCCGCCCAATAGTGCAGCTCTCCAACTACTATGCGTTATAACGCTTAACAATTTCTTAGGTACAATACCTATGATGTTTATTATTTGAGAATATCTTACTATATCAAGTTTACTTACCTCATTGTCCAAACCATAGACTATAGGAATGCTTTTTTCTCTGATTTCAGTAGTAACAATATCTTGCCTCAATAAATACTCAGCTTCATTCTCATTAACTATGGTAATACTTTGTGTATTCAGTAACTTTCTATTTCCACATCCAAATAATACTGGTGGAGCATTTAAACCTAATAGTTTTTTTAAGCGTATAGGATAATCAATATCTGCTCTAGTTATTATCCAGATTCCTGATTGCAACCAACGATTCAAAGCTAGTCCTAAACTTGCACCCCTATTCAATAATATTCTTATTCGTTCAATTGTAATATTTGAATGCTCCCACCCCAACAAAACATCCTCGATATGTACAACTAATAAATTTTCAGGAACTAATTGTTTTTTAATTAGCCAAGCAGATAGCTCACCCCATTCACAACTACTCAAAGGTTCTACAGTTGTAGTACTATGCACTGAAAAATGCGCTGTTAATAATAAAATAGCCTGTGTTCTCGGATTAATATTCATTACTCATTTACCGCTGTTGAAGCCAACATAACTGGGTATACCACTCCACTACCCGCACGAATTAAAAGCGCTGCAATAACAGTAGAAGTCCACTTAGAGTCTACGATATCATCAATTAACAATACAGGTGTATTCATAACTCCTGCTTTGATAGAAAAGACTCCATCTAAATTATGAGCCTGATGAAAACTATTTTGTTGTATTTTTTGTGCCTCATTACTCTTTATCTTTTCAACGACATTTATAAATGGAATATCCAATTTTTGAGCAACCCTTCTTGCAAAATCTGCAACAAGTACTGGCCTACGCAAGGAGGGCACACAGCACACCCATTGAGGCTTAGGATTAGGCTGCCAGCGTTTTATAATCATATCCACCAAAGCATCTACTAGCTCGCCTCTAAAGTATCCGCCTTTCTTATCTTCTGCAACAATTTTGCCCCAACCAGAATCCCCCCATGAGGATAAATATCGTCCTTCTTGCGCCACTAACTTACCCAATAGCCTAGGAAATTTATAAATTGGAAACGTATTAAGAGCATCATTATTAGATGGTGCAGACTGCTTTCTCGGTTCAATAATTCCTTCAGAGTGCTTAAGAAACAAGGCTGCTTCATGATAAATCTCAGGACTAATTTCTGAACTATACAACTCCCTTCCAATACAATATTCACATTTTCCACATTGCTCTAAATTCACATCATCTAACATTTGCCTTAAGAAGCGCATCTTACAGCCTTGATATTTAATGTACACTTGAACCTCTGCGCTTTCCTTTAGCCGCATTTTTGATAAGCGATCAATTTTTTCTTTATTTAATCGATACTCATTGGGGGTTCTATGCCAAAGACTACCAATCTTAATCACAGGTGATATATTTTCTACACTTAAAAACTTTAAAGTTTTTTCTATTTGACCACGGCGTAAATTTGTCCGTTTCTCCAACCCATTCATAGATAATCCATTAGAATCTTCTAATGAAGATAAAATCACCCCTACCTGGTCTTCTGTTGGAAAAGCTGAAATTCTAAAATACTCATGTATATTTGCATCCTCAGCACCTGTCATTAGAATACCAACAGCATGATCAATACCTCGACCCGCTCTACCAACTTGTTGATAATAATCAACCACAGACCCAGGTGCTTGATAATGGATTACAAAACTCAAATCTGGTTTATCATACCCCATCCCTAAAGCTGTCGTTGCAACAAGAACTTTTAATTGATTATGTAATAATTGATTTTCAAGATATTCTCTATACTGATTACTATCAGTAAACGCGCTATTCTCCACCCCTCCATGATAGGCTTTTGCCTTAATATTATTTTGTTGCAACCATTTAGCAACTTGCTCTACATCCCTGACTGTTAATGCATAAATAATACCAGTCCCATCCAATTTTGGAATCACTTGTGCTAACCACGCCAATCTAGATGCCTGATCTGGTAAAACTAGAGTTTGTAAAGCTAGACTATCCCTAACTAAAGTACCACGTTGAATATTAATATTACCTAGCTGCTCTTTTATATCATCAATAACTCGATTATTAGCAGTAGCTGTTGTTCCTAAAATGGGCATATTTTCTGGCAAATACTTTAATATATTAATAATTCTACGATAATCAGGTCTAAAATCATGCCCCCAATCTGAAATACAATGAGCTTCATCAATAACAAATAAAGCGATCTTATCCGCGATCGGCAATAATACAGTTTCTAAAAATTTTTCATTGGCTAGCCTTTCAGGCGAAATCAATAAACAATCAATTTGATTAGCTCGTACTTTATTAGCAATGTTATCCCAATCGTTTGTATTACTAGAATTAATTGTTTCAGCAGTAATACCTAATCGTTTTGCTGATTCAATCTGATTTCTCATAAGCGCTAATAATGGAGAAATGATAATAGTAATACCTTTACCGCGATCTCTTAGAATTTTAGAGCTGATGAAATAAACAGAACTTTTCCCCCAACCAGTTCTTTGTACCACTAAAACTTTTTTATATTCATTGACAATAGCGTCTATAGCTTCCCATTGCCCATCACGAAAGTGAACATTATTATCTAATGCTTTTTGTAACAATCTTTCTGCATCTAGTTTTTTCATTTTATTTCCAACATGCTAGCAATACTACTATAAAATCATCTTTAATCACATTTTACAGAAATGATTTTCATATTCTACCCACAAATCTATTATGCAATTTCATATGAATTGTCTTAATAAACTACGCTTCGTCATCCTTGAGCTATATTAAAGAGCATATATACTGAATAAATTATCAATTAACTCTTTGAAAAAGATATTTTAACTACAATCATTGTAAGGAACCCCATGACCAATAATTTATTCGTTAGCCTTAGCCAATATGCACCACGAGAAAACACAACGCCCACAGAAAACTTCATCACAGAAGCTTTTGCTTGGCTATTACGTAATGATTCAGAAGTTTTCCAAGCATTGATTAAGCTATTGCAGTCCAAGCTTGCTGAGGATGAAGTGCTTGAATCATTTGAGCTAACAGATGACATGCAGATATCCACCCAAGAAAACTTTGGCGGAAAATTCCCTGATATGGTCATCCAAAATTCTACTGCTTCACTCAAAAGTACATTAGTTTTTGAGCATAAAGTATGGTCAAACTTGCATCATAATCAGTTACATAATTACCGCCATCACATGGAGCAAGAAAGAAAAGATACCAATTATCGATTAATTTTGATTACCGCCCTTACTGCTCAACATGCTCAGAATCCTGACATCGCATTATGTTGGCAAGATATTGCCACATGCATCCAATCCCTAAAAAGCGATAGTGAAAAAACTAGCTGGATTCGTGATGAATTTGTAAAGCTATTAGAAGCTAACAATCTTGTTTCCATTACTGATATCAATCCGCTATCCATTAAATATTACGCTGCCGTAAAAAATATTGATGCTCAATTAACCACAATATGTGAAAGATCATTTCAACTTGCACCACAACCTTTAATTGATCAACGTCATTTCACAAAATCAGCTAAATCTCGCACTCGTTGGGGACGTATTGGCTATGAAGTATATTTAGCCACGGGCAAAGAAGATCAAAGATGGGTACCTGGGATTTTTACGGGCTTTGTTATAGATTCATGGGATCATGCATTAGCAGATATCATGCAAGATAAAAAAGCTAATCAATATATTGACGAGTCTTTCAAAAATCGTTTTTTTGACCAACCAATTATTTGCCTGATGTTTTCGATCGAACGATATCTCCACCCTATTCAGCAATTCCCTGCCTATAAAGCTCTCGTTACTGAATTAAATGAAAAACTTTTAGATCATCCAATTTGGAAAGTATCTGATCGCACCACGATTAATAAGCACAATCCATGGCATCCATTAGTCATTTATTGTGATCTGTATGATTTCTATAAAAACACCACTAACTTTGATTCACAGCTCAATCTTTTCCAATCAGAAATGGAAAAACTGCAAAATACTCTCATGAAATGTCCTTCTTTTGAATTATTATGCAAAACTCTTCAAAATAAATAACTCATATATTTCAATTAAAAACGAAAAATATCAGTGATAAATAAAAAGTTATACTGACGATAATGCGATATTTTTACTTGACTAATACCTGAGATAAATTGTATGATTCACACATCGAATCACAAAGTTCTACACAGGATATTGCAAAATAATGAAAAAACTACTCAGAGATATAGCCAATGTTAGTCTTGGCTATCCTTTTCGTGGAAAGGTCGAAGTAATAGACTCTAGCCATGAAACCGCCATTCCTGTTGTACAACTGAGAAATTGCTCAATCGATCATGGCATTGATTACACAAGTTGTGCATTTATAGAGTCACCTAACAAAGCCAGTCATTACTATCTACAAGATCAAGACATTCTTTTTGCTGCACGCAGTAGCCAAAACTACGCTGTGTTATTTGAAAAGGATAAAGCTTGTGGTCATGATTATATTGCTTCACTCAATTTTTTCATCATCCGCATCACCGATAGCAATGTCCTACCTAATTTCTTAGTTTGGCAACTGAATCAGACCATTTGCCAACAGTATTTTGATAAAAATAGCGAAGGAACGGCTGCTAAAAATATCCGCCGTCCGATCATGGAAGACTTACCCATCGCTATCCCTGATTTATCAACACAACAAAATATTG
>DATBUC010000162.1:0-1532 GCA_036516515.1 Erysipelothrix sp. | reverse complement strand
CTGGTTATACTAATACGAGTTACCGAAATTCTTTTGAAAAAGAAAGTAAAAGATGGGACTTTTTAATTTCTCCCAATTCATATAGTACCAAAATATTTAAGTCAGCCTTTTCATATACAGGTGATATATTGGAAATAGGTTATCCTCGAAATGATAAGCTAGTAAACGAGAGCTTGAATACACAGTTGAAAAATCAATTAAAAAATAAACTAGATATTAACGAAAATAGCAAAGTTATTCTCTATGCCCCTACTTGGCGCGATAATCACCAACATATTGACGGGCTGTATCGATTTGACACAGCTTTAGACTTAAATGAATTGGCAATAAGTTTGGGTGAAAATGTCACACTATTAGTAAGAATGCACTATCTTGTTAAACCAGAAAAAAATGGCAATAGTCAATGGCTAGATGTCTCTGATTATCCTGATATGAATGACCTACTATTGATAAGCGATATTTTGATTACCGACTACTCTTCAAGCTTTTTCGATTATTATATTTTGAAACGGCCTATTATTTTCTATTTACCAGATCGAGAACAATATGAAAATGTTTTAAGAGGAACATATTACGATATCGAAAAAGGATTACCGGGAGCAATGGTAAGCGACAATCAAGAATTAATTAAATTGAGTAAAGAAGCATTACGAAAGCCACTTGACTTTTTTTATCAACATACAAAAAACAAAAAGTTTTATGATAGAATAGTAGAAAAAGAGACAGGCAATGCATCTCAAGTCATAGTTGATTTAATCGAAAGGAAAGATACATAATGAAAAAAGTCATCACATATGGGACATTTGATTTACTACATAAAGGTCATATTAATATTTTAAGACGTGCCAAAGAATTAGGAGATCATCTGACAGTCGTGATTTCGTCAGACGAGTTTAACGAGCTAAAAGGAAAAAAATCTTTTATGCCATTTGAAGACAGAAAATATATTTTAGAAGCGGTAAAGTATGTCGATGCTGTTTTACCTGAGCATAACTGGGAACAAAAGATTAGCGATGTCGTAGATAATGAAATAGACGTCTTTGTAATGGGCGATGATTGGACAGGTAAATTTGACTTTTTACAAGATTATTGCGAAGTCATCTATTTGCCTAGAACAGAAGGTATATCGACGACAAAAATAAAAAAAGACTTTAAAGATTAGGATAGGAGATATCATATGGGGTTGAAAGGGATAGTCAGAAAAGTTATAGGTCCTGTATATCAAGCACAACGTTCGCAATTGACTAAATCCGCACAGAAGTATCGGGAGTTTTTAAAACAACCAATTTGCAAAAAAACGATACTATATGAAGTTCGTGATGGAAAATCTATTACAGACTCTCCAAAAGCTATCTTTGATTATATAAATTTAGAGTATGGGCAATATAGAGAGGATTTCGAAAGAGCAACTTCTATTGCAGTCGATTTAGACACATTGGAGGTTGTTTTTAATTTTGAGGGCGCAGAAGAAGAACCGATTTATCAAGAACCGTTAACGGAAAAGGTCGAGCGATTGGAAAAGGAGTCTCTTA
>DATBUC010000161.1:0-2404 GCA_036516515.1 Erysipelothrix sp. | reverse complement strand
AAGGTAAGTAATATTGGTGAAGGCAATGCACAAGATGTGTTAATTCAAGATGATCTCAGTGAATTAATGGACTATATGATTCCAATCACCCATGTCACGATCACAAGCAATCGTGGGACTGAACTTGTAGACATTGCGGATTTACAGGCAGGAATCTTGCGCGATATTGAAGTGGATGAAATTCTTACAATGAGTTTTGATATGCAAGTAAAAGGAGATCTTGAACTTGAAGAAGGCTTTGAGTTTGTCAATAGAGCCAGTGCTGATGAAGAAGAAACAGAAGTGAAAATTAAATATATCAAGGCAATCATTACCGCCGAAAAACTGGTCGTTGATGAAAATGAAAACGGTGTTGTCGAGGCAGGAGAAATCTTGTCTTATACAATTATCATCAAGAACGCTGGTCAAAAAGATGCAGAAAATGTCTTTGTAAAAGATGATTTAAAAAAGATGATTGACCATATCGAAACTCCAGATGACAACCCACTTTATCTCAATGGCTTGCGCTTAGAAGATAAGACTTTAAAAGACCTTATTAATGGGATAAATATTGAGCGTATCAGTGCTTATGAAACTGTAACAATTAGTTTTGAAGTAAAAATGAAAGCAGAATTAGACCAAGATTTATTAGCCCTAATTAATATCGCACAAGTAAACAACGAATATCCTAAAGTAGAAATACCGATCAAGCCATTTGAGCCAACACCACTTGAGCCACTTGATCCTAAACCTACAGAGCCTCAGGAACCAACAGTTCCAACGCCTACAGAGCCAACAGTTCCAGAGCCAACAGAGCCAGCAGTTCCAACGCCTACAGAGCCACAAGAACCACCACAGCCAACAATGCCGGAAAAACCAAAAGAAAATGATGAGAACAGTCCTCAATTCGATAGTTTACCAGCAACAGGTTTAAGTGATACAGTTTCAGACATGGCCGATGGCTTGATTCTTACAGGGGCCCTTACCATAGTGGTTTCGCTATTTAAAAAACGAGATGAAGCATAATATATACTCATAATTAATTCAAGGGATTCTTTCGTTTAAGAAAGAATCCTTTTATTGTTTTTTGCTTTTTTAAGCTGTTTCTTTATCATAATTCGCTAGAAACTCCAATTTTGATTGTGGTGCAGGGGAGTGCTTGTTATAGTCACTATGGTGATATGATGATTGAGTGGAATTTTGATTTGTTATTTGGGAAATATGCTTTGCATATGAAAATTTTGATGTCGGCTGCCGTTCTTTTGTGGGTAACAACGATTATTTATCAATTGAACCAAAGGATTAAGACAAGGAAAGCTTTGAAAAATCTAGCAGAGCAAGCAACGAAGTTAACAGTTGTTGAGTTTTTTAAGCTGAGAAATACTAAAAAGCGTGATAATAAGTCTTATATCTCTAAAGATTATGGCTTTACAGGTGTTTATGTCATTCATAATGAAAGTGCTGATCTTTATTATGTAGGACAGGGTAAAAATGTTATGAATCGGGTGAATAGCCATTTTACTGGACGGGGAAATGGTGATATCTACGCAGATTATAAATATGGTGATCAATTTACGATTCAAATGATCAGTTTACAATCAAGTGGGTATCAAAATCTTGATGAACTGGAATTGAAAATGATTGAGGCTTATAATGCTTATGAAAAAGGCTATAATCGTAATCGTGGCAATAATTTTAGGAATGCAAGATACTAAGGGCAACAGCCCTTTTTTTAATGCTTTACAGGTGTCTGCTATCCTATGATATTATTAACTTTAATTAGAAAGAAGTGGGGCTTTTATGAAAATATTTATTCTTGAGGATGATGAAACCTTAAACTTCACACTTTGCCACTACTTTGAAAAGAAAGGTTACAGTGTAACATCGCATCAAAGTTTAAAAACTGCTTTAGCGACTGTCTTGAATGCAGATTTATATTTAGTAGATGTTTCACTACCAGATGGAACTGGTTTTGAGTTTGCAAGGCACTTATCTAAAAAAACAGATGCTCCTCTTATTTTTCTGGCCGTCCATAGCGATCAAGATTATGTAATCAGCGGCTTTGAAAGTGGTGGTGATGATTATTTGACCAAACCCTTTAACTTCTCTGAGCTTGATAAACGTATTGAAGCACTCTTTAAAAGACGCTTGCCAAAGGTATATCAACTGGGCGGATTGTGTTTGGATCCAGACGCTGCCCAGGTAACATTTGATGGCAAAGAGATATTTCTAAGCGTCCAAGATTATCGTTTACTTTTAGTCTTATTACAACAGAAGGAACAAATTGTTGATAGAAGTGCATTAAATCAATGTTTAAATATTGATAAGACGATTCAGGATAATACCTTAAATGTAGCGATTGGTCGACTGAGAAAAAAACTAGAGGGCATGGTAGTAATAGAAACTGTTATAAAACAAGGCTATC
>DATBUC010000160.1:0-5268 GCA_036516515.1 Erysipelothrix sp. | reverse complement strand
TAAATCTTTGCTGCTTTCATCTTGCTTACTTGCGTCTTTATCTTGCGCTTTATTGCAAGCAACTAATGAAAGTAATAAAAATACTGAAAGTAATGTAGATACTAATTTCTTCATGTTTCCTCCTACGGGGTGTAACCCCTTTCACCTAGTATTATAGGAAATATGAATATAAAAAAAACCTCGATATTTTGAGGTTTTTTTAACGATTTCAATATAGTTTTACTTCACTGAAAAATAAATTGACATCTTTATTAATTATTTGACTAGTGATTTTGTTTGCGGTATTCAAAAGGATTAAGACCATACTCTTTTTTAAACAAAGTTGAGAAATAACTGACATTAAAATAACCTACCGACTCTGCAATATATTGGACCTGTTCATTTGTTTCCAGTAACAATACTTTCGCTTTTTCTAATCTTATATTCGACAAGAATGAGGAATAGGTTTTACCCACTTCTTTTTTAAAACATCTGGATAAGTATTCCGGATTAAGATCGACCGCCTTGGCGACTTCTTCCAAACTGATGGATTGTTGGTAGTTTTTATAAATATACTCAACCGCATTGGCGATTGGCACTGAGAGCCCTTGCTTACTGATATCATAAGAGGCATTAAAGCCTTGTGCGTAATCAACCGTAATTTTTCTAACCTCGTCAAATTTATTTGCATCCTTTATTTGTTGTTTGATTGATTTAATCTCTCGTTTAGCATAATCGCAAAGATGATTGGCAAATTCTGAATATAAAAGTTCAACAATATCAAGTGAGAACTGCTTAATCTTGCGTACATTCATAAATCTTTGTTTTTCAATATAATCATAAAATGATTCAATGCGATTTAATTGATCAATCTTGCGGGCTGTGCTTATTTTTTGCAGTTCAGTGGTTGCCCTAATCAACGTAACATCTTCTTGTTTTCTAATTTTTGCTAAAGAAAAATCACGTAATGATTTTTGAATCCGACATTCTTTTTCATAAAAGGTCAGTGCCAATGTATAGAGTGATTCATAAATAAGATGATTAATCGCTTTGAATTCCGCTTCTATCTTACTGACGCCCATTCTTAAATCACTTTTTGACTTAGCGCGATTGATAATGTCATAGATCGTATTTATCTTTTGTAGTTCACTTAAATTTTCATCTAAAGTAATGATGACAGAATAGACATATTGGTTCGTTTCTAAACTATATAGCACAATCGCATCATCTTTAATAATATCTTGTAAAAGGTTCTTTTCTAAATTAATGATTTCTGAGCGCCAAAATGATAAAACAACAAAATTACTTTGATATTTGTTAAAACCAAAAGTAACTAAATCCTGTAAATCTGAGGTATTTAAATCTTCTTGTTTGGTCAGCAAATGTTTGATTTTAGGATGTTTCTTAATCAGTGTTAAGTCATCACTTTGGTGGTTCATTATAGACAATTGCTGATAGATTTTCTCAAAATAGTCATGAAGCATATTTTTATTAATTTCGGTTTTTAATAAGTATTCATCCGCGCCATCTCGAATGGCTTCCCTTGCATAATTGAATTCGGAAAATGCCGTTAATAAGACCACATGTGTCTTGGGATTGATTTTTTTAATTTCTCTAAGTAAATCTAAACCAGTCATAATGGGCATTTTAATATCTGTTAAGACTAATTCCGGTTTGTGCTTTTTGTAAAGCGCTAAAGCTTCTTCACCATTTTTTGCGACACCAACCAGCTCAAAGCGATGACACCCTTCTATACAGTATGTCAGCCATTCACAGATTAAACGTTCATCATCGGCAATGATTACTTTCATATGCTTCACCTTCTTCTTTAGGAATTTTTAAACGAATAATGGTCCCTTCGTACAATTCACTGATAATGCTCAAATTATAGGCTGGACCGTAAGTCAACATTAACCTATTCGCAACATTGGCGATGCCAATGGTTTTTTGTGGCGCTATTTCAAATTTACCAAACTGGTCCGTGATGGCCTTAATTTTATCTTCACACATGCCTAAGCCATCATCAATCACATCAATAATGTAATAGTCTTTATGATCAGAGTAAACATGGACAGTAATATGACCATAATCTTCTTTGGCTTCAATACCGTGAAAAATTGCATTCTCCACGATGGGTTGGAGTAAAAGCGCAGGAAGTTTATGCTGTCGTAAAGCATCGTCTACTTCAAAAGTATAAGTAAACTTATTCCCGTATCTAAACTGTTGGAGCTTAAGATACTTTTCTGTTGCTTCGATTTCTTTAGCTAAAGTCACCACTTCACTATCTCCTGAGAAGGATACTTTAAGTAGATCCATAAAAGAGTCAATCATAACTAAGAGCTCTTCTTTTTTATCCATCTCGGCCATACATTTGATAGAGAAAAGCGTATTATAAAGAAAATGAGGATTGATTTGCGCCCTTAAAAAATTTAGTTCAATATCTCTTCTATATTCTTCTTGTTCTTTAATATTTTGAAGTAAGTCTTTAATTTCTTTTGACATTTGATTAAAGTTATCTCTAATTTTATTAACTTCATCATAGGACTCGATTTCTAACTGATTATCTAAGTTACCTTTTTTTATCTCTGAAACTGAATCATTAATGATTTCCAGTGGCTGAGTTAACTTTTGCGCAATCATATACGAAATAAGCAGTCCGATAAGCAGACACAAGATCATAACCAGTACGAGTAAAAAGATGGTGTTATTAACTTCTCGAAAGACTGATTTCGCGGGAATTTCTTCTATAATCACCCAGGATGTTTTAAGATCTTGATAGCTTGAAAATAGATAGGGCCCATCACTTTTTTTGATGATATGATAATCTCCATCGGGATAAAGGGTTTTAAACTTATCCATATCAAAATAATTAAGCCCTCTGACAGCTTTATCTGTATGGGATATGACATTGCCCTTACTGTCAATGATATAGATCGTATTATCGCCCTCAAGTAAGATTTCATAAAGATTGTAAAGATAATCTTCATCAATATTAATCATCAGGGTGCCCAATCTTTCACCTTCTTTATTTAAAATATCGCGCGAAGCACTGAAAACATAGCGATCTTGTTCCGCCCCAAAATGATCTTTAAAACTACTGATAAAAGTGATATCCCCATTTTTCTCATAAATACTTTTAAACCAAAGTTGGTCTTTGAGTGATTTAAAATCATAAAAGTTTTGAGCATGTGAGGCATAGTTATAACCATTTTCTCCCATTAAAACAACATCATATGCAATCCCAACATCTTCAAATACTAAATCAAATGATTGTTTGAGTTTTGTTAGGTAGTGATCATGGTGTGCTTTGTCACTGATTTGATCTTCATTAAGAATACGGAGTACTTCCTCATCAAGTGCAAAAAGATTGGAGACTGTGATGCTACTATTTTTTACCACATTGGCCCGTTCGCTTACTTGTTTTAAAACATCTTTACGAGAAAGCGCAACTTCTTTAATCATTGCTTTCTTGGTATTCGTCAAAAGAAAACTAGAGATGATTAAGACAAATAAGGAAAGTGTGAGTAAATATGTTTTAAATAAAACACGACTCATTTTATTGTTTTTATCACGGACCATCTCTAGGCCTCCTTTTTACTATTGATTAATTTTAAAATCTGGTTTATTTTGACTGACTTTTCCTTTTGACCATCTGCCTGCCTTGTTTATTTGTCCAGAACCATAAACGGCCTCATGAATCCCATCAATTTCAGGATTAACATATTTAAAGAACCAAGCTTCCAATTCTTCCCTTAATGAAGTTACCAATTCTGAATCGAGATCTTCATACGATGCAATTAAGTTATGTTGTTCTTGAGGGTCGTTTTTTAAGTCAAATAATGCATCGGGTCCGTAAGGATAGCGTTTAATAAATTTAAAACGATCGGTTCTGATCATTCTGTTGGGACCATATTCATCATAGATACAAACGGCTTGATGTTGTGTTTTTTCTTGCTTGAGTAAAACATCTTTAAAACTCTTACCTGGATAAGTATCATCAAGTTCATATTTAATCCCCACATAATCTAAAATACTTGGGAAAAAATCATAAGCTGAGACCATTGCGTTTGTTTGTGTATTTTGAGGAATGACGCCAGGATGTGAGGCAATAAAGGGGACTTTAATCGAATTATCATACATATTGATTGGGAAAGTACCGTTACCCTTACCCCAAAAACCATTATGACCACAACTAAAGCCATTATCAGCAGTAAATATTACCAAGGTATCCTCTTTAATACCATGTTTTTCAAGACGAGACATGATGTCTTTAACACCTTGATCCATCGCTGTTGTCGCTGCAAAATAACCAATAAGATTTGCTTTTAAGTCTTTATTGACCTCATCAGTTAAGTAAATACTATCCGGATGACGTGCTTCCTTGGGTATACTGGTAAATTCACAATCTTCATATAAATCTGTATAAGCTTTAGGATGGTTATTGAGCCAAGGAGAATGTGGTGCGGTGTAACCGACACTAAGATAGAAGGGTTTATTTTGCGCAACACTTTCATCTATGAAATCGAGGGCATCTTTAGTAATTGCTTCGGTAACATATTCCTCAACGACCTCAAAGACGCCATTACGATAAAAGGGAGCATTATAGTAAGGGCCGCCGCCTGATTTATGAGCAAAGAAATGGTCAAACCCTTTTTGCACTTTAGAACTTTTTCCGACATGCCATTTTCCTGATAAACCACAGCGATAGCCATGCTCCGCTAATATATCTGTATAAGCAATTTGATTTTCTAAATATTCTATTTCAGCCTGTGTTTCATTTTCATCACAAATCCAATCATGAATACCATGCTGGCTAGGAATTTTTCCCGTAAGAAGAGATGCGCGTGCTGGCGAACAGACAGGAGAGGTACAAAAGAAGTTATTGAATTGCATTCCTTCAGCAGCAAGTTTATCGATATGAGGGGAAATCATATCTTGATTTCCATAACAGTTTAAAGCCCAAGGGCCTAAATCATCAGCAAGAATAAATACAATATTAGGTTTTTTCATCTATATGTGTCCTTTCTAGCACAAAAAACAGACTGAGCTGTCTTTTGTGTTATTAACTTTTAAGTTTATTTTATAAATCTTGTGTCGATTGCGGTTTCAAACTTTTCCATGAGACTGGCTTCTATTTGACCTTGTGCGATATAGAATTCGCCCAGTTCTTTTGCGAATTTACCCAGTTCACGATCAGACCAAGCCTCTTTTTCAATGAAGTTGACCCGAGACAAATCGCCTTTGACTGTTTCTTCACTGGCTTCTGCTCCGGCTTCTTTAAGAAAGTCC
>DATBUC010000159.1:0-4991 GCA_036516515.1 Erysipelothrix sp. | reverse complement strand
TCTATTAAAACACAAAAAAATGAGTGCATATTTTGTTATATGCACTCATTTTATCCCAACTTTGTGAAAATATTAGTTAATTTTAGTAACTATTATAATAAATGCTTTTCGATGTATTTTGCGACCCCATCATTAATGTTTGTATCTGTCATATCATCAGCAAGAATTTTAACAGAGCTGTGCGCATTTTTAACTGCGACCCCAATGCCTGCTTTTTCGATCATCGTTAAATCATTGTCACTATCACCAAACACCATGATTTCTTCTGGTTTAATACCTACATGTTGCCCATAGCGTAAAATCGCGGCACCTTTATTGACTGATTTAGGCATAATTTCACCCCAACCAGGTCCAACCATCATATAAACAAGCTCTTTAGGCATCTCTAAAGCAATTCTCTCTTGAACTAACTCAGAATAGGCCGGATTTTGTAAAAAGACAACCTTGAGAATGCTTTCCTGATTATCAAAGCGTTCTTGTAAGTCATCAATGGAGTCAATGCGATCCATATGCATTGATTCTTTAAAGAAACGCATAAAATCTTCATCACGGTTTAACTCAAAATCTTGCAGTGATAAATCGTCCATATGAAAGTAGACATTGTCCTCAAAGAAATAAAGGACACCCATATAATACTTCTCTCCAAGTTCAGCTAAGTTACGACAAGCCTCATAAGATAAGGTATCACCATGATCTTCATAGCCAATTGACTTATGCTCAACATAAATACCATTTAAAGAAATAATGGGTGCATCATCAGCATCAATCCCTGTCTGCTTCACAATATTTTTTGCACTATCAAAATTACGACCTGTTGCCACGCCAAATTGAATTCCCTTAGCAACCAGGGCTTGCACTGCTTTTTGTGTCCTTTCACTAATCTCATGATTTTCATCAATCAAAGTACCATCAATATCACTGATCACTAACTTAATTGCCATCTTATCACCTCTGGTTTTATCATACCATAATCCCTCTTTAAATTTAGTGAATTCCCCCCTATCTTACCCACTTTATCAGCTTTAATTTGTGATATGATAAACAAAAGAAAGGTTGATACTTATGAAATTTAAAATCGAAGGACAATACCCGGTCCTACGTTGTTTTTTAGAACAAGGAGAATCGGTGGTAACCAGTGCTGGCAATATGGCCTGGATGAGTGATGGTTTTGATTATAAAGTCCACTCAGGTGGTGGTTTAATGAAATCATTTGGACGCGCTTTTTCAGGAGAAGGATTCTTTCAAAATACCTATACTGCGATAAAAGATCAACAAGAAATTGCTTTCGCTACGACGATGCCTGGTGAAATCAAACATCTTCACCTAGATGGTACCAACGCCATCATTGCCCAGAAAAATGCATTTCTTGTCGCAACATCTCAAGTTGACTTTGAGACAGTACTTACAAAAAAGTTCTCCGCAGGACTTTTAGGAGGCGAGGGCTTTATTCTCCAAAAATTCTCCGGTTTTGGCGACTTATTTTTAGAAGCAGATGGTTCGTTAGTTGAATATAATCTTGAAGAAAATGAAACATTACTGGTTGATCAAGGCAATGTATTTATGTTTGATGCAACTGTTAAATATGAAATTCAAACCGTTAAAGGTATGAGCAACAAACTCTTTGGCGGTGAAGGCTTCTTCTTAGTAAAACTCACAGGCCCTGGTAAAGTTTATCTTCAAACATTACCGATTAATGTATTAAGCGCTGAAGTCAATCGTTATACTATAAAATAAAGGCCGAGCAAATTTGCTCAGCCTTTTTTAAACCTTATTTTTGTCTTTTTCTTCTCAATACCATTCCCAACACAATTGCGCCTGCTGCCACATAAAGTGAGGTATTCCCTACACCTGTTGATGGGAGCTTAGAGCCTGGTTTTGTATTTGGTTTTGGTTCTTTACTTGTACCAAGTACAGCTGCATCTAAACTATTAATGATTGTAAAGCCATCATCCATGTTCCCTTCTATGTTGGGTTCATAATGCGCGACTTCTGCCTCTTCGACAGTGTATTCAATAAGTTTACCATCTTTATAAACAGGTAAGTTGGTAAAAGTATGATGCCAGTCATTGTCTTCACTTAGTTTCTCAACAACAATCTGTTCACCATCAGCATAAACTGTAACCACGATTTTACCTGGTCTCAATTGGTACAGATCATTTTGATCTTCCCAAACTTTTTCTACGAGTAAGTCTCGTGTTTCAGTTTCATGTTGATTGGTGATGACAAAGTCATATTTGCTGAGTGCCGTAATCTCAGTTGCGTAATTTTCAACTTCTTTTTCATTAATTTCATACACGATTTCAAAGCCTACTTTACCTGCTTCATACTTATCAAGATTATCGAAACTGCCTTGCCATTGGTCTTTCTCGCTAATTGTTTTCTCAGCAATGACTTTACCATTCGCAAGAAGTTCAACGGTAATTGTTTCTGGACGCATACCATCTTGGTTGTTGGCATCTTCCCATACTTTAGTAAATGACACAGATACTTTTTCTGTATTATATTTATTCGTGATTTTTACATTTTGTCCTTCATTGGACCAAACAGTGCTTGCAATGTAATCATCCACATGTTCTTCGATCACTTTGTATTGGACCAGATTTGAACCGTTAAATCTTGGTAAGTCAGTAAATGTATGTTGCCAATGCGTTTCCTCAGATAGTGACACGGTTTCAATTAGTGCCTCATCATTGTAAAGATGAACTATAATTTCATTTGGTCTTTTGCCATCTTGATTATTGTGATCATCCCATTCTTTTTCTACAGTAATAGAGATAAGCTCGGTATTGCGTAGAATAAATTCAATCTCATTATTTGAGCTTGTTTTTTCCGTTTCAAGATCATAATAACCTGAATCAAGTTCCACAACTTCATAATCGATTTCTTTTCCTTGTTCATAGTACTTCGGTAAGTTATCGATACTAAATGACCAATCATTTGCTTCATCTAAAATAATTTCACTGTAATCATCAAGTACTGTACCATTGGCTAATACTTGAACAACAATCGCTTCAGGACGCGTATTAAACTTGTTCTCACCATCAATCCATTCTTTTTGGATCTTCAAGGATACAGTTTCAATTTCATGCTTATTAACAAGTTCAAAATTATTACTTTCTGACACCAATTCATAACCTTCAACGATTTCTTCCTCTATGCCATATTCAATTTCTTGTCCTTGGGCATATTTTGGGAGGTTTTTGAAGGTATGCTGCCATTCTGGTCCTTCAAGTACAACGCCATTATCGACTCTGACAAATTTACCCTCTTCATTTTTCATGGTGAGATAAACACGTAATTTCTCTGGTCTGATCCCATCGTTATCGTTTTGATCATCCCATGTTTTCTTGACAGTCCGTTCGGTAATTTGATCACCTTCTAAGATGAGTTTATTTTCAAAATCAAGGGTTTTCTCATCTTGAACTGTTTCATAGCCAAGTACTGCTTGTTCTTTTACAATATACTCAATTTCCTGACCATATTTATCATATTTAGGTAGATCTGTTACTACAATCTTACCTTCATAGTCTGCCTTTAAAACAGTAACTTCTTTAATCAGTTCTTCGGTTGCTTTATTTATAATTTCGAAAGTAATCTCTTTTGGACGGGTATGATATTTATTATCAAGATCATTCCAAGTCTTATTGAATGATAAATTCACTGTTTCATCATTCCAAGTGTTTGTCACCGTAATGGTATTTTCTTCAAGTACCTGTTCTGTATTGAAACCGGAAAGTTCATTGCCATCTTTATCAGTTTCTTTAACAAGATACTCATATTCATAACCTGACTTGAGATCGTATTGTTCTAAGTCATTCCAGTATTGGATTTCACTATCCTGTGTTACTTCAATTGGATCGACACCTACTTTTTCAAGTTTACCATCAGGAATTTGACGATAGAGTTCAAAGTAGACAACTGGGAAATCCGCAGTGGTTTCAGGTGCACCCTCAAAGTTCCATTGCTTTTTGACACCAACATTAATCTTATTTATAAGTTCATTGGTAAAAGTCAATATAAACTCATCTTTTTCATCTGGAAGAAGCTCTTGTGCTTTGGCAAGAATATAGTTCTTACTCAAATCATCTTCGGCAACTTCTTCGATAATATATTTAATTGGATTACCAAAATGATCATATTTATATAGATTATCTATCTCAAGTTTCCAATTGTCTTTTGCTGTCAATGTATACGTTCCTATTTCTTCAGAACGAGACTCACCTTGAGCAGTGACTTTAAACTTAATGGCATCAGGTCTCACATTTTCGTTGACTTGCGCAACCTTACCATCAGCCCAGTCCTTTACAATTTCTAACTTGAATTTTTCATCATTGATTTTATTTTCAATTATATTTTCCTTGATAACATGATCAAAGGCCTTATTGGAAATAATCTTACCATCTTGGTCAACCTCTTGGATAACGTATTCAATCTCCTTACCCGCTAAATCGTATTGAGGCAGGTTTTTCCATACGACATTGATATCGTATTGCTTACCACTTTCTATCTTTTGACGACTCCCTTCAACGTATTCAGTTTTGTCTCCAACCTCTTTTACTAACTGTAAATAAATATCGGAAAAACCTTCTGAAAGTATCGGCTGGTCATCATTTATGAGCCATTTTTTCTGGGCTGTAAGCTCTGTTACGATGCGCTCATTAACAACCTCTAATGTAGCTTCATCTTTTTCAACATAAATCTTGTTCTCTAAATCTTCTAATACTTCTAATACTGTTGACTCCGCTACTTTTAACTTAAAGAAAATTGGTTCTTCTAAAGTTGTGTAGGCTGGGTGTCCTTCAACTTCATCGAGTCGATATTTACCAGGACGCAATCCTTTAAGTTGAATCTTACCTTTATCATTTGTTTCGAAGGTCTCTTTTTTACCGACCTTCATCTTATTGATGTCATCGTGCTCTTTACCTACATAACGATGTAACGCAAATTCAACACCTGCAAGACCAATTTTTAAGTCTTCATTACCTGATAAA
>DATBUC010000158.1:0-2787 GCA_036516515.1 Erysipelothrix sp. | reverse complement strand
TTTATAGGATATCAAACAATTTATCCGTTGATTGGTTTATTAGTTTTTGGTGCCGATGGCGACCAAATACATCCCAAAGGGATTATGTTGGCAACGATTATTGCTTTAGTAACCATGCTTTACATGGCGTCAGATATGCTGAAGCGAAGTTTCCGCTATTTTAAGAATAATCTAAGCGATAATTTTAAAATCATCTTGAAATATAGTGCTTCTATTTTCGCAGCCAATATACTCTTATCGATTTTAATTCAAGCGTTATTTGGTAATATCACAGCTGGAAATCAAGATATCATCGAAGCAGGTTTTGGACAACTCCCTGTTTTATATGGTTTTACAGCAGTAATTTTTGCGCCAATTGTAGAAGAAATTGTTTTTAGAGGCGTTCTTTATCAACAGTTTAGAAATAAAAAGAACTATGTCATCCCGATGATTATCAGTTCGCTTTCATTTGGTTTAATTCATACACTACCCATTTTTATGCAAAGTAAAGATCCAAAGGAACTTATCTTTGTCATTGTTTATACAGCGATGGGTTATTTTATGGTAAAAGCGTATGAGGAGTCAGGTAGCATTTGGGCTGCAATTGCGGTGCATTTTGTCAATAACTTTATCGCGACTATGCTCATGATATTAGGATAGGTGAATAGCTTGGTTAAAGAACTTGATGGTTTTGTTGAACATAAAATATTTCAAACCGATAATGGATTTGGTATCTATCGTATTTCTCTTTTAGAAGGGGCCTTTAAAGAAATTACAATTAAAGGGCCTCTTTTTACATTGGAACCAGAAACGGCATATCGTTTCTACGGTAGTTATCACGAAGATCCGCGTTATGGTCTACAATTTAATGTGAGTCACTTTGAAAAAATTATCCCGAAAGAAACAGATTTTGTTTTAAGATATTTAAGTGGTCCCAGTTTTCCTGGTGTCGGTATAAAATCGGCACAAGCTTTAGTAGATAAATACGGTAGCGACATTTTAGAACAAATTAAAAATGACCCCAGTTTAGAACTTTCAATTCCTGGCTTAGGAAAAGATAAATTGGAGCATATTTGTCGGGTGATCCGCGAGCAAGATCCAATTGATGCCGCAACCACATATTTGATTGCGCAAGGTTTTTCTAGTAAACAAGTCTTAGCGATTACCAAAAAATATGATATCCATACTTTGAAAATATTAGAAGAAAATCCCTATCGCTTAGTTTATGAAGTCCATGGTGTTGGCTTTAAATCAGCCGATAAATTGGGTAAGGAATTAGGATTTACTGAGAAACATCCAGAAAGATTACAGGCCTTAGTCTTAGACTTATATCAAAACATCGCTTTTAGACGCGGCGATAGTTTTATCTATCTCGATGAGCTTTTAGAAAAGGCACCAGTATGGCTTTATCCCTATGTTACTGAAAGCATTCAAGGGCTTATTGCCAAAAGACAGCTTGTTTTTGATGATTCACGCTTATATCATATAACCCAATTTGAAAGTGAAGTTTATATCGCTAACTTTCTCAATGATTTTGTTTATCAGGGAAACGAATTTGATATTCCTCATTTTGATGAAGTCTTTGCTGAAGTTGAAGACAGTTTAAATATTAATTTTGATCCCCAGCAAGTCAATGCCATAAAAGCGTTTTTAAAAAATGATACGATGATTTTAACAGGTGGACCTGGAACAGGAAAAAGTACTTTGCTTTCGGCAATTGTAAAGACATTACAAATCACTTGTCCATGGTTACACATTACCTTATGTGCGCCCACAGGAAGAGCTGCAAAACGTTTAACCGAACTGACAAATGTGCATGCTGCTACAGTACACTCAGTTTTAAAATGGGACCCAGACACAAATGAATTTGCCTATAATTTAGATCACCAATTAGAAACAGATATTATGATTATTGATGAGTTTTCTATGGTTGATACTTGGCTGTTTGCGAATTTATTACAAGCCTCCAATCATGTAAAAAAATTCTTATTTGTTGGAGATCAAGATCAGTTACCTTCAGTTGGGCCTGGTTTTGTTTTAGGAGATATGATTCACTCAGGTGCCATTGCAACAACAGTGTTAGAAAGAAACTATCGTCAAGAAGCAGGCAGCGAAGTCGTGGATTTAGCGATGCATGTTAAAGCAGGGCAGTTTGCAATCGAAAATTATCATCAAGATGTTCATTTTTATGATAGGCATCAAATTGATGTACAAGAACAAATTGCGCAGATCGTTAAAGCGTCTTTAGATCAAGGCTATAGTATTGAAGAAGTACAAATCCTTGCCCCGAAATATGATGGTCGTTTTGGCATTCATACATTAAATCACTTTTTACAAAAAACATTTAACCCCCCAGCAGAACATAAAAATGAACGCTTAGTGGGATCGCATATTTTCCGTGAAGGCGATAAAATTTTACAATTAAAAAATCAACCGGATGATTTTGTCTTTAATGGGGATGTGGGTATTTTAGCTGAAGTTGATGAGAAACAATTGGTAGTTGATTTTGAAGGTAATTTTGTAACTTATGAGAATGCTGATTTGATTAAAATTACGCATGCTTATGCGATGTCGGTTCATAAAGCACAGGGAAGTGAATATCCGGTGGTGATTCTACTCGCTGTTCCTGAGTATGGTATGATGCTGTCACGAAGACTTTATTATACAGGGATGACTCGTTCTTCTCAGCATTTACATCTTATTGGTGATTTAGAATCATTTAAAAAAGCCGCTCATAATCAAATTGAAACACTGCGTTATACAGCGCTTGATAAGCGACTTGTCAAATAATTATTGATATGCTATACT
>DATBUC010000157.1:0-37010 GCA_036516515.1 Erysipelothrix sp. | reverse complement strand
GGGAGAAATGCTTGATAAAGAAGTGGGATATTTGGAAATCACTTCCTTTGGTAATAATTTAGCAGAAAGTATCAAACTATATCTTGATGATATGATCGAAGAAGGGGCAAGCAGACTCATTATTGATTTACGTAATAATGGAGGCGGCTACCTCAAAGCAATCGAAGAAATATCACCGATCTTCTTCGATAATAATGATGTTGTTTACCAAGAAGATCACCGGCAAGAAGAAAATAAAATTTATAATGTAAGCAAGAGTGAAAAACAAAATTATCCTTTTGAGAAAATAGTAATTCTCCAAAACGAAAATTCTGCGAGTGCCTCAGAGGTTTTAACTTTAGCGATGCGAGAAAATCTTGATACCGAAGTTGTAGGGGTGACAAGCTATGGCAAAGGAACGATCCAAGTGCAAAAAAGATATCCAGACAAAAGTGTCCTGAAATTAACTGTCGCAAAATGGTTATCACCTTCTGGTCAAAATATTGATCAAGTCGGGATAAAACCAGATGTTGAAGTGAAATTAGCTGATATTTTCTACGAACAATTCGTCGAACTAGAAGAAGAAATTGTTAAGTATGATACAGTTCATGACGCAGTCGCGTATGCGCAGAAAGCATTGGTTTACTTAACACAACATCAAGGCCGAACAGATGGTTATTTTGACAAAGATACTTTAGTTGCGCTTAATAAATTCCAAGTAAAATATGGATATGACAAAACTGATTATATAGATAAAGATATCATGGTCAAATTATATAGTGCGGTAGTTTCTGATTGGTCAATGAATAAAGATGAACGTGATATTCAATTACACAAAGCAATTGAGGTGGTCAAAAAATGAGTGACAAATTTGAACTTGTTTCCAAATATTCACCTAAAGGGGACCAGGTCAATGCAATAAAAACGCTTGTCGAAGGTGTTAATGCTGGAAAGAAAGAACAAGTTCTTTTAGGTGCGACGGGTACAGGAAAGACTTTTACCATTAGTCAAGTGATTGCAAAACTCAATCGACCAACGCTTGTTTTTGCTCATAATAAAACACTTGCTGGCCAACTTTACTCGGAATTTAAAGAATTTTTCCCACATAATAGGGTAGAATATTTTGTTTCGAATTTCGATTACTATCAACCTGAAGCTTATATGCCCGGGACTGATACATATATTGAAAAAAGTTCAATGATCAATCAAGAATTGGACATGCTTAGATTATCGGCTCAAAACAGTATACTTGAAAGAAGAGATACGATTGTCGTTGCATCTGTCGCGAGTATTTATGCGACAAGTGACCCTGCCTATTATAAAGCAATGCTTTATACGATTAGAGTCGGACAAGAAATTAGCCGAGAAACACTGATGCGAGATTTAGTAAAAAGACAATATGCAAGAAATGATTTTGAACAAACAAGAGGTTCATTTCGTGTAAGAGGTGACATCATAGAAATTGTTTTAGGTCATACGGATGATATTGTCGTTCGTGTAGAATTCTTTGGTGATGAAATAGATCGTATTGTCGAGATTGATCGTATTACTCAACATATACGGCAAGCATACAAGGTTTATCATATCTTTCCAGCCAACGAATATGCCCGTGATATGGACCATATTCGTGAAGCTGCGAAAAAAATTGAAGCTGAGTTAGAAAGTCAATTAGCCTACTTCGAAAAGGAAGATAAATTACTTGAATATCAAAGATTAAAGCAAAGAACAGAATATGATCTGGAAGCGTTAAGAGAATTTGGCATTTGCTCAGGAATCGAAAACTACTCAATGCACATAGACGGTAGAGAACCAGGACAAAGACCTTATACATTATTTGATTATTTTCCTGATGACTTTTTATTTGTAGTGGATGAGTCTCACGCCTCATTGCCGCAAGTAAGAGGGATGTACAATGGTGATCAATCACGTAAAAGAACTTTAGTCGAATATGGTTTTAGATTGCCCAGTGCACTTAATAACCGCCCGATGACTTTTGAAGAGTTTGAGTCTGTACAAAATCAGACAATCTATATATCGGCAACTCCGGGTGATTATGAGATGGAAAAAGTCAATCACGAAGTGGTTGAGCAAATTATTCGTCCAACAGGATTACTTGATCCAACGATTGAAATCAAACCAAGTAAAGGTCAAGTTGATGATCTTGTAGTAGAAATTAATAAGCGAAAAGAAAGAGATGAACGTGTACTCATTACAACCTTAACCGTAAAAATGGCCCAAGAGTTAAGTACCTACCTCTTAGAGTTAGGCATGAAGGTGGCTTATTTACATCATGAGACTAAAACATTAGAAAGAATCGAAATATTAAGAGATTTACGTCTTGGTAAATATGATGTTTTAATTGGAATTAACTTATTAAGAGAAGGTCTAGATTTACCAGAAGTTAGTCTGATTGCTATTTTAGATGCTGACAAGGAAGGTTTTTTACGCTCCTATCGCTCATTAGTTCAGATTGCTGGACGTGCGGCACGTAATGAAAATGGTCATGTTATTATGTATGCAGATAGAATAACCGATTCGATGCAAAAAACAATCGACGAAACAATGCGTCGGAGAGGTATTCAAAAAGCATATAATGAAAAACATGGTATTACACCGAAAACAATTAAGAAAGAGATTAGAGACGTTATTGCTGGAAAAGAGACAGAAGCACTCAGCAAAAAAGTACGCAGTAAAAAACGTAGTAAAAAAGATATTGATACATTAATTCAACAATTAGAAAAAGAAATGAGAGAAGCTGCAGCCATATTAGATTTCGAACGGGCGGCTCAGTTACGAGATGTAATCCTTGAACTAAAAGTTGAGTTAGCTAATTAACGGGACAAATGTTCCCGTTTTTTGTCTCGGCATTATGGGATACAATTTAAATTATGCATGGTATAATTATTGAAATGGAGGCATCATTATGGAAAATAGAAATATTGTAATAAAAGGTGCAAAAGAAAATAACCTTAAAAATATTGATCTTGAAATTCCAAGAAATAAACTTGTTATTATGACGGGACTTTCAGGATCTGGAAAAACTTCATTAGCGTTCGATACAATTTACGCAGAGGGACAAAGAAGGTATGTAGAATCTTTGAGTTCATATGCAAGACAATTTTTAGGTAATATGGAAAAACCAAAGGTCGAACTTATAGAAGGATTATCACCCGCAATTGCAATTGACCAAAAAACAACGAGTAATAACCCACGTTCAACGGTTGGTACTGTTACCGAAATTTATGATTACTTAAGACTTTTATATGCTCGTGTAGGTACGGCTTATTGTCCCAATGATCATATTGAAATTACTTCGCAGACAGTACAACAAATTGTAGATCGGATTATGGATTTAGAAGATCGTTCAAGACTTGAAATTTTAGCGCCTGTTGTCAAAGACAGAAAGGGTGAACACGTTGATTTACTGGATAATCTACGTAAGGAAGGTTATGTAAGATTATATATAAATGATCAATTGCATACTTTAGATGAAGAGATTAAGTTAGAGAAAAATAAAAAACACTCGATTAGTGTGGTTGTAGATAGAATCATCAAAAAGGATGACAGCCGTTTTCGATTAAGTGATTCAATTGAACTGGCACTCAAACTCGGAGATGGGGTTGTTAATGTAAAAAACGGAGAAGAAGTGCTTGTATTTTCTTCTAATTTCTCTTGTCCAATCTGTGGTTTCAGTATTGCTTCAATTGAGCCAAGATTATTTTCCTTTAATTCACCCATGGGTGCATGTGATCAGTGTAATGGGATTGGTTACACACAATCCGTAGATTTAGCGTATTTAATACCAGACGATTCCCTTTCAATTAGCGAAGGGGGAATCCGATATTATAAAAATATTGTAAACACTCAAAATATTGAGTGGCAAACATTTCAAGAGTTATGTAACTTTGCAAAAGTTGATATTAACGTTCCAATCAAAAAATTAAGTCAAAAACAAATGGATATCCTTTTATATGGAAGTAAGGTCCCTGTTAAATATGCGATTCATTCACGCTCAGGTAATAGTTTCCATCGTAATGAAGTGATGGAAGGTGTTGTTGATCTAATTGAAAGACGACACAGAGATACCAGTTCTAATCAAAGTAGAGAATGGTATGCCTCCTTTATGAGTGAGTCAACTTGTAGTAAATGTCAAGGATCACGTCTTAATGAAAATGCACTTGCTGTCAAAGTTGGTGGGCTTAACATTAGTGAATTCACCCACTTCTCGATTGAAGATGCGTTAGATTTTATTGAAAATTTAGAACTCAGTGAAACAGAAATGAAAATCGCTGATTTAGTCATTAAAGAAATAGTATCTCGTTTAACGTTTCTAAAAGACGTAGGTTTGGAATATCTTACACTTGATCGGATTGCAGGCAGTCTTTCTGGCGGAGAATCACAGAGAATTAGACTCGCAACTCAAATTGGCTCCCAGCTTACAGGCGTACTTTATGTATTAGACGAGCCTTCAATCGGTTTACATCAAAGAGATAATGCCCGTTTGATTGAAACATTAAAGAACATGCGAGATTTAGGCAACACACTGATTGTTGTTGAGCACGATGAAGAAACGATGGAAGCTAGTGATTGGATCGTGGATATAGGCCCGGGTGCAG
The DNA here is from genome assembly GCA_036516515.1 of Erysipelothrix sp. GTDB lineage: Bacteria > Bacillota_I > Bacilli_A > Erysipelotrichales > Erysipelotrichaceae > Erysipelothrix. Next base: position 32,415 of record DATBUC010000157.1, on the reverse strand, counting down.
GAAGAGACGGCGGATACGTTGTTGGCAATGGACCGATTGAGGAAATTATGGCCAACGAAGATTCTTTAACAGGTCAATATCTCAGCGGTAAAAGAAAAATCAAGATTCCTGAAAAAAGAAGAAAAGGCAATGGTAAGAAATTGAAAGTTGTCGGCGCTCAAGAAAATAATTTAAAAAATATTGATGTTGTGTTCCCATTAGGAACATTGACAGCCGTTACAGGTGTCAGTGGTAGTGGAAAATCTTCGCTTGTAAATGAAGTACTTGCAAAAGGAATTGAAATTTCCTTGGGAAGACAAAAAATTAAAGCTGGTAAACATAAAAGAATTAATGGTTTAAATAATATTGATAAGATTATCAAAATAGATCAAAACCCAATTGGTAGAACACCGCGCTCCAACCCAGCGACATATACTGGTGTATTTGATGATATCCGCGATTTATTTGCGAAAACACCAGAGGCAAAAATGCGTGGATATGAAAAGGGAAGGTTTTCTTTTAACGTTAAGGGTGGACGCTGTGAGGTATGTAAAGGGGATGGATTGAAGCGAATTTCAATGCACTTTTTACCTGATGTCTATGTGCAATGCGAGGAATGCCATGGACAAAGATACAATGATGAAACCTTACAAGTAACCTTTAAAGAAAAGAACATTTATGATGTCTTAGAAATGACCATTGACGAAGGTGCAGAATTCTTCGATGCGATTCCTAAAATTAAAAGAGGTTTACAAACACTTCAAGATGTTGGACTCGGATATATTAAGTTGGGTCAAAGCGCAACCACACTTTCTGGAGGAGAAGCACAACGTGTTAAATTAGCAAGTGAACTCCAACGTCCATCAACAGGAAAAACAGTCTTTATACTTGATGAACCAACGACAGGACTCCACAGTTATGATGTTGAAAAATTAATTGGTGTTTTAGAACGCATTGTTGATCAAGGCGATACGGTAATTGTTATTGAGCATAATCTAGACGTGATTAAAAGTGCTGATTATGTGATAGATTTAGGACCCGAAGGCGGAGAAAAAGGTGGAAGCTTATTAGCATGTGGTACACCTGAAGAGATTGCTAAAGTTTCAGAAAGCTATACAGGTCAATACTTGAAAACTGTATTAGAGAAGGAGAGATAAAATGGAAGATTGGTCAAGTTGTTCCTTAAAAGAGTTTAATGATCATTTTGGATTTACCCAAATTACAGGTGATGAGAAAGCTTTAAAAAGAAGAATTAAAGTACCAAACACGAACAGACCGGGATTAGAAATTAGTGGATTTTATGATCATGTTGAACCGAAGCGGGTTGTTATCATCGGAAATAAAGAAACCGCGTATATTAAATCATTAGATTCTGAGTTGCTAAAAAAGAGTTTTGATAAAATAACAAGACCAGAAACACCCTTAATACTCATTACAGCTGGAAATGAATGTCCGCCAGAGCTTTATGAAGTTGCTCAAGCAAAAAACTTTCCTGTATTTACAACAAATAAGCCGAGTTCAGATGTTATGGTTGAAATTGTCACCTATCTTGATGAAGCCCTCGCACCAAGAACGAATGTTCACGGTGTATTCATGAATGTATTTGGTAAGGGTGTTTTAATCATCGGTGATAGTGGAATGGGTAAAAGTGAAGTGGCTTTAGACTTAATTTTACGCGGACACTCAATCATCGCAGATGACCGTGTAGATGTTACCCGAGTCAAGAATACAATTATTGGTACAGCACCCGAGTTATTACATGGTATGCTTGAAATTAGAGGCATTGGTATCATTGATGTGATGCAAATGTTTGGTGTTCGTGCTTATTTAGAAAAAGAAGAAGTAAACTTTGTAGTCGAACTTCGTAAATGGGATGATAATGAACAATATCTCAGAGCGGGCATTGAAGAGCAAACTTACTACGATGTACTTGGAATGAAAATCCCACTTCTCGTCTTCCCAGTCAAAGAAGGAAGAAATTTAGCTGTATTAGTCGAATCAGCAGTACAAGATTTCATGCTTAAAGAGCATGGTATTAATAGTTCAAAGATATTTGATCAAAGAGTTATGGATTTTATAAAACGAAGAGGTGAGGAAGAAAATAATGATTAAATTTTTCCCGGATATTAGAACATTTATACAAATGGGCCCATTTCAAATAACATGGTATGCATTATTGGTTATGAGTGGTGCTTATATTGCCTACGAAATTAGCGCTTATAATATTAAAAAAGTAGGTTATAAAGAAGAAGATATTGAGGCGCTCTTTTTTGGCGCCCTCATTTCAGGATTGTTAGGTGCAAGAATTTGGTATGTCCTTTTTTATGATTTAAGCGCTTATTTAAAAGAACCTTTAAGCATCTTTGCGATGTGGAATGGTGGCTTAGCGATACAAGGTGGATTAATTGCTGGAGTTGCTTATGGTTACTTCTTTACCAAAAAACGTAATATAAACTTTTGGCAATGGGCGGACCTTATTATTCCTAATATACTAATTGCCCAAGCGATTGGTCGTTGGGGTAATTTTATGAATCAAGAAGCCTACGGTCAAATTGTGCAAGAAAGTTATTACCGTTTCTTTCCGGAATGGTTTAAGTCCATGATGTATATACAAGGTCAATATCGTCAGCCTACTTTCTTCTTCGAAAGTGTAACGAATATTATTGGCTGGATTTTGATTGTTTTAGTGTTAAAAAGAGTTTCACGCGTTAAGCGTGGTGATTTAACGTTTGCCTACATGATGTGGTATGGTACAACGCGATTTTTCATTGAAGGTATGCGTGATGATAGCTTGTATTTCATGGGCTTTAGAATTGCACAAATTATCTCGATTATCTTTGTCCTTATTGGTGTGCTAGGCTATCTTGGCTTTTTTAGAAAATACATGTCTGTGAACCAAAAACCTGTAATCTTATGGGACTTTGATGGGACATTGATGGATACAGAGGCCTCTATTAAAGAGGCAGCTAAACAAACGCTACTTAAATTCAAACCTGACATGCTTATTGATGAAGCAATCCTTGATGCATTCATTGGTCCAACTCTTGTCGATAGCTTTTCTAAACATTTAGATGAAACTGATGTTGAGGCTGCAATTCAGTATTATCGTGAGATTAATTTAGCCTTGCATCCTCAGTTAGTTAAGCCAATGCCTTATGCCATTGAAGTATTACAACAATTAAAAGATGAAGGCTATGAAATGGGAATTGTCTCTAATAAGATTTACGGCGCTATGGAATGGCCTCTAAATGAATATGACATGCATCAATACTTTGATGTCATTTTAGGTTATGGTGACTTTGAACATACCAAGCCACATCCATCAGGCATTCTTAAAGCGTTAAAAGAAATGAATCGAGGACAAGACCAAGTTATTTATATTGGTGATACAGTAACTGATATGGAAGCAGGCTGGCGGGCAGGATCATTTACAATTGCAGTAGCATTTGATAATATAGCCGATGAGGACATCCTGCTGAGTAAATCAAATAGAGTTATCAAAGATTTACGGGATATTAACAATATTCTAAAGGAGGATCATGAATGGACAAGAACTATGATGTAATGATAATAGGTGCTGGACCTGCAGGATTAACTGCGGCTGTTTATGCTGGAAGAGCTGGCATGAGCGTAGGAATGATTGAATCAGAAGCACCAGGCGGTAAAATGATTAAAACTGATCTCGTTTGCAACTATCCAGGTATTGAAGAAATTACGGGTGTTGATTTATCGATGAAGATGTTTGAGCACGCCAATGTTTATGGAACAGAATATCTATATGGTGATGTTATCGATATCGAAGACCATGGTGATTTTAAAACAATTAAAACTGCAGATGGTAATGAATTCAAAGCACATGTTGTAATCGTAGCAACAGGAACAAATGAGCGAACACTGGGTTTCCCAGAAGATGATGCTTTATTAGGAAAGGGTTTATCTTACTGTGCTGTTTGTGATGGTGCATTCTATAAAAATAAAGAAGTAATCGTCATTGGTGGTGGAAACTCAGCACTTGAAGAAGCTGTTTTTCTAACGCAATATGTTGATAAGGTAAAACTTGTAATTAGAAGAGATGTCTTTAGAGGCGATGAAATTGCCCAACAACAAGTTTTAAATAATCCTAAAATTGAAGTCATTCGTAAGCATGTTCCTAAAGCATATATTGTAGAAAACGATCGCCTTGCAGGTGTTGAGTTTGAAAATGTTGATACAGGAGAACTTGTTCCGATCAAAGGTGATGGATTATTCCCTTACATTGGAGCCATCCCAGCAACTAGTTTCTTAAAAAATTACGAAGGTGTTTTAGATGAAGAAGGCTATATTATTGCGAATGAAAGATTAGAAACTGTCATTCCAGGTGTATTTGGTGCTGGAGATGTTGTAGCAAAACAATTACGACAAATTGTTACTGCTGCAGGTGATGGTGCAATTGCCGCTCAAAATGCTTTCCAATATATTCAAAAACTTAAAACTAAGGCTTAGTCCTTAGTTTTTTGTTATAATAGGCCTAAGGAAGGTGTAATATGGATCGAAGCTCAGTAGTTTTAGTAACTGGTTTATCAGGTGCGGGGAAAACAAGTTCAATGGCTGTTTTAGAAGACTTAGGTTTTCATTGCATTGATAGGTTGCCTGTAAATCTCATAGACCATATTTTAGATGATATTCATCACGAAAGAGATCCAAGGTATAAAAAACTTGCTCTTTCAGTTTCTTCTTTAGATTTTAAAATATTTTTTGAAAAATTTAAAAATTCTGAAGTTGCTCTAAAAGTCTTGTTTTTAGATGCATCCAAAGAAGTTTTACTTAATAGATACCATGCAAGCAATCGGCATCACCCATTACTGATTTCAGAACTGGCAAGTAGTTTGGATGAGGCTATTGATGCAGAAATTGAAGAATTTTCTAAGTTAAAAACGTATGCTACGATTATTATTGATACAAGCACATTATCTTTTTCTGAATTAAAGGAAAGATTACGAAGATTTTTTACATCAGAACATAATTCTAACTTGTCCATAACGTTTGTGTCCTTTACATACCGTCACGGACTACCAAGAGATGCCGATATTATTTTTGATATGCGTTCATTAAAAAATCCGACGCCTTTAGAAGAATTAGCTGGTAAAAATGGGGAAGACAATCAAATTTATTATCGCCAAATTGAAGATGAGAAAACGAAAGAATACTTGGAGAAATTAATTGAATTTTTAGATTACTCATTTGAACAATACTATCAACAGGCAAGGCATCACTTGACGGTAGGTATCGGCTGCACTAATGGGCAATTTCGTTCTGTCTCTATTGTCAAGTTTTTACAAAACTATTATGCGAAAAAGTATAAAACTTTTAAATCTCACAGAGATATGAAGGAGATTGACCATGATTGAAGTACTTGTAATCGGAGGCGGCAAAGGGCAGTCTGCGCTCCTAAGAGGGCTTAAAGATGTTGAAGGTATCAATATTAGTGCAATTGTAACAGTAGCTGATGATGGTGGTAGTACTGGGAGATTAAGAGAAGATTTTGACTTACCAGCGATGGGGGATGTAAGAAATGTATTGCTTTCATTAGCTGAATCAGAATCGCAATTGAATAAAGTAATGGATTATCGCTTTGAAACAGACTCACGTTCTGAGTTGGCTGGACATAGTTTAGGCAATTTAATTTTGACTGCACTTACTGAAATTGAAGGAAATTTTATGAGTGCAATTGGTTCTATGTCTAAAATTTTAAACGTAGAAGGTGATATTATTCCTGCCTCTACCGATATTATTACACTTTGTGCAAAAATGAAGGATGGAACGATTGTACGAGGTGAATCCAATATTCCTATGTATAAGAATAGTATTGAGAGCGTTTTTTACGACGAACATGTTGAGGCAACAAGTCAGGCAATTGAAGCGATAGAGAAAGCAGACATTATTCTATTCGGAGTTGGTTCAATATACACATCAATTTTACCAAACTTAATCATCCCTAATATCAAAAAAGCAATTAAGAAAAGTACGGCTAAGAAGGTCTACTATAGTAATGTAATGACCCAACCAGGAGAGACAGATGGTTATTCTTTTGAAGATCATATCAGTGCAATTGAAGAACATGCAGATATAAAATTAGATTTAGTTGTCACGAGTAATGACGAACTTCCAGACAATATTTTAAAAAAATACGAGGAAGAATCAAGTTATCCAGTCTATTTTCGTAATGAATACCATCATTATGAAGTACTCTTCCAAAAGTTATTATCGTTTGATGATTTAGTCATCAGGCATGATCATGTAAAGGTTAAAGAAGGTTTTTATGAAGTCATGGAGGTTTTATCATGTCCTTTAGTAGTGAAGTCAAACACGAAATAACAACAAATGAATTTGATGTCTGTTGTCAACGTGCGCAATTATCAGCCTTTCTACAAGTTAACTCTAATTTATTGATTAGAGATAAAAAACTATTTATTAAAGTAGAAATTAGTAATGCAACAACAGCAAAGCAAGTATACCAATTAGTTAAGTCCCTTTACGATGTCGAAGTGGATTTAAAAATGAAAAGAAAAGAAAATTTGGAAAAAAATAACGTATATACGCTTACTATTGTTGATGCATTGAGCATTTTAGAAGATTTAGGTATTTATGAGACCTTCAGTATCAAGCCGGTTCCAGATGAAGAAATATGTCGTAAGGATTGCTGTGCAAGATCATATTTGGCAGGCGCATTTTTAGCAAGTGGCAGTATTAATGCACCCACAACGCCAAATTATCATTTAGAAATGTCTTCACATGCCCCTGAGATGGCTGCTTATTTACAAACATTACTTGCACGTTTTGGGATTGATGGGAAATTAACTGAACGCAGAAATCGGACAGTTGTGTATGTGAAAGTCGCCGACCAAATTGCTGATTTCCTTAAAGCAATAGGCGCCTATCAAAAAACTATGGAATTTGAAGATATTCGTATTCAAAGAGATTTTACAAATTCATTAACACGCCTAGAAAATTGTGAAATAGCGAATGAAGTCAAGACAATCCAGGCAGGAAATAAGCAAGTGGATGCAATTATTAAACTGATTGAGGCAAATCAATATAGCCAACTAGATGATAAACTGAGAGAAGTTGCAGAACTGAGAATGGATAATCCAGAATCTAGTCTTAATGAATTGATTGATAAATATGAATCCACTTACGGCGATACAATTAGCAAGTCTGGCTTACAGCATCGATTTAAGCGAATCATTGAGATGGCAAACAAGATAGATATAACTTAATAAAATTCATGATATAATACATATAGGCGGTGATAATATGACACTCATATTTTGGTTTATCATATCTTTAATTTTAATTTCGATTTTACCGCAATTAATCTATTTTATTTTTGTTCTATGGGTCGTAGGTACTATTATTAGAGCGCTGAGACCAAGACCGCGCTCACCATATGATCAAATGCGCAAAGAGTATGATGAGAGAATGAATCAAGAAAAAAACAACCAATCTCGAGAAGCGCCCAAAGATGTTATTGATGTAGAATATAAGGAACGCGATAGAGAAGAATAGAGGGCTGTAATTTGATAAAACAAGAAGATAAAGTTTATAATTTATATAAATCCAAACTTGTTGATTTTGACAAGTTGCTTTTTGAAGCCTTATCTAAAAATAAAGCTGGGCATCCGTCCCAGTTTTATTCACGTAATAATAGTGTCTTATCTGTAAGAGAAAAAACGCTCTCACTTAATGATATCAAGTTAAAAACGGCATTAATAAGTAATTTTATTTATGATGACCTTGAAGAAGGTAAGGCATTATTTGAAAAGATATCTCAAGAATTGGATAAGGAAAATATTATCAATGTTGTGATCCCAAGTTCGCATGAATTTGATTATTCCGTCTATGGATATGAAACAGCCATCGAACATTATGTTTACAATTTTGCGACTAACTTGCTTCCTAGTTTTTCAGTTGAAGGTATCGTGTTAGATCCCACAGTGGAACAACTTATGAATATGTATAACACATTCACTTCTCATTTTACAGGTTATTTTGAAAGAACAGCGGAAGACTTTACACTCTTAAAAGAGAGTGTTAAATCATTAAAAGGATCGATTGCTTCTTTTCAAAATAGAGGTTACATAGTATTTATTCGTTATCAATCGCACATTGAAGTTATCGAGTTGGTTTATGATGGCAGCGCAACATTATTAAAGCTACTCTCATTTGCGAGTAGAGGTATGCGACGTATCGTTTACATAGCGAGTGAAAGTGAACAAATTCATAAAGTATTACCAGAAGTAACCCGTTCTAAAGAAATATTTATGTTAGCAAAAGTTTCTGATGTTGATCTTTTTGAACGATTATTTCATATTAAAATTCTGAGTGCATATTCTGCATTTAGGGCTTTTGCTAAGCCTGTATTTAATAGGGATTTTTTCTAATCGTTATCATAATCACAATTGACAAAAAGTCCATATGTTATATAATGATTATGTCAAAGTATAAAGGGAGGAAATAATATGACAGTAAAAGTAGCAATTAACGGTTTTGGCCGTATTGGTCGTTTAGCACTTCGTTACATCCATGGTTCAGAAGACATGGAAGTAGTTGCAATCAACGACTTAACAGATGCTAAAACATTAGCACACTTATTCAAATATGACTCAGCACATGGTGTTTACGGTAAAGATGTAGAAGTTAAAGAAGATGCATTTGTTATCGATGGCAAAGAAATTAAAGTATTTGCTGAAAAAAATCCAGCTGACTTACCATGGGGAGAACTTGGTGTTGACGTAGTAATCGAATCAACAGGTGTTTTCCGTACAGAAGAAAAAGCAGGTCTTCACTTAGAAGCAGGTGCTAAAAAAGTTATCATTTCAGCACCAGCATCAGGAAGCATTAAAACAATCGTTTATAACACAAACCATGAAGTTCTTGACGGTAGTGAAAAAATTATCTCAGGTGCATCATGTACAACAAACTGCTTAGCTCCAATGGCTAAAGTATTAAACGATGAGTTTGGCATCATCAATGGTACAATGACAACAATTCATGCGTACACAAATGACCAAAACATCTTAGATGCTCCTCACTCAGACTTACGTCGTGCACGTGCAGCAGCAGCAAACATTATCCCAGCATCAACAGGTGCTGCAAAAGCAATTTCACTTGTTATTCCTGAATTAGAAGGAAAATTAGATGGAAACGCACACCGTGTTCCTGTTATTACAGGTTCAATCACAGAATTAGTAGTTGCAGTTGACAAAGACGTAACAGTTGAAGAAGTTAACGCAGCAATGAAAGCAGCAGCTAACGAATCATTTGGTTATACAGAAGTTCCATTAGTATCAACAGATATTATCGGAATTGAGTATGGATCATTATTCGACGCTACACAAACAAAAGTTCAAAATGTTGGTGGCGTAAACTTAGTTAAAGTTGCATCATGGTATGACAACGAAGCTTCATACACAAACCAATTAGTACGTTTAGCACATCACGTTGCTTCAAGTATGTAATTGAAATTTCAAAATAAATTAAGCTATCCTACTAGGGATAGCTTTTTTATTATGTTATACTATTTTTAGAAAATGTGAGGGATACTATGAAATTATTTAATTCAAAAACAAATCAAATCGAAACTTTTAAACCTATCAAAAAAGATGAAGTCTCGATGTATGTCTGTGGCCCAACAGTGTATAATCATGCCCATATTGGAAATGCACGACCAATCGTTGTTTTTGACTTACTTAAAAATGTCCTAACAAGAGCTGGCTATAATGTAAAATATGTATCTAATTATACAGATGTTGACGATAAAATTATAAACAAAGCACTTGAGGAAGCGACAGATGAGTCTGAAATAGCACAACGCTATATTGCTGCTTATGAAAACATTCGTAAAGAACTTCATGCAGATAATGTGGACATTAAGCCGAAGGTTACAGAAACGATGGAAGAAATTATTGCCTTTATCCAAAAATTGATTGAAGAAGATAAAGCTTACGTAGTAAATGGAAATGTATATTTCAGAGTGTCATCAGTCGAAGATTATGGTGCAATATCCAATCAGGATTTAGATGCGTTACTTGTTGGAGCCCGAATCGCAAAAAATGAAGAGAAAGAAAATCCATTAGATTTTGTGCTGTGGAAAAATACAGATGATGGAGGTATCACTTGGGATACACCTTGGGGTAAAGGAAGACCCGGATGGCATACAGAATGTGTTGTCATGATTCATAATGAGTTTAATACAAATACAATCGATATCCATGGAGGCGGGCAAGATTTAAAATTTCCCCATCACGAAAATGAATCTGCGCAAAACAAAGCCTTGCATCATCACGACCTCGCCAATTATTGGGTTCACAACGCCATGTTGAATATTGATGGTGAAAAAATGAGTAAATCAATTGGAAATGTTACTTGGGCTAAAGATTTTATAAGAGAATTGGGTGCGAATGTAACCAGATGGTTACTTCTTTCAACACACTATCGTTTGGTTTTAAATATTACTGACGATCTCATTAGCCAATCAAAACAAGCTGTAGAAAGAATAGAAAATAGTTTAAGACAAGCAAGTATATATAGGCAGACCAATACTTACATTACAACGATGGACTACAAGCTAGATGATAGTTATGGGAAATTTATGGAAGCTCTCTATGATGATTTAAATATAGCAAATGCACACCAACAAATATTTGATGCTGTGAAACGTCTCAATACCGCTATAAGACAAAAACAAAACTACGAAATAGAAGCACTTTCAAATAGTCTTATGCAAATGATGGAAGTTTTAGGCCTACAGATCAATTTACCACAATTAAGTGATGCTGATAAAAAGTTATTCGAGCAGTGGAAAACATTAAAAACTGAGAAAAGATACGATGAGGCTGATAAGCTTCGTCAAATACTAAGTGAGAAAGGTTATTTATAATGCAATATTCTGGAAATGTACTGGCCTTTATTGGTGATGCTGTTTTATCACTGCAAGTACGACAATACTTAGTTGAAGAATTAGGTATAACTAAAACAAAAAAATTACAAGAAACATCAATCAACTTTGTTTCAGCTAATGCACAAGCAGCGTTTATGAATTATTTACTTGAATCAGAAGCTTTAACAGAAACAGAAAAATTAGCATTCAGAAGAGGAAGAAACGCAAGTTCTAAAAGTTCAGCAAAAAATGCTGATATTATAACATATCGCATAGCTACAGGATTAGAGGCTTTGTGGGGATATCTATATTTAAGTGAACAAACGGAAAGATTAGATGAGTTATGGAAAGCATACAAGAAGGAAGTTAATCTATGATGAATTATATTTATGGGAAAAATACAGTTACTGCTTATTTAAAGGAGCAGGGCAAAGCATTTCACCTCTTTATACAAAAGGGGATACAAGTAGATGAAATTCTCGAATTAGCAAACAAACAACAGATAAGCTATAGTTTTGAGAATAAAAAAGCACTGGATAAAAAAGTTGAAGGTAATCATCAGGGAATTGTATTAGAAGTTGCAGAATTTCAATACAGTAGTTTAGAGTCAATTATTGATAATGCGAAAAATAAAATAATCTTTGTTGGGGATCAATTAGAAGATCCTCATAATTTAGGGGCTATTATTAGAACTTGTGATGCTGTTGGCGTTGATGGCGTTATTATACCTGAACGTCGCAGTGTGGGTGTTACCCCGACAGTAGCTAAAGTCTCAACTGGAGCCATTTATACTGTAAAAATTCATCAAGCAACAAATATCGTAGATACATTAAATAAATTGAAAAAAGAAGGATATTGGGTTGTCGGTGCGGAAAATGGTATTAACGCAGTTGATTACACTGAATTTCCCGTAGACATGCCACTTGTGGTCGTTGTAGGTTCAGAAGGTAAAGGGATTTCTCGCCTTGTGAAAGAAAACTGTGATATCTTAACTACAATTCCTATGGAAGGATTTGTCAATTCGCTGAATGTTTCAGTTGCTTCAGCAGTCTTGCTCTATGAAATAAAACGTCGAAAATCAATGGAGGGATAAGATTGATTGGTGATTATGAATATTTATACATGATCCGACAAAAAGATGAATATGCATTAGAAGCAATGATAGAAAAATATGATCGTCTCATATGGAAAAGGGCTTTAACATTTTACAATACTTATCGTCCCTGTAGTATTGAAATCGAAGATTTATATCAAGAAGGAAAATATGGGTTGTATGAAAGTTTTTACAAGTATGATGAAAGTCTCGGCGTGGGTTTAGCTCATTTTGTGGACATTTGTGTAAGTTCAAGGATGACCTCATGCCTTAGAAGATGTAATGGTAAAGCTTATAAGCTCTTGGATTATGCTCAATCACTTGACATGAACGTATCAGAAGAGACAAGCTTAAAGTTATATGATGTCATCGGTTGTGATGATCCCAAAATCGATCCTCAATTTATGACACTTTATTATGAAGCAGAAGATATTCTGGATGAATTATTAAAGCATTTAAAACATCAAGATAAAAAAGTATATGAACTTTTGCGAGAAGGTTATTCATATAAAGAAATAGCAGAAAAACTGAACATTACTAATAAAAAAGTAGATAATATTTTACAGAAAATTAGAAAAAAGATTAAAGTGATTCAAAGTAGCCTTGATTGACTAAATTGGTATATCGTGATACTATTAGTGTTCACATGAGTGGAGGTTTTTTTTTGTGGCAAAAAATAAAGATAAAGTCATATTAGTCTGTGAAGAGTGCTTGTCACGAAATTATACCACGACAAAAAGCATGACAAGTTCAGAAAGATTAACATTACAAAAATTTTGTAAACGTTGTGGAAAACACACGACACATAAAGAAACAAAGTAGGAGGATTCAGCATGGCATGGTTTAGTTTTTCAGGTATATCTGAAGAAATCAAAAAAATTCATTGGCCTAAGAAAAAAGAGATGACCCGTAATACAACAATCGTCGTATTGTTTGTGGCATTCTTTATGGTCTATTTTATTTTAGTGGAATTTTTACTTGTAGCTGCATTAAAATTGATTGGAATTGGTGGTTAATTAATGGAAGATAAACAATGGTACGTTGTTAATACTTATTCTGGTCACGAGAATAGAGTAAAAGAAAATTTAGAACGTCGCGTTCAATCAATGGGTATAGAAGAATATCTTTTCACAGTTCTGGTAGCAGAAGAAAAATTGATTGAATATAAAAATGGAAAAAAAGTTGAAAAAATGAAAAACTTATTTCCAGGATATTTATTTGTTGAAATGATTATGACTGATGAAGCTTGGTATGTTGTCAGAAATACACCAGGAGTCACAGGATTTATTGGTTCTTCAGGAGGCGGGGCAAAGCCGTTTCCAGTTTCACCTGACGAAATCGAATCAATCCTACGAAGAATTGGTATGAGTGATGAAAAACTTGTCGTAGATTTCAAAGTAGGCGATACAGTCAAAATTTTATCAGGACCATTTGTCGGCGTAGAAGGTACTGTTGATAGTATGGATGATGCTACACAAACAGCGATGGTTCTTACAATTTTATTTGGAAGAGAAACGCCAACAGAAATTTCTTATGCAGATTTAGAACTTATTTAATTAGCGAGCGTAAGCTCGCTTTTATTATGTTTTTGTGAAGTCATGGGTTTATTTGCGATATATGTAAACAGACCTTATAATTAAGTATATATTTGAGGTGGATCATGAGACAGGCAGTTAAATCAAAAAGACATGGTAAAATTATATTAATGGGAGAGCATTCAGTGGTTTATCAAAAACCTGCAATTGCACTCCCTTTTAAGGCTGTAAATACAAATGTAATTATTCAAGAAAATGATAAACAAGCAATAGAAACAAGTACTTATTTTGGCTCTATCGCTAAGCTTTCTGACGACTATTTAGGTATTAAAACGTTAATAATGGCAATGATAGAAAAATTCTCTTTAGAGGCAGATAATTTTTTAATTAAAATCGAATCAACAATTCCCATACAACGAGGTTTGGGATCAAGTGCCGCAGTCAGTATTGCATTAGTAGATGCATTTGATGAGTATTTTAAATTATCACTAGATGATCATGAGAAGATACAGTTATTTCATATATCCGAAAGTATTCATCATCGAAACCCCAGTGGCATTGATACAAGGGTGATCTATGAAAATAAAGCGATACTCTTTGAAAAAAATCAAAAGATCATAACATTCTCACCTGATATTTCAGCTTATTTAGTTGTAGCAGATACGGGAATCACTGGCGATACAAGTATTGCTGTTAACAAAGTCAAGGAAAAAATAGCTACAGATGACAGTGCAGTACAGAAAATAGAAAAACTTGGTATTTTAACTAAAAATACTTATCATTCACTATTAGTAAATAATATTAAAGAAATTGGACTTAACATGACGGAAGCACATAAAATACTCAAAGCACTAGGTGTAAGTCATACTAAATTGGATCAATTTGTAAATTTGTCAATAAATAACCAGGCCTTAGGTGCCAAACTCACTGGTGGCGGGCTTGGAGGGTGCATGATTGCATTGGTTGATTCAAAAGAAAAAGCCCATAAACTCCAGACAATTTTAGAAAATAATGGTGCAGTCGCGACTTGGAAATTTCAATTAAAGGAGATGACAAAATGAAAAAAGTAAGAGCACATACCAATATTGCATTAATTAAATATTGGGGCAAAAAAAATGAGGAATATAAAATTCCCTATAACTCAAGTTTGTCTTTAACTTTAGATCAATTTTATACAGAGACAAGTGTAGAATATAAAGAAAATTTAAACGCTGATAGATTGTTTATCGATGAGAAAGAAATAGTAGGTAAAGATTTAATACGCGTCCAAAAGTATATGGATGTCATAAGAAATCGTTATGGTATCAATGAATATGCCATAATCAGATCAGAAAACTTTGTTCCAAGTGCTGCTGGTCTGGCTTCATCAGCCTCTGCTTTCGCAGCTCTAGCAAAAGCGAGCACATTACATTTAGATCTCGACGACAAAGAAATATCTCGACTGGCACGTCTGGGGTCAGGGAGTGCTTCACGTTCGATCTATCCAGGATTCGCAAAGTGGCATCGTGGTACAGATCATGAAAGTAGCTTTGCTGAACCGATTGAAATGGAATCATGGGATGAGTTGAGAATGCTTGTCTGTATGGTTAATGATAAAAAGAAACCCTTTTTAAGTAGTGAAGCAATGAAAGAGACGGTTCAAAAATCAGCTTACTATTCAAGTTGGGTAGAACAAAGTGAAAAAGACTTTATTAAAGCAGAAGAATATATTAAGAATCATGACCTGGATAAACTGGGTCCGCTTATTCAAGAAAATGCTTTAAGAATGCATGCTTCATTAATGGCGATCAATAAATGGTATTTTGAACCTGATACGATTAAAATAATGAATAGAGTACGCGAAATGCAGCAAGAAATTCCGGTTTATTTTACAATGGATGCAGGACCGAATGTAAAATTATTGACGACAAAATCACATGTCGATACGATTAAAGAAAAACTTAAAGAGTTTGAAATTATCGTATGTAAAGCAGGTAAAGGAATTAAAGTGATATGATAATAAATAAATTTCCTGGGAAATTATTTATTGTTGGTGAGTATTTTATTATGGAACCAGATCAAGTCGCAGTGGTTGCAGCGGTTAATAAATATCTCACAGTAAGAGTTTCTAAACACCAAGGTTTTCAGCTTATAAGTGATTATGGCACCATGATAGATTTGAAAGAACCAAAGAATCCTCGTTTAAAACTTGCTTACTTAGCAAGCCAAACAGCTTATGAATATCTAAACTATTTAAAGATTACACCAGATTACAATATAGAGATTACTTTAGACAGTGACTTACTATATGAAGGCAAAAAGATTGGTCTTGGATCGAGTGGTGTTGTTGTGGTTGCAGTAATTTGGGCGATTTTAAACTATCATCAGTTAGAAACAAGTCCTTTAGAATTATTTAAACTTGCTACATTGGTTCAATTAAAAGAAGGTAATATGAGTTCAGGTGGCGATATTGCAGCAGCAGCTTTTAAAAATACCATAATCTACAAACGCTACGACTTATCCTGGCTACTACAACAAGATTATTCCTATGACTTGGTTTCTAAGCCATGGCCGGATTTGGTAATTGAACCCTTTAAGCATGAATTACCGAATATGATTGTTGCGTGGTCAAAAAAGGAAAATATTACGAGTCATTATTTGCAAGAATTTAAATTATTTAAGAAAAAAAATGAGGCTCAGTTTAAACAACTTAAAGTAAAAGCAAACCACATTGGTAAAGCATTTGCGCAAGACGGTAATTTAAGCATGCTAGAATCTTACCGCCTGTTAATGCTTGAATTAGAGATGTATCTTGGTATTGAAATTGAGACAGAATCACTCCGAGAATTTATTGAAGAGAGTTATCAAAAAGGACAAATCGCGAAAGTATCAGGTTCGGGTGGGGGAGATTGTGCAATTGCTTTTGGGGACGATACTAAATATAAACAAAAGAGTATAAAAATATTAAATATTGGGAGAGTGTAAAATGAGATCAAAAAGAAAAGATGAACACGTACAAGAAGCGTTGAAACAAAGTATAAACACTAATGATTTTGATCGCTTAAGATTTGTACATCAGAGTTTTCCAAATCTAAATTATGAAGATGTTGATACAAGTGTAACTGTTTTTGGTCGCCAGTTTCCTCTACCGGTATATATTAATGCGATGACAGGGGGCAGCAAAAAAACAGAAGAGATAAATAGGAAACTTGCATTATTAGCTAAGAAATATGACTTAATGATGGTTGTCGGTTCGCAGCACGCTGCAATCGATGATCCATCTTTAAAGTCAAGTTATCAAATTGCAAGAAAAACGCATCCTCAGGGATTTATTGTGGGTAATGTTAATCCGAATGCATCTGTTGAGGCAGCACTTTGCGCAATAGAAATGCTAGAAGCAGACGCATTAAGTATTCATGTTAATCCAGCCCAAGAGTTGACGATGGATGAAGGAGATCGCGATTTTAAACATTGGTTAGATAATATTGAATTGATTAACAAAAGCGTGAAGGTTCCTGTCATTGTCAAAGAAGTTGGATTTGGAATATCTCATGAAACCATTAATACTTTAAAAAATATTGGTATTAAAAATATTGATGTGAGTGGAAAAGGCGGTACTAATTTCATCGCCATTGAGAATAATCGCTCAATTAATAAGCGCTTTGATTATTTGCATAACTGGGGACTATCTACCGTCGAATGCTTAATCATGGCAAAAAATCAAAATGACATTACCAAGTTTGCTTCTGGTGGTATACGTAATCCACTTGATGTTATCAAGGCACTGGCTCTTGGGGCAGAAGCAGTAGGATTATCGCGCTATTTCCTTGATTTAGCTCAATTGGAAGAAGAAAAAATGTATGAATCATTTTCCTTGTTTGTTGAAGATATCAAAAGGATAATGTTATTGTTAGGCGCTAAAAACATTAAGGAATTAAGACAAAAGGATATCATCATGGATATAGAATTGAGTAGGTTATATGAAAAAAAATACTAAAATAACGCTCTCACTTTTACTTCTTTTTCTATTTATATTTTCGACAGTTTTTTATTTTTCCAAAAGATGTGTTTTGGATGGTCAGACGATTTGTTATGATGAAAAACTAAGTCAATTTAAAATTGAAGTTGAAGGAACTATC
The DNA here is from genome assembly GCA_036516515.1 of Erysipelothrix sp. Classification (GTDB taxonomy): domain Bacteria; phylum Bacillota_I; class Bacilli_A; order Erysipelotrichales; family Erysipelotrichaceae; genus Erysipelothrix. The sequence continues at coordinate 14,772 of DATBUC010000157.1, read as the reverse complement.
ACGGTTCAAGTAGAAAGTGAAGCAATTAAAGAAACATTTATGTCAGTTTGGGAAAAACAGCATCCTGATGAGGTAGATCGCGTAGAAATTATTGTACAAGCCCCGCTCACAATTAAAGAGATATTGGAATATCCAAGCCAAGATATTATTTATACAAGTCAAAATAATGCAGCATATTTTATGGACCGATTCTATGATTTAGGTGATGATTTTAAAAGTGTTGTCGGAAGCAAAATTCCTCAACAATTACAAGATGCAATGAATACCAATGGATTCAATTTTGTTCAAAATACAATTAATGGCTGGGTTTTCATTTATAATAAAACCTTAATGAGCGAACTGGGTTACAATACTGACGATATTAATAAAGATGGTTTGCCAGATGAATTCGAAAGTTGGGAGAAAATTTTATCACACTCAAACGAACTATTAGATAACTTAGATTATGTTTTTCCTTTAACATTTTCAGACCAGTATTCATTTTACCCATTTTTAACTGGCGGTCGCTGGACGTTGAATTTCAATCATTCGATGTCGGAGTTTGGATTTAAAAGTAGGGAATTTTTAGAAGGATTAGAGTTAATTGAAGCATTTTCTAAAGTAGCACTCTCAAAAAATGATGACAATGCTGATAGTCTAAAATGGGCATATGATACCGCACTTTATGAAAGACAGACCCTTTTTAGTATTTCTCATGCTTCGTTAGGCTATGAAGAACAACTGAGTAAGCATCAGGATGAATTTATAATCAGTCCGTTTCCGAAATTCAAAGATTATCATTTATCTCCAAGTGGTGAAGTAAATGGTTATGCACTACAAAATAAAACCGAAACGCCCTCTCTCGCAGCTGAAGTTCTTAGGGTTTTAAGAAGTCCAGACGTCTTGAATCACTATGAATCAAGTGATGATAAAACAATTATTTATCATAGAAGTCATCTCGATGAATTGAATGTTAGTGAAGAGATGAAACAACTCATTAAGAGCTATAATTATCATGATACTGACTCCGTGTTAGCCTTAGAAAACAATCCTTCGGTATTACTAAGAAGTGTATACGAAGAAGTCAATTTTATGGACATTTTCAAAGATTTATACGATGGTAAGATATCAAAAGAAGAGGCTCAAAACGCTGTAGTCGAAAGGGCGGAAATGTGGCTCAAGGATAATGGAGGTGTTATTGATGATGACGTGGAAGGAAATTCTTGAAAAAGAACAAAAGCAATCATATTATCAAGATCTTTTAACTTTTGTTGCACAAGAACGTAAAGAACATATTGTTTATCCACCTGAAGGTCAAGTGTTTACTTGTTTTGAACTTACACCTTATGAAAAAGTTAAGGTAGTAATCTTGGGACAAGATCCCTATCATCAACCGAATCAAGCAATGGGACTGGCTTTTTCAGTACAGAAAAATCAACCCTTACCGAAAAGTTTAATTAATATTTTTAAAGAGTTGGAGACAGATCTTGGCATTAAGAATACGAATGGCGACTTAAGTCACTGGGCGCAACAAGGTGTTTTTATGATGAATACACTCATGACTGTTCGTGAGAGTCAGCCAATGTCACATCAAGGAAAAGGCTGGGAAACTTTTACTGATAAAATTCTGAAAAGTTTAGGAGAAAGAGAAAAACCGATCATCTTTGTTCTTTGGGGAAAGAAGGCACAAGATAAAAAGCACTTTATTGAAAGTCATCATTATATTATTGAATCGAGCCATCCTTCACCACTTAGTGCTTATCGTAATTTTTGGGGCTCAAAACCTTTTAGTCGTATCAATGAAATTCTTGAAAAAGAGGGTCTTAGACCAATAGATTGGAGCACGCATGTATAAAGATGAGCAATCATTATTGGATGATTTACTATCGCGAAAAAATCAGACGTATGGTCCTGAATCATTAAAACAAGCACTTGCATATATCGGCAATCCTCATCAAAAACTTAATGCAATTCAAATTGGGGGGACCAATGGCAAAGGTTCTACCACTAATTATCTTCGAGCCATTTTGGCAGATAATGGATATGAAGTCGGTACATTTACCTCACCCCATCTTGTGACGCATCGTGACCGCATTAGAATTAACGATAAAATGATTCCGGTAGACAAGTTTATTAGCTATGCAAATAAGACATTACCCCTGTGGGATCGGTTTAATCTTAGTATGTTTGAAATTGATTTTCTTATTTCTGTATTATACTTTCTTGATGAAGGTGTTGATTACGTTATTTATGAAGTGGGTCTTGGTGGACGTTTAGATGCTACATCAGTGTTAACACCACGCGTTATAGGCATCACAAATGTATCTTATGATCATATGCATATCCTTGGCAATACGTTACAAGAGATTGCATTTGAAAAAGCGGGCATTTTTAAAAAAGATGTACCCGTTTATACAACTGAAATTAAAGAAGAAGTGCTCACCGTTTTCAAAGAGCAAGCACGTTATAAAGAAACGAAAGTAATTGAATTAGGAAATGTTTCTTTTGAGTTTAGAGAGAATAAAATTTTAGTTCAACAGCCGATTTCTTATAGTCTTTCTAACCAAGGTGTCTACCAAGTTAATAATAGTCAGCTTGCCATTCATTTAGCTTATGCGATAGGTATTCCATATGCAAACTGTGTAAAAGCTATAGAAAAAACAAAATGGGCAGGGAGATTTGAACAAGTATCGCCTGGTGTCTTTATTGACGGTGCTCATAATCAAGCAGGGATTGAAGCGTTGATACAAACAATTCAGAATTATCCCAAACCATGGACAATCGTATTTGCGGTACTTAAAGATAAAGACTATCTAGAAATGATTCATAAATTAAAAAATATTGCAGATGATTTTATTTTGACAGAATTTGATTTTCCAAGAGCACTTTCCGTTAAAGCATTTGATGATCCTGTGATAAAAACAGAAGTTAATTATAAAGAAGCAATCAGCCAAGCTGTCGCGAATAAATCTTCAGGAACTGTAGTAGTGACCGGATCATTATATTTTATTTCTCTTGCACGTGAATATCTAATACAAAAAAACTGAGCCAATACGAGCTCAGTTTTTTTATAGAACTTTACTTAAAAAATCTTGTGTTCTTTTTTCTTTAGGTTGATTAAATATTTGTTCTGGTGTTCCTTCTTCGTAAATGATACCTTCTTCCATAAAGAAGATACGATCACTTATTTCTTTAGCAAACGCCATCTCATGTGTAACGATAAGAATTGTCATATTTGACTTCGTTAATTGTTTTATCACATCTAAGACATCTTGCACCATTTCAGGATCTAAGGCAGAGGTGGGTTCATCAAATAACATTACTTTTGGGTCCATGGCAAGCGCCCTAATGATTGCAAGACGTTGCTTTTGACCGCCAGAAAGTGTGTTAGGATATAAATCTTTTTTATCTAATAAACCAACACTATCTAAAAGAGATGTCGCCAGTTCGTTTGCCTTATCAACAGTCATTTTTTTAACACGAATCGGAGCCAGTGTTATATTTTCTAAGACAGTAAGGTTAGGAAAGACATTAAAATTTTGAAATACCATACCAATATCTTGGCGAATTAAATCCAAGTCTACTTTTTCATCATTGATTTTAAGGTCATTTAAAATAATCTCCCCGTTATCAGGTTTTTCTAACAAGTTGATACATCTTAAAAATGTAGATTTACCAGAACCAGAGGGTCCGATAATTGAAATAATTTCACCTTCATATATATCTGCATCAATTCCTTTGAGTACTGCGAGTTGATCATAATTCTTTTCTAAATTTCTTATTTCAATAATTGGTTTAGGCATTATTAAGTCTCCTTTCAAAACGCTGGATTAGTTTTGATAAACTGAAGGTCATAATAAAGTAAATAACACCGACAATGATGAGTGCTTCAATTTTCATATGTGTTGTACTTGAGACAATTGCTTCTGAAGTCATTAAGCTATTAATGTAAAAAATAGAGGCGAGTGATGTTTCTTTAATCATGGTTACAAATTCATTTCCCAACGCGGGTAAAATATTTTTAATTGCCTGTGGAAAAATAATTTTCACCATCATATCTCTATCGTTAATCCCTAAACTTTTTGCAGCTTCAAACTGCCCAATATCAACAGCTTGAATTCCTGAACGAAATATTTCAGATACATAAGCACTAGAATTAATGATTAAAGATAAGGTTACCCAGAAAACATCTGGGAGTTGGTTTGAAATTAAATCAGCACCGACATAATAGAAAAGATAAAGCTGAAGTAAGATTGGCGTACCTCGAATAATTTCAACGTAGATACTTGCGATTTGTTTAATCACTTTGCTTTTACTCATTCTCATCAGCGCAATAATTGCACCTAATATTGTACCAAGGAATACAACAATAAAGGATAAAGAGAGTGTTCCCCAAGCGCCATCAATAAAGACATTACCGTATCTTTCGATTAATTTGATAATATTTTGTAACACTAGTCCATCGCTCCAATTTCTTCTGCAAGTTTATTAGCTTCAGCCATCCATTGAACGTAAAGACCTTCCGCTTTAACTTTAGCAATGGCATCATTAACTGCTTGCTGTAAATCTGTTTGTTCTTTCGCCATAATCACCATCATACCTTCTTCATCAATTACATCAAACTTAACATCACTTAAAATAATATCTTCGTTATTTAACATAAATGATTTTGCTGATTCACAAGAAATAGCGACTGCATCAACTTTTCCATATTTTAGTTCTAATATTGCATCGTCTAATTTATTAATGAGACGGTGATTAGCTTCAGGAAGTTGTGCGTTTGCATAAGTTTGTTGTAGTGACCCATTTTGCATTGCGATTGTCTTATCTGCAAAGTCATTCATCGAGCTAAAATCATTATTGCGTTCTTTTTGGACGAGAAATCCTTGGCAGGTAGACTCACTGTTGTCATAAGCATCACTAAATAAAATTTGTTCGGCTCTTTCTTCTGAATAAGTAAATCCAGAAATCCCAAGATGAAATTTACCTAAATTAATTGCGGAAGGGATATCAGCAAAGTCCATTGATTTTAATTCCAGTTCTAAATCTAATTCCTGAGCAATGAATTTAGCAAGTTCAATATCGGCCCCCACATATTGATCTTGGCCAGTTTTGCTAATGTCCAGAAACTCATACGGAGCGTAATCAGGTGAGACAGCCACCGTGAGTTTTCCTTCCTGTTTAATTTCATCTAAAGAGGTTACTGATTTTGAACATGCGGTAATTAATAACAATGTGCTGAGCATAACTAATATTTTTTTCATAAAATCTCTCCTTTAAAATAAAAAAAGTCTCTAGGATATTATCCTAGAGACGTATGTTTTTACGCGGTACCACTCTAATTATCTTATACTGTTGATAAGATCTCTCTGCTTTAACGCAGCCTCTGCGATAGTTTCTACTTTATTCAAAACTATATCTCCCAAGTGCGCTTCATTTAACTCGGTTTCCTAGACTTTCACCAACTCTAGGTCGCTTTAAAACTTTATTAAACTACTCTCTTGTTCATTGATTTGTTTTATCATATATTTTTAAAAAATAAATGTCAAATAAAAAGCACATCCTCTTAATGAATGTGCTTGTTTAAATTCTAAATGGGGCGACCGACGGGATTTGAACCCGCGCGTGCCGGAGCCACAATCCGGTGCGTTAACCAACTTCGCCACGGCCGCCATCAACTTGCTTAATCATTCTAACTTATTATTTTCGGTTTGTAAAGGGTAAAAGCAAAAATTATTAAAACTTGTGACAAGATATGCTATAGTTACAATAGAAATGGAGGCACTTATATGAAAATTGCGATAGTTACTGATTCATCTGCTGGAATTCCAAACGATGTAGCGCAGGAATTGGGGATTTATATTACAAGAATGCCACTGATGATAGATGAGCAAGAATTTATAGAGGATCAAGATATTAGCAGAGCATCATTTATAGAAAAAATGAAAAATGGTGCATTGGTAAAAACAGCCCAACCTCCACTAGGACATGTGATGAATTTATTTGATGAATTATTATTAACTTATGATCATATTGTATACATCCCAATCTCAAGTTTATTAAGTGGGAGTTATCAAACTGCTTGTGCTTTGGCGTTAGATTATGATGGTAAAGTAACGGTAGTCGATGCTAAGTTTGTAAGTGGACCGTTAAAAATACTCGCCGTATGGGCGAATGTTATGGGCAAAAGAGGTTTAAATCCTCAGCAAATAAAAGAAACAATTGAAAATGAAGCATATATGTACGCAGCTTTAATTCCTGAAGATGTGACTTATTTAAAAAGAGGCGGTAGAATTAAACCAGCTGCTGCAGCCATTGCAAATATGGTTAAAATAGTGCCAATCCTTTCAGTTGCTAATGGTGAGATTGATTTACTGGAAAAAGTGAGAACGCAAAAAAAGGCGATAAAACGTGGTGTCGAGATCATCTTAGAAAAACATAATCCTGAAGAGTATGACTTTATGGTTTTAGATGGGGAATGCAATCCTGAACACTATCAACGTGTCGTCAAAGAAATTGAAAAACAAACAGGAAGAAGACCCATAGAAACCAAGCTATACCCAATCGTTATGGCACACACAGGTCCTGGAAGTATTGGTATTTGTGCGATTAAAAAACTATAATTTTTGCATATGAATGAAGGAAATCAAAGTAGTTGATTACTTGCAAACAGCATCGTTATATTGTATTATTGATATCATACAAGGAGTGTGAAAACATGCTAAGAAGAGAAAGTTCGGTAGCGGTTTACCGTCAGATTATGGAATATTTTGAGTTTGAAATTGCATCGGGAAGACTCTCTGCGGGCGATCGCATTGATTCAATTCGTGCATTAGCATTGTTTTTCAAAGTTAATCCCAATACAGTCCAAAAAGCACTGGCGGAATTAGAAAGAGATCAACTGATATTTACTGATAGAACAAATGGAAAGTTTGTGACTGAGGAAGTTAAAATCATTGAAAATCTTCGTGAAAAATTAGCTAAAGAACTAATTACAGAAGTAGTGATCCAAGCAAAGATGTTAGGTTTAAGTAAAGAAAGAACTTTAACATTAATTGAAGATAACTGGGAGGATATCCAAAATGAACGAAAAAATAGTTGAAATTAAAAATTTAAGCAAAAGTTATGGTAAAGAAAAAGTGTTAAATGATATCAACCTCAGTTTTAACAAAGGTCAAATTATTGGACTTTGCGGTCCGAATGGAACTGGAAAAACAACACTAATCAAAATACTTGTTGGTTTATTGCGTGACTATGAAGGTAGCGTCATGATTGATGGTTTGCCTTTAGGTGTTGAATCCAGAGCTAAAATTTCTTACCTACCAGACATTGAATACTTGTCATCTAATACGACAGGGCTTCAAGCAGCAGCAATCTATGCTGATTTATATGATGACTTTGATATACATTTGATGGAAGAATTATTTACGAAAATGCAACTTGATGCTGATAAAAGAGTTAATCAAATGTCAAAAGGGATGCGAGAAAAGTTCCAACTCGCACTCTGCTTATCAAGAAAAGCGGATATATATATTCTTGATGAACCGATTGCTGGTGTTGATCCTGCAGCGCGCGATCAAATCATCGAAACGATTATTGAAAACTACACGAAAGATGCACTTCTTATTATCGCAACACACTTGATACAAGATATTGAGATGGTACTAGATGAAGTTGTCTTTATTAAAGGGGGAGAAATCCTCTTACATGAAAACTGTGAGTTACTTCGCGAGCAAAGAGGTAAATCAATTGATGAAATATTTAGGGAGGAATTCAGATGGTAGGAAAATTAATTAAAAATGGTTTTAAAGATTCTTCTCAAGCATATGTTCCTGTATTTACGTTGATTGCTGTGAGTACTGTCCTCGCCTTATTAAATGTTTGGACAGTTGATGAATTATCATTACGTTTTATTTCTGGAATATTGAACTTAATTATATTCGGTTTGATTGTCGCAATTGGGGTTTTATCATACCGAGCTAATATTTATGTACTTTATACAAGCATTTATAAGAAGAACTCGTACCGCTTGTTTACATTGCCAGTAAAATCTTGGGAGATATTAATTTCAAAACTTGTTGTTGCGTTTGTTTGGTCCTTTTTAGTAGGGATTGCTACATTATTTTCAATTTTTATTATTATTTCAGTTGTAGGTGCAGACCTAGGCATTATTTGGGAGCTTACAAAAACGAGTCTAGAAGGTCTTAAAATCGCTTTCTCAAATCCAGCGACATTGATATTAATGGCGGATTTACTGGTCAGAGTACTTTGGGGCTATGCTTTGATTTTATTTGCAAGTAGCATTGCCCATTCAAGCTGGATTCATAAAAACAGAGGTATTATGACTTTCATTATTTTCCTACTAACGCTTGTGTTCCTTTCAAAAATATCTGCATTGTTTGGTGCGGATATGGCCACATACCTTGCAACTTTTGATGTTGTCGAGCTTATTGAAGGAAATCTCATGATAGAGACAGGACCAATGATATGGATTCTATTCTATGAAATTCTTGTTGTAGTATTTTTATCAATAGGAACAGTGTGGATGTGGGATCATAAATTAGAAATCATTTAAGATTGTGGAAGATATTGGGAAACCAATATCTTTTTACTAAATAAAACATTAATATGATAAAATAATAAATATTGTAAGGATGTGAGTGTATGAACGCACAAAAGCGTTTTTTTAGTGCTTTTATCGTAATTTTGAGTATTTTTGTTATTGCTATTGGAGCATATTATGCAAGACATGCATATATCGATATGAGAAATGAAGATGGCATTGTTGTAAATAAACAAGAACCCTATCCAATAAGAAAAAATGCTACAGAAGTTCAAAAGGAAGTTCATGCTTCCTTAAAAGAAGCACTGGAGTCAGGAAATAAAGAAAAGGTTGCCCAGTACGTCGCAGAAGGTTTTTTAGTAGATTATTTCACATGGACGAATAAAGAAAGAATTAATGATATTGGTGGCTTACAATTTGTCCATAAGCCGCTTCAATCATGGGTGTATGATAAGTCCCTAGATACATTTTATAATGACTTCGGCTACTACTTGAACAAAAAAAATCACAAGAACACGCTAGAGGTTAGTGAGATTCAGTCTAAAGTTAAGAAAACCAAGATATATCTAGAAGAAGAAAACAGAGAAGGATATGTCGTAGATGCCCATTGGCAATACAAGGATAGTTCTGTTTTGGATATAAACGATTTTCAAAACAGTGCCCAAGTCTTAGTCTTAGAAGATGATGATGGCTATTTTTCGATTGTGGAGGTATCTATAAATGAGTAGAAGATTTAATCCCTTTAAATCAGCAATTTTTGCGTTAATTTTAGCGACAATTATTAACGTATCTGCAGTATTGATTATTTCATTCTTAAGTAAGTATCGACATTTACATAATCGCTATTATTTTATGGGTGTTTTAGTACTTATATTTTTTACTCTAATTATTAATTATTCTTTTTTAATGGGATATGCCAAAAGTAAAAAATCATTTAGAATTGTATTTGTTCTGGTTGCCTTTGTTTTAAGTGTTGTTTATTTATCTGGATTATATGTATTTTATAGAGGGGAAGGTTCCATTAAACAAATCATTAACAGCAAAGGAACGGAGTACTCTGAGTATCATTTAGTTAGCTTTGATAATGATTTAAAGATGAAAAATTTAGATAACGAAACATTAGCGATGGTTGCAGATAATGAATTTATGCAAGAAGTGAACAGGGAAATAAGCACCTATTCGCGCGATTTAAAAATTGTGAGTTATCCAAATAATTTAGAGCTTTTTAAGTCTTTAAAAAATAAAGAAGAAGATCTATACTTAATTCCTAAGGAATACCGTTCAATGATTGATGATGAAAGCTTATTAGCAGATCTAAAAGAAGCAAACTTTCTTATGGAATTTAAAAAGGAACAGGAAGAGAGTTTTAATACTGTAGATGTTGTTTCTGAACCATTTACAGTATTACTATTAGGAAATAATGACGGACTATCAGATTCGATTATTGTCGCGTCAGTGAACCCACAAACACTAAAAGTAACAATGACAAGCTTAGCAAGAGATTCTTATGTTCCAATTGCTTGCTCTGATTTTGGCTTTTATGACAAATTAAACCACGCCCGAGCATCGAGTAGACAGTGTATCGTTGATACGATTGAAAATATGCTTGATATTGAAATTGATTTTTATTTTGAAACCGATTTTTACGCACTGGTAAAAATGGTTGATGCCTTGGGTGGCCTTGAGCTAGAATCTCCTATAACTTTTAGCGGCTCACTTCCACTTGAAGATGATCCTGATGAGTTTGAACCAATCACGATTCAAGAAGGCAGATACTTAATGAATGGAAAAGAAGTCATTACGTTTGCCAGAGAACGTGCTCATATGCCTAATGGTGACTTTGACCGCCAATTAAATCAACAATATGTGATTCAAGAGCTTGCAACAAAAATACTTGCCAGTCGTAATATCAATACTGTGTTAGACTTGTTGGATATTGCTAAAGATAATATGACGATGAATATTCCTCTAAGAAGTATTAATGTACTGGGCGGTTATGCTTTTAACCAAGCGCAAGTCTCGCCCGTTGATTTAATGGATACATTTAGAGTTGTGAAAACACAAGTTGCTGGTTCAACACCATTAATAGATGGGATGAGCGTTGTCGTTCCTTATGAAACAGATATTGAATTTACGAGTAAAGTAATCAATGATAATACTAAAAATGATATTACATTAAAAGGCTTTAAGCATTTTATTTTCTCTTACAATAATCCTTACAAATTAGAGTTTTCTAATCCGGATTTTGCAGGGACACCTGGAGCAGAAGGTCTTGCCAATACGATGGTCTTACCTGATTTTACTGATGACTATGTTCAGTCTGAAGTGATCACATGGGCTCAAAATAGAAATGTCTCTGTTAAAATTATAGAAACAAATATACCTTCTGATAATGTTATAGTAAAACAAAGTCCTGCTCCTGGTGAGTACATATACCCTGTAAAAGATATAGAAATATATATTGCCCAAGGGGTTGAGAAACTTCATCAAATTCCTAATTTTGTTCTCGAATCAAATTGGACAGCTGAAAAAATTGAAGCATGGGCAAGTAAACACGATATTGATATGACCATTTACTATGATGATGCTGACTATGGCAAAGGTACGATCATTCGTCAAAGTATTGAACCAGGAACTGATGTTGATAATGTTTATGAAATGTCAGTCACAATTCAACTTTAGGTGCTATACTTGAAATAAGCATATCTTTTTTGCATAATTGAGTTAGGACTGAGGTATAATATGGAAAATAAAAAACATGTATTTATCATAAATCCAACATCAGGTACTGGTAAATATAGCGAAGTTGAATCAATTATAAAAGAGTATTTTAAAGAAGCACAAGAGCTGTGTATTATTCATCATACTGAGTATGTAGGTCATGCGAAACAAATTGCACGCTTATATGATGAAAACCATATCCTATATTCTGTCGGTGGAGATGGGACAGCGCACGAAGTATTAAATGGATTGAATGAAGGCGTTGAAATGGCCGTGATTCCAGTTGGAACCGGAAATGATTTTTGGCGTATGATTGATTACGATAAAGATTTAAATGCAATTGTTATTGATACGATTGAAGGGGTTTCTGTAAATATCGACTATGGTCTTGCCAATGGTAATAGATTTCTAAACTGTGCGAACATAGGTATTGACGCCGAAGTAAATAAATTTGTTAATAACGTCAGGTCGAAATGGTTTCCCCGTAATATTATTTACATTTATGCAGCGATTATCGAAGCAATTAGATATAAACCAGTATTACTAAATATCGATACAAAGGATCAAAAAATGCAAAAGAAAATCATACTCACATCGTTTATGAATGGTAAGTGGTACGGTGGTGGTTTTAAAAGCGCACCTAAAGCTCATTTAAATGATGGCCTTATAGATGTTTGTGTGGTAGATGATTTACCAATGAGACGCGTATTTAAATTAATATCAAAATATTACAAAGGAGAGCACCTCGATATTCCTGAGGTGACTTATCTTAGAGTCGAAGAAGTGAACTTGAGTAGTGATCGCTCAATCTCTTTGGGTTGTGATGGAGAATTATTTGAGTATAATGATATTAGTATCAAAGTAGTGAAAGATGGATTAAAATTAAGATTGCCAAGAGAAGCGAAAATGCTCTAGACTTGATATTTTTTAATCTGTGATATAATGTATGTGCATGATAGGAGGAATAATATGAAAAGTGTAACAGTAGATACTTTTGATAAAGCGATTGAATCAGGCGTTGTCCTTGTGGATTTCCATGCTGAATGGTGTGGCCCATGTAAGATGATTGCACCTATCCTTTCAGATTTAGCAAAAGAATATGAAGGTAAAGTAAAAATAGTTCAAGTAAACGTTGATGAGGAAAGTAGTTTAGCACAGCGTTTTGATGTCATGTCGATTCCTACGCTAATTTTATTTAAAGATGGCGCAATTGCAGGACGAAAAACAGGATTTATTCCAAAACCAAAATTAGTTGAATTCATTGAATCTGTATAAATTGTAACGAGACAAATATGTCTCGTTTTTTTTATATACATATCTCTTGTATTTATTTTTAAAATCGATATAATTACATTGTGTTTTGTTAAAGCAAACAATTAGTTTAGTAATGGTAAACAGGAGGATGTTATGGAAATTGGAAGAAAAGTAAAGCATTATCGCGTTCTTAACGGTCTTACACAGGAAGAACTTGCAAGCCGGTGTGAGCTCAGTAAAGGATTCTTATCACAAATAGAAAATGATTTAACCTCTCCTTCAATTTCTACATTAGCTGATATCGTAGAAGTGCTTGGTATTGATTTAGGTATATTCTTTACCAACCATACGATTGATCAATTTGTATTTACAGAGGCTGATTATTTTATTGATGAGCAGGACGAAAGACATATTACTTGGCTTGTTCCCAGTGCTCAAAAATATCAAATGGAGCCAATTAAATTACGTTTAGAGCCAGGAATTAGTTCTAATGAAATTACACCATTCGAAGGGGAATGTTTTGGTTATGTATTACATGGAACAGTATTACTTCGTTATGCAGATGAGAAAAAAACGCTAAGTGCAGGTGAAACATTTTATCTTGATGGTAAATTCAAACATCAATTATTTAATAAGAGTGATGACTATGTCGAGTTATTGTGGGTATGTACACCACCTACATTTTAGGAGGGAAGAAAATGTCAGTACTAATTGAATTTAAAAATATTGTAAAAGCTTATGATGATCAAATTGTCTTAAAAGGAATCGATTTAGAAATTCAAGAAAATGAATTTGTGACACTACTGGGTCCATCAGGTTGCGGTAAAACTACACTATTACGCATCTTAGGTGGTTTTTTAGAACAAAACTCAGGTGAAGTCTATTTTGACGGTATTGAAATTTCTAAATTACCACCTTATAAACGGGAAATTAATACAGTATTCCAAAAATATGCACTGTTTCCACATATGAATGTTTATGACAATATTGCTTTTGGCTTAAGAATAAAAAAAGAAAATGAAAGTGTGATTGAACAACGCGTTTCCAAGATGTTAAAACTACTTAAACTTGAAGGCTTTGAAAACCGTAGTATTACCGCATTATCAGGTGGTCAACAACAACGTGTAGCGATTGCGAGAGCGCTTGTTAATGAACCAATGGTTTTGCTTCTTGATGAACCTTTAGGAGCACTTGATTTAAAAATGCGCCAGGAAATGCAGACTGAATTAAAAGAAATTCAAGAAAACGTAGGCATTACCTTTATTTATGTTACACATGATCAAGAAGAAGCATTAACGATGTCGGATAAAATTGTGGTTTTTAATGATGGAGAAATTCAGCAAATCGGGACTCCAATGGATATCTATAATGAACCAAGTAATCGATTTGTTGCGAATTTTATTGGCGAATCTAATATTATTGAAGGACATATGGTCAAAGATCACCTTGTATCTTTTGATGGTTTTGAATTTGAATGTGTTGATGCTGGTTTTGACGAAAATGAACCAGTCGACATCGTCATCAGACCGGAGGATTTTGACTTAGTAAGTCTTGAACTTGCTAAATTGGAAGGTGTTGTTGACGATATTATATTTAAAGGCGTTCATTATGAGGTGTTAGTAGAGACAGAACACCGTATATTAAAAGTACATACGACAGATGAAGCAGAGATTGGTCAAAGGGTGGGTGTTCATTTCTTTCCTGAGGACATTCATGTTATGGAGGTTTCCAAATGAAATCTTACAAAAAATTACTTGCTCCATATTTAGTTTGGGGGACACTATTTATTGTTTTACCGATGATACTAATTATGTTCTATGCTTTTACGGAATCTGGAAATAATGTTATATCTTTACGATTTACTTTAGATCATTTTAAAAGATTTTTTGATCCTGTATTCTTAAAAGTACTTTGGGACTCACTCAAAATTGCGAGCATTACAACAATCATTTCAATTATTATTGCTTATCCTTTAGCCTATGTCATTTCTAAAATGAAAGAACATACGCAAGTCATCTTAATTCTATTAATTACCATACCAATGTGGATTAATATGTTAGTGAGAACTTATGCATGGGTAAGTATTATTTCCGATGTAGGGCTTATTAATACCTTTTTACAAAAACTAGGATTGAGTCCCATTAAAATGATGTATACAGATTTTGCTGTTGTATTGGGATTGGTTTATAATTACTTGCCTTTTATGATTATTCAAATCTATACAGCCTTAAATAAAATGGACCAAAGTTTAATAG
>DATBUC010000156.1:0-4501 GCA_036516515.1 Erysipelothrix sp. | reverse complement strand
GTATCAGTAGTTGATGGTGATACTGTACGCGTTAAGCAAGGTAACAAAGCACTCACACTTCGTTTGTTGCTTATTGATACACCTGAATCAAAGGATCCAAAGAAACCTGTCCAGCCATATGCGGTAGAAGCGGGGAAATATTTGGACAGCTACTTACGTTATGCGAATCTTTCGATACAGTATGATAACAATCAAAAGACAGACCGTTATGGCCGTCATCTTGTATATCTATATGCCAACAATCGTTTAGTGAATGATGAAATGGTACGTTCAGGATATGCACGTATAGGCTATGTCTATTCTCAGAAGTATTATTTAAATGCACTTAAGAAAACCGAGTCGGTTGCGAAGGCTAAGAAACTTCGTATCTGGTCGATCCCTGGGTATGTGAACACACGTGGGGAAGGATTCATCTATAATCCGAAGAAACCCGTCGTTAAACCAGCACCAAAGCCAGCTGCAAAACCAGTTGCGAAACAGCCTGCAACAAAAGCTGGTTATCCAACTTCAAAATATCGTAAAGGTGCACCGAAGACATTTGCTAAATGTGCTGATATGAAAAAATACTATCCATATGGCGTGACAATTCATCATATCTCTTATAACAAGAAACATGATCGTGATAAAGACAAGCTCGCTTGTGAAGCATCAAACGTAGCATACCAGTCATGGATGAAGAATAACTAAAAGCAATCCTGAGTGGATTGCTTTTTTTGTGCAATAGGAATTGAAGCGTGTTGGAGAGTGTGAGCTTTTACAAATAAAAAATCCCAATCGTAATCTAAATTACGATTGGGATATCAGTTATGCACCAAATAATTTTAATATTGAACTAATTAAGATACCGATAATTCCAAAGTCTGCGTCACCAAATGTTGTATTTTGGAACCCTAAATTTCCAAGTAATGGTAATAGTAAGGCGGGCAAGAAGCTGATGACTAATCCATTTGCAATTGAACCAAAGATTGCACCGCGTCTACCGCCTGTTGCATTACCGAATACACCTGCAGTTGCACCAGTGAAGAAATGTGGAACGAGTCCAGGTACAATGACTTTTAAACCGATAATAGGGAGAACAAACATTGATACAATACCTGCTAAGAAGCTGAACAAGAATCCGATAATAACTGCGTTCGGTGCAAATGGGAACACTGTTGGGCAGTCTAATGCAGGCTTTGCATTCGGAACAAGTTTATCCGCAATCCCTTTAAATGCTGGAACGATTTCAGCGATTAACATTCTTACACCTGCTAATACGATATAAACACCAGCAGCAAATGTAATAGCTTGTATAAATGAGAACACTAGGAAGTTTGATCCATCTGATAATTCTTTTTCAACATATCCAGGTCCAGCAAATAAAGCGACGATTAAGAAGAGTATCGTCATTGTGAGAGAGACTGCAACAGATGTATCTCTTAAGAACCCTAAAGATTTTGGTACTTTAATTGTTTCAGTAGAGTGTTCTTTATTACCGACTAATTTACCGATCTGTGCAGAGATAAAATAACCAAATGAGCCGAAGTGACCGATTGCGAAATCATCAGAGCCTGTAATTTGTTTTACTGTCGGTTGTAATAACGCTGGGAATAGGACCATACATAATCCTAGAATCGCTGATCCGATTGCGATAATTGCGATACTGCTCAAATTTGAAACGGATAATGTTGCTGCAATAAGGCACGCCATAAATAACGTATGATGACCTGTTAAAAATACATATTTAAATTTTGTAAATCTTGCAAATACTAAGTTCATGACCATACCAAATACCATGATCATTGCTGTAGCAGTTCCAAGTTTTTCTTGTGCGACTGCTACAATTGCTTCATTATTAGGGATAATACCATTAACATGGAATGCAGCATCAAACATCTTTCCGAAGATATCAAGAGAACCTATAATGACGTTTGCACCTGCACCAATTATGATGAAGCCCATGACTGTTTTTAGTGTGCCAGAAACGATACTCGCAATATCTTTCTTTTGTAATAATAATCCTAATAAAGCAAATAAGCCAACAAGTATCGCAGGTGTACCGAGTATATCCTTCATTAATATGTCTAACATAATATCACATCCTCGTTTATTATAATAAAGGTGAAATTTTCTCTTTAATTTCTTCTATATTCATAACATTTTGTAGTGTTACAATTTGTCTTGTGCCATCTTCTAGATTATGCATAATATCTTCGGCACCAAGATAGATATCTGCTTGTTCTGTTTTAGACGATGCTAAGTCTGTATGACTTACTTCAGCCTCTTTCCCTAATTCATTTAAAGCTTTCTTTACGTTCATCTCCATAATGAAACTTGATCCTAAACCATTTCCACATACAACTAATACTTTTTTCATTTTGAATTCCTCCTATTGATATACTTTATTGATTAAATTTAATATTACTTCTACTGAATCACTTTGTTTTAATTTGTCTACATATGTTTCGTTTCCAAGAAGTTCAGTCATTTCAGCAAGCGCCTTTAAATGTGATTTTTCATCTTTAGCTGAAAGTACAATCATCAACTTTACAGGTTTGTCATTTGGAAACAATATTGGTGTTTTAAAGTTAGCAAGAGATAATCCGACTTCAATTGCGCCATCTTCAGACCTTGAATGCGGAATTGCAACTTCCGGCATAATGACGATGTAAGGTCCAAGTTCAATGACAGAATTAATCATAGATGTAACATAATCTTGAGTAATAATATGATGTGATAGCAGCGGTTCTGATGCTTGTTGTATCGCATCTTTCCAGTCACTTGCATCAATATTGGTTTGAATAAATTCTTTTGTCAGTAACTCTTTTAACATGGGCTGGTACGCCTCCTTAAATTTACTATTTACTGTTAATAATCGTTGAATATCTTTAATCAATGCGCGTTCATTTCTAATATCTGTATGTTCTCTAATCACCTCAAGTAAATCATTTAAAGAATAATGGGGTTTAAAATGAATGCTGAATTCTTCGTTAATTTTATCGCCTAAATAATCCAGTTCTTTTCTTGAAGGCATTGTTGAAATGAGAAAGACTTGTTTATTGCTTTTGATAGGGTGTGTAGAAAAAACAATATCAATCTGATCTTCAATTTGATTAATTTTAGATATCGCACTTGGCTCTAAAAAAGTAATCGCTGAGAAGTGTTGTTGTAATTTCTGGGTAATGGCGTGACTTATCGCGACACCGTTTGGACACAGGACGATACCTACAATTTTTTCTTCGATAACATTTCCTTGATTTCTAAGTGCGCCTGCAAAGTAGAGCGACCATAAAACAATTTCGTTATGCGAGAATTTAATTTCTAAAGTTTGTTCCAGATATTTTATTGCACGTTTTGTAAAAGTGATGATGGGTGATAAACTTTCATCTTCTATAAATTGAGTATTCACGACTGTGTCTATGCCATAGCGCGCTCTTAGTACGGCTGGATAAAAGTGACGTGATAATTTTGTTAATAAATCATCTTTATTGATAATGATCACACCACTAAAGATTTCGAATTGATGAATAAAGTCTAGTAATATTTTCTCGCTGTATTCATCTGATACGATTGCTCCATTATTTGTGTGTGACATACTATGAACCATCATTAAAATGATAGGAGGGTATGCCTTTAATACATTCAACTGTGGCGCTCCATTGACATAATGAATATTTTTGTTTTTAGAAATATAAATATACTTTTCCAATGTATAGTAAGCAAATTTAAGTGCGTTGACATTAGTTTCTGAAATATTTTTATCAAACGTGTTTATTAACGTTGAAATCTCATCTTGAAAAGCGTATAAATAATTCTCCGTGGTATTTGAAAGATATTGTAAAAGAAACAACGCATAATATTTATTAGATATTTTATAAACGAGATTAATGAAAATTAAATCTCTATCTTCATTATTAATCTTTAATAAGTATCCCGTTGTTCTGTTATATTCTATCTTTCCATTTAATACATTAACTTGTTTTTTTAGTGTCTTTAAATCTTGTAATACAGTATTTCTTGATGATTGAGTCAATGCCATCAAATGTTCAATAGAAATATAAGGTTGATTTGTTAATAAATAAAATAAAATTAAATCGATTCTTTCATTTTCATTGAAAATCATATTTTTTAATGAAAGTTGATGAAGTTTTTCTTTAACACCATAGGTATCATTGATTAAAAGAGCGTCATTCTTAAGATGAATATCAAAATCAGATGCAATTTTTTTGATTTCATATTTTAACTTTTTGATAGGTATATGAAATTGATAACTTAAATCTTTAAGCGGTATTTCAGACTTTAAAAGTAACAATTGAATCATTTGTATGTTTAATTCTGATAGATACATCGCATCACCCCTATATCATTATTATAAGATGCTTATTGTTTGAGTGAAATGGTGATTGAGCACATAATTCGTCAGATGAACAGACTATATTTGTACTCTACTAATGCTATCATATTCCTCATAAGTCATACAGTTCTACTAATACATATACTCTTGTTTTGATATAAAAAAGCC
>DATBUC010000155.1:0-3229 GCA_036516515.1 Erysipelothrix sp. | reverse complement strand
TAGCCCATATCAAAACTCTTAAAGGCTTTATTCCACATATAAAGGTTATAGAAAAGTAACGAGTTTGCAGGGCCTCCAGCACCATTGGTAGACATAACATAGGCTTCTTGAAATATTTGAAAACCGCCAATTAAGCTCATTACAATATCAAAAAATATGACGGGGCTGATAAGCGGCAACGTGATTGAGAAAAACCTTCTTAAAGGACCAACCCCCTCCAAAGCAGCAGCCTCATAAATGCTTTTACTGATCCCTTGCATACTGGAGATATACATGAGCATCCCCCCACCAACACTCCATAATTTCATTAAAATCAATGCATTTTTAGTCCATGCAGGATCAGTTAGCCAACTGGGACCCTTAATACCAATAAAACCTAATAATATGTTTACTAAACCGGTTGAGGGGTCGAGCAGTTGCATCCATAAAATATAGACACCAACCCCTGACAAAACGGCAGGTAAATAATAAATTGTTCTTAACAATCGGATGCCCTTATGCTCTTTAGCTAACATATGCGAAAGTACAATGGTTAAAAATATCGTAATTGGTAAAGAAAAAATAATGTAATAAAGTGTATTAAATAAAGCGGTCCAGAAAAGATTATCATGAAATAACATTTGCTTATAATTAGTAATACCAATAAAATCGAATGTCGAGGTCACATCATAATTTGTAAAGCTACCCAATAGAGAGAATAACAAAGGCCCCAGTGTTAAGAAAACAAAACCTAATAGCCAAGGCGCTATGAATAAATAGCCGATGTGCTCATTTTTACGACCCATTGCTGATCTCTTGCTCTAACTGGTTTTGTATTTGCTTCAGTCCTTCTTCAACGGAGATTCTTTCTAAAAGAATTTCGTCAAGAATCGGATTCACAATTTCGTAATAATTAGGAAGTTGTTCTATGGCGGGTGTTAAAATGGTGTGCTTTAGATTCTCATCAAGTACCTGATAAACTGCCTTATCTTCATCACTAAGTTCTTCATGATTTAAGACAGCTTTTGACGCTTCTATATTGGCCACATTATCAAAATTTAAAGCTCCCCAAAGTGTCTGCGCATGCACATCCGTTAAATAATTTATGAATTCCCATGAAGCATCTGGATTTTTGGCTCCAAAAGGGATTTCCGCTACAAAGCCACCACCCCAACTTGTATGACCTGTCCCCTTTTCAAATTCCGGTAAATAAGCAACTCCGAGCTCAAAATCTTGAGCATAATCTTTAATTTGTCGATAAAATGTTCCCGTTGCAGCGACCATTGCCAGTTCTTGCGTTAAAAACGGATGACTTTGATCTCCATCAACTTTTGCTTGATAGCGATCGACAACTGTTTTACCATAGTGATTTTTTCTTTCTAGGAGCCAAGTTAAGACACGTCGGTTAGTTTCCGTATCAACTGAGACATTCCCTTCTTTATCAATATAGTTTTGACCATTAGCGTTGATCATCCAAACATCAGCCCCAACATTATATAAAGGATAAAACCCCAAAACTTTATAATCCCCATTCTCTTTTTGGTCTAGTTGATTGGCCATTGCGATTAGCTCTGCCCATGTTGTTGGTGGCTTATCTGGATCAAGTCCTGCCGCTTTAAACAAATCCTTGTTATAAAATAAGACACGGGTATCTGTTGTGAAAGGTGCGGCGTACGCTTCATCCTCATAAATCATTGCATCCCATAAATGAGGGAAAAACTGTTTTGCATAAGCGCTATTGGTATAGGGACTAATCGACTCAGCTCTTTGCTTTTTCCCGCGTATTGCGGTAGCGTTGATGTCATTAATTACGACATCAGGTGGATTACCCGAGGCAATTGCTGCCAACTCTTTGGTCCAAATATCGCCATAAGGATTGTAAATATGCTTAACCACAATCCTGTCTTGTGACGCATTAAAGTCATCAATAATTCTCTCAATAATCGGCCTTCGTAATTCAGAACCCCAAAAAGTCCAAAATTCTAACTCAACTTTTTCGTCATTTTGACTTAAGTCGAGGGGATTATCATTTGCTTTCGACTGACAGCCAAAGATTAAAAGAATGACAAGAAGTATTACACTTGCTTTTTTCATATCAATATCAATCCTTTCAAAAATCATATAGAATATAATTACTCAGTATATCACCGCGGCTTAACTTCATTATGTCAACATCTACAACTGTTTACTTCTTATAAATTGATTCATTTTACGATTTATATTGCATATTTTGCGAAAGGAGTACTATGAAACACTTTATCAACACGATTTCTTTTGAAGATGAAAACCGTTTTTATTTCCATAGTATGCATCAAGCGTCCTTATCTCAAAAAGAATATTATCTCAATTGCTGTCAACACACCTATGCGATCTATATCTTACTCAAAGGGAGTGAAATTGTAAGTTTTAAAAAGGGAACTTTTTCTATGAAGCAAGGGGATGTGTTTCTGATTGATAAAAAAGCTTATTTTGAAACATTAGTACATAAAGGTGAACATGAATTTCTGCTCATAAATTTCGACATGTTTAGTCTTTTCAAAAATTTCCCCTTACAAAGTGAACAGCTCGCGCAAATGTTTTCTCATGACATCCCCTTTACCCACTTGTCAGAAATGCGCATTGATGAAATTATGCGAGTAATCTTAGAGATTAAACTAAAAACAGAGACCTATCCCTATGTTAAAAATTTAAGAGCCTTGACGAAAATGATGCATATATTATTTGAAATCTACGATAGTTTTATTGATGACAATTTATATATCAATCATCTTGAAAAGGATTCTTTAGATTTAATATCCGTAATTTTAAAAGTAAAGGCTTATATCAAAGAAAATTATAATAAGCCACTTGATTTAAATCAGTTGGCCCGCTGGGCGGGTATCAGTCCTGAATACTTAAGTCGGGAATTTAAAAGAGAAGTTGGTATCAATATCTCCCATTACATTCATAAGACAAGGCTCCAACATGCTTGTTATTTGTTAGTTCATACCAATGAGCCCATTACAGAGATTTGTTTTATAAGTGGCTTTAATAGTATTTCGCAATTTAATCGTACATTTAAAAAACATTTCCGCTGTGCACCCAGCATTTATCGCAAGCAACAAAAAAAGGCATCTCACGATGCCTTTTAACTTATTTAAGCTAATTTATTATATAAGGTTGCATGACTACATTCAGTATCGTCAACAGAATAATAAAAATTAAGCCAAGGATTAAAACTCTTTTATGAAACTTGGGCTTCATAACGATT
>DATBUC010000154.1:0-6139 GCA_036516515.1 Erysipelothrix sp. | reverse complement strand
TAATCTCCTTTTGTTTTATTCAAATTTACTATACTGTAATTCACCTAGGACGGACTCTTCAATCCAACTAAATCCATCTTTTTCTAAAAGATCAAATGCTGCTTGAGGTCCATTAGAGAATACCTTGTAAGGCTGGATATTACGATCTTGTTTTTCTTTCAAAATCTTTTCCGCTAATTTCCAACTTAATTGTACCTGCTTAAAGCTGGCGAATAAAGTATGATCTTCCACTAAGGCTGCTTCAAGTAAGCGTTCATAAGCTTCAGGAGTGTTTTGTCTGTTTTCATAATCACAGCTTTGACAAAAGTCCATAAACACTGCTTGGCTTTCATTACTGGAGCCTGGTTTTTTAATATTGAACTTAAAGTAAACGCCCTCATCAGGTTGAATTTTAATAATCAGTACGTTGGCTTGGGTAGCCATATGTTCTTTAAATTCCACCACGATCTCAGTAGCGCGTTTATGCATCCGTTTGCCAGTACGAACGTAGATTGGCACATTTTTAAATCGTTCATTATCAATTCCCAATTTAAGAGCGACAAAGGTTTCTGTTGTTGAATCACTTGCGACATCTTGTTCTTGTCGGTAGCTCAGATGGTTTTCATCGCCTTGATATTGCCCAAAGACAACGTCTTCATTGATATTCTCAATGATTATTTTTTCTAAAACATCCTCTTGGCGCTTGTGAATATCATAAGCATCAAAGGAATCAGGCTCTTCCATCGTCACAATCGATAAGATTTGTAAAAGATGGTTTTGAAACATATCTTTTAAAGCGCCTGTTTGCTCATAAAAGTTACCCCGATTTTCTACACCCACCGTCTCCGCTGCGGTGATTTGAATATTGGCGATACTTTGCTGGTCCCAAATCCGTTTAAAGATTTCATTGGCAAAGCGAATGGTAAAGATGTTTTGGACCATTTCTTTGGCAATGTAATGATCAATTCTATAAATATCATCTTCTTGGAAATATTGGGTGAGCGTATTATTGATTTGGATGGCTGATTCTAAGTCATTTCCAAAAGGCTTTTCAATAATAATCTTGGCATTTTGATTTAAGTTATTTTCGGCTAAGTGGGTCGCTATCACTTCAAAAAAGGAAGGTGATACCGCAAAATAATATAATTTTTTAGCGTCAGGATTTAACGTATCAAAATAATCTTTAAGTGCTGGATAATCATCACTTTCAGTAAATGTCATTTTAAAGTAAGAAACCATTTGTAAGAATGATTCTAAAATTTGCGGATCGACATCACAACGACTGTGTTCTAAAATCCATGGTTTGAGTGTCTCGCGATAAGATTCACTGGTGTAATCGCGTCGACCAATAATCACAATATGAAAATCTTCTGGTAGTTGTTGGCGGTGCGTGAGGTTGTAAAAGGCCGGCAACAACTTACGGTATGTTAAATCACCTGTCCCACCAAAAATGCTGACAATGTGATTACTTTTCATCGTGATTGCTCCAATTGTGGTGGAAGTGGCCGCTTTCATCAATACGCTCAAAAGTATGGGCACCAAATAAGTCCCGTTGTGCTTGAATTAAATTCGCATTGGAACGGCCTGTACGATAGGCATCGAAATAAGCAATCGCATTGGTGAAGGCAGGAATACTGATGCCATTTTCAATCGCGAGGGCCGACACTTTGCGTAAACTGACTTGATACTCTAAGAGTTGTGTTTTAAAGCTTTCATCAAGCATTAAATTAGCCAATTTTGGATTGTGTTGATAGGCCTGAGCAATGCGATCTAAAAAGCGTGCTCTAATAATGCATCCTTCTCTAAAGATTTTAGCGATGCTACCAAAGTCTAAATCCCAATCATGGATGGCTGCTGCATTTTTCATTAAGTCAAAGCCTTGCGCATAAGCGATAATTTTACTTGCATAGAGGGCTTGTCTTACCATTTCCACAAATGTTTCATCTTTTTGAATATTGTTTGTGATATCCAGATCAATGGCTTCTTGCGCGTGGACACGCTCTTCTTTCTTCGAAGACATAAAGCGGGCAAAGACTGCACTGGCTAAAAGGGAGGCATCCGTACCGGTATTTAAAGCTTCTTCAACCGTCCACTTACCTGTTCCTTTTTGCGCTGCTTTATCTAAAATGACATCAATCATATCTTGATCAGTCCGATCATCTTTTGAACGGAAGATTTCGGAAGTGATTTCAATTAAGTAACTTTCCAATTCTCCTTGATTCCATTGGGCAAAAATCTCCGCAAGTTCTTGGTTTGAATAGCCCCCTAAATCTTTCAGTAAGCTATAGCTTTCCGCAATCAATTGCATATCGGCATATTCGATACCATTATGAACCATTTTGACATAGTGCCCGGCACCATCATCACCGATGTAGGCGCAGCAAGCTTCACCATCTTTTTTCGCGGCGATGCTTTCTAAAATCTCATCGACATGTTCATAGGCAGCTTTACTACCACCAGGCATAATGGCTGGACCAAAACGGGCGCCTTCTTCACCACCAGAAATACCAACCCCTAAGTAATAAAGGCCTAAGGCTTCTATTTCTTGTGTACGACGAATGGTGTCGTTAAAGTTTGAATTACCACCATCCATAATAATATCTTCTTTATCAAGTAGTGGTAGCAGTGAGGCGATCACTTTATCAACCGCTTGACCGGCTTGAACCATTAAGATAATTTTACGTGGTGACGCTAAAGAGTTCACAAAATCTTCTAAAGTTTTATATAAATGAATGCGATCATGGGGGTGATCTTTAATAAACTTTTCCCCAACCGCTGTTGTACGGTTATAAACGGAAACATCATAACCGTGATCTGCCATATTTAAGGCCAAGTTGGACCCCATGACAGCTAAACCAATTAAACCTATATTGTTCTTCATTAAAACCCTCCTAAATAACAAGCCTATTGTACAAAATTATCATTACAAATGCTAGTTAAATACCCCGAGGGGTATCTATTTCAAATAATATTTATTGGTAAAGGCAAAGTTCTCATCAAATTCATAGACTAAGGGAGAGCCTGTGGGGATGTTAACTTCTAAGATTTCATCATTGCTTAAATCTTCAAAATATTTAACCAGGGCGCGTAAGGAATTGCCATGGGCCACAATTAAGATTCGTTTGCCATCAAGTATTTTAGGTTTGATTTCACTTTCAAAATAAGGAACGACCCGTTGAATGGTTTCTTTTAATGATTCAGCTTGGGGAATCTCTTGCGGTTTTAAAGCTTGATAAGCAGGACTGTTTTGTGCAGAACGGTCATCATTTTCTGCTAACTTTGGAGGTAAAACATCATAAGAACGGCGCCAAAGTAAAACTTGCTTATCACCATATTGATCGGCAGTTTCTTTTTTATTCAATCCTTGTAAACCACCATAGTGTCGTTCATTAAGATGCCAATCTTTCGTTACCGGTAACCAGTTGCGATCCATTGCATCCAAAATAATATTAAGGGTATGGATGGCACGTTTTAAATAAGAAGTGTAAGTCATATCAAAGTCGAAGCCTTTTTCCAACAGTAATTTCCCTGCTTGGTAAGCTTCTTCTTTTCCTTTATCACTTAAATCTACATCGGTCCAACCTGTGAATAGATTTTGTTGATTCCATTCACTTTCGCCATGTCGTACAAGTACTAATTGATATTTCATATTATTGCCTCCTTTACATTCTATTTTACACCAAATAGATTAGTGATGGTAGCAAATACCAATTTAGCACTCAACACTTGACACTGCTAAAAGATGTGTTAGAATATAAGTAGATAGCACTTAGGTAGTGTGAGTGCTAAAAAGGAGGTAGAAAAATGAAATATGCAGTAAGAAAAAGACCAACATCTTTGGTAGATAGCTTTTTAGACGATGATTTCATGAATACATTTACTTATGGTAGTGGTCTTGATATTTATCAAGAAGGTGACGACTATGTCGTCGAATTAGAAATGCCAGGCTTAAGCAAGGATGATATTGCTTTAGATTATAAAGGTGATATCCTCACCATTAAAGCTGAGCATCGTTTTGAAGATGAACAAGAAGAAAAAAACTACTTCTATCAATCACGTGCTTTCCATAGTGTCAATCGCCAAATTCGCTTCCCAGATGTCGATGCGAAGAAAATAACAGCGAGCTATCAAGATGGGGTCTTAAAAGTTGTCCTTCCAAGTAAAACTGAGGAAGAAGTACACAGCACCATTCAAATTGATTAAATGGGCTTAATATAAAGATGGTTCATGTCATCATGGACCATCTTTTTTTATTGTCATGGTATAATATAATAAGGAGAGGATAGCGATGATACCCATTCATATTAAAGAGGCGATTATGCAAGTAATTTGTGATCAAAATCATGAAATTTACCTTGTCGGGGGTTATGTGAGAAACAAAATCGCGAATCCGCAAGCTAAAATCTATGATTTAGATTTTGCGACTTCGATGCCTTCACAACAGTTATTTGAAACATTTATAAAAATGCCTCACATACAACATTATCCAGAATTTGGAGCGGTCCATTTCAAGTATGATGTCTATGATATTGAAATTACCCAATTTCGCAAGGAAGCAAACTATCAAGCATTTCGCTATCCTACCATAACCTTTACTGAATCTCGTTTAGAAGACAGCTGGCGACGTGATTTTACCATTAACGCGCTTTATTTAGACAGTGATGAAAAACTATATGATGATCATGGCGGTTTATGCGATTTAGAAAAGGGGATTTTAAGGGTAATTGGT
The DNA here is from genome assembly GCA_036516515.1 of Erysipelothrix sp. Taxonomy (GTDB): domain Bacteria; phylum Bacillota_I; class Bacilli_A; order Erysipelotrichales; family Erysipelotrichaceae; genus Erysipelothrix. The sequence goes on along the minus strand of DATBUC010000154.1, from coordinate 1,431 downwards.
GATTCGAAACAAAAAATGCAAGAAGATCATCTCAGGACAATCAGGGCTTTAAGACTGATGGCAACAGATGGTTATCATTTTGATGAAAAACTGGAAGCGGCTTTAATTACCGATTTACGCTTAGAAAAAAAGCAAATGGCTTCAGAAGTAAAAAAATTATTAGAAGGTCCTTACTTAATGAAAGTGATGTTATTATATGATGATTATTTAAGGGCGATTTTTAAAACGGAAGTGCCCAAGTCGGTGCTTCACTTAAGTCATCAAGCACTTTATCGTTTAATCTTAATTGAAAAAGATCTTAATGAATATCGTGCTTGGTTAGAAGCGTTTGGACTGAGTCAAACGCTCATCAAACAAATGCGTGATTTACATCACTTGTATTACAGTGAATCTGTTGATTTACAAACCCTCTTTTTAAAAAATCAAGCTTTATTTCATGATTACTTATTATTTTTAAGCAAACTACAACCCCAATCACCCAAGGTGCAAAAATATCTTCAGCAAGTAAAGCAAAGACCCAAAACCTTAGCTGAGTTAAAAATTAATGGGCATGATTTAGTTGAGGCTCATGTACCACAAGTGATGCGGGGCTATATTTTAAAACAATTATTATGGGCTGTGTTCTGGTGTGATTTAGCCAATGAACCGACAAGCTTATTAGCATATGCAAGGAGGCTAGAAGATGAGTTATATTAAATTAGAAGATGTTTATAAAATTTATCAAGTTGGTGATTTAAAGATTGAAGCTGCCGCTGGGGTTAATTTTGCCATTGAAAAAGGCAGTTTCGTGGTTATTGTCGGTCCTTCAGGAGCGGGTAAAACCACAGTGATGAATATATTGGGTGGCATGGATGATGCCAGCAGCGGGGCAGTTTTAATTGATGGTAAAGATATTTCCTCATTTAAAGACAAAGCCTTAACCCAATACCGCCGTGATGATGTCGGGTTTGTTTTTCAATCCTATAACTTGATTCCTAACCTCACAGCCTTAGAAAATGTTGAGTTGGCGACCCAAATTTGTAACGATGCGAAAGATCCGCAAACGATTTTAGCCCAAGTAGGCTTAGCGGATCGTTTACACAACTTTCCTGCCCAATTAAGTGGGGGAGAACAACAACGGGTTGCGATTGCTAGAGCCATTGCGAAAAACCCGAAATTATTGTTGTGTGATGAACCCACTGGGGCTTTAGATACTGATACAGGAAGACAAGTTTTAACGGTTTTACGTGAATGTTCAGATGTTTATGGGATGACAGTTGTATTAATCACCCATAACCCCAGCATTACCGAAATGGCCGATCATGTGATTGAAATTAAAAATGGTAAAGTTGAGAAAACTTGGCATAATGACAGTGTTAAAACGGCGGATGAGATTGCATGGTAAAAGATATTTTAAGAGAAATCAAACAAAAATGGTTTCAATTTATTGCG
>DATBUC010000153.1:0-17850 GCA_036516515.1 Erysipelothrix sp. | reverse complement strand
TTAATGTTGATAAGATTATATTTTTCTTCTTCATAAAATCACCTCTTGTATTAGCATAGTAACACAAAGAAATATAAGTAACAAGTTTATTGATTCGATAATACCAAAGATATGTTTGACAAATATCGAACATAGATATATGATAGTTTCAAGGAAGTGGTATAATGAGTCTTGAAGTACATAAAAAACCCATAAAATTATTGGAAATGGTTACGCTCATAACAAGTGCACAGTTTTATTCTGTAGATAAATTGAAAGTTGATGATAATAGAATAAATTGGATTAACCAACATTATAATTACTTTTATGATGAACACCAGAAACTCTTAGGAGATACTAAAGAGATACTGAATAGATATGATGAGATGATGCGTATTAACGAATTAGTTCCAATAGGCACGTTTGTCAGTATTATTTTTCAGTCGCAAGTCTTGTATATAAATGAACTTACATTAGAAAAATTTACGATAGGATCCGTTAGGTCATTGTTATTAAACCAATATGATGGGGATCAAGATACAATTAAGCGCTTATTTCAGTATTATGATGGTATATTGAGTGAATCTAAGCTTGACTATATAAACTTATTAAAACATATAGAGCTATTGGATTGTGCTGAAGCAGTGAAGTACGATATTGTAAAATACTTTATCGAGATTGAGAGAATTTACGAGGATTTTATTGTATTGTTAAATGAAATCAATAGAGTTTATTCTAAATTCTCAGAGAAATACCAATATTTGATTGATGCTAAGTTTAATCAGGGTTTATATCCAAATCATATAAAAGACTTAGCGGTAGATAGATTTGTTGATTTAGATAGTTTCTCAGTTCATGAAGTAGAAAACTTTCATTTTGCTTATTCTCTTATCAACTATAAAGGACAAATAACAAAACTTGGAATTGATGAAAGCGAGTTATTCTTTGTTCAATATGGAATACTCGAGTCAGAGCTGGAAAAAATAGAAAAACAAGATGAGAAAAAGATAGAAAATATTCAACAACAAATTATGGCGCTTGGCGATCATAAAAGGTTTTCTATTTTTACAATGCTTTTAGATAAGGAATATTACTTAAAAGAAATTGCAGATAGCTTAAATCTTAGTCCTTCAACAGTATCCCACCATATGGATATCTTGACCACGGCAGGACTATTAAGACTCCGCTCTAAAGGAAAACGTATATATTATTCAATCAATAAAGAAGAGATAAAAAGGATTGCGGATTATTTCGCAGCAATTGCAGATTAAAGGGGAAATATTATGTCGATAAAATCGTTACTATATAAAAATAAGAAACAATTTAGTATTTATTTGTTGGCAATTTTTATCACAACACCTGCCAACGTTTTATTTACATTTGCGCTATCGAATACGTTTAAAATATTTGAAGTAGATAGTCCGAAAGAATATTTTGGAATCATAATCGTTTCTGTATTGTGTATGCTTGCCCCGATTGTTTTACAATTAATTTCTCGTTTTATGCGGATTGGATTTATGCGGGATATTCTCGTGCAAGTAAGGTTATTGGCTTATGATAATTTATTAGAAACAGATACGATTACTTTTAAAGAGAAGTCTCAGGAAGAATACCAAGCAGAATTAACATCAGATATTAATCTTTTTGAATCAGATTTTTTTCTCTCGCTTTTGAATCTTACTTTTTCACTAGGGAGTTTTATTATTGGCTTGATTGTACTTGCATTGCTAGCGCCATTACTCGCATTAACGACCGCTGTTGCTTCGTTCCTTCTACTTGCCTTGACTTATATTTTCAAAGACGCAGCTGCGACATCGAAAAATAGGGTACAAGTAGAAAATAGCAATTATCATAAAGGTCTTTCAAATGTGCTACGAGGCTTAGAGACGATAAAACTGTATGGTGTTGAAAATATTTTTAGCAATAAATTTAAGAGTGATGTAAATGCATTAGAAAAAGCTAAAGATAAAAATTTTTCAATCAATAACTTACAAGCTGATATTACCCATTGGTTTGCTTCCTCCTACCAAATTATTGCTTATATATATGCTGCTTATTTATTATTAAATGGTCACATTAAAGCGTCACAAATGGTAATGATTGTTAATCTTGTGGGTCAATTAACATGGACGATGATTTCTGGATTTTCATTTATAAATCGATTTAAAACATCAATTAATATTTATAATAAAATTACAGGTCATAATATTAAACAAAAATTAAACCTTCCATTCACATTTAAAGATAAGTTGTTGGTTAATAACTTATCACACCAGTATGGCGATAACCTTGTTTTAAACGGTATCAATTTGGAAATCAATAAAAATGAGAAAGTACTTATTCATGGACCTTCAGGTGTTGGTAAGACAAGTTTACTTGAGGCGATAACAAACACATTAAATTATGATAACGGAACAATTACTTATGATGCCATTAATGTAAAAGATCTTAGTGAGGAAAGTTATTGGAGTCAAGTTGCTTATGCTAGACAAGAGCATTTTCTCTTTAATGACTCCATCAAAAATAATATTATATTAAACAAACCATTTAATAAAAGTAAATTTAATGAGATATTACAGCAATTATCATTATACGAATGGATTGAGAGCTTACCTGAAAAAGAAGACTATGAACTTAAAAACAATGGTAATAATATTTCTGGCGGGCAAAGACAAAGAATTAGTTTAGCACGCAGTTTGTATCAAGATAAACAAATATTAATTTTAGATGAGCCAAGTGCAAGCCTAGATGATCAAACTGCTTATGCTGTTTATAAGGCAATTCTTCAACTTGATAAAACGGTCATTTGCGTTTCACATAGACACCTTGATTATTTAGAAGAAAGATTTGATAAAGTGATAAAACTGGAAGAGTCGGTTGAGAACGATGAATAAATATAAATACGGAAATCAGAGAAAATTGTTAATATATAGCTTTGGCATGTTATTACTCTCTATTTTGAGCGGTATTTCGCTCTATTCAATGCGCTTGATTGTTGATTATGCGACACAGGGTGATTCAAGTAATTTACTTTCAGTTGCTAAATATCTTGTCATCTTGCTTTTAGGAGAGTTTATTTTAAAGAGAATGGTAACAAAAGCAAAAGAAGCTTATTTTAAGTTAAGTCAACAAGAATTAAAAGCTGGTTACTTAGACCAACTATTTCAGCTGGATCTTTTAACCATTAGTGCACAAGACCAACAAGTTTATTTAACTCAGCTTACCAATGATATGGATCGTTACGCAGAAAAGTTCTATCTTAACTTAATATATTTAATTGAAATCGTCTTGAGGCTTTTGGTGACACTGCTTATTTTAGCGACCCTTAATATTAAGTTATTATTTTTAGCACTTATACTCATCTTGGTTTTTGCTAAGATTGCCCATAGTACCAGTAAACCAATTATCGCTCAAGAAAATATTAAATCTTCAGCACTAGAAAAATATACAAATTATATTAAAGAAACATTAGATGGTTTTTTAGTGATTAAGCAAAATTTATTACAGAGCAAAGTAAGAAAACAATTCATAGAACATGCAACTGAGCTCCAGAAAGATAATTATAATCTTGATAAAAAAACGAGTCAGGTTGATGCTTTAAATGCTCTTATTCAATCAAGTATTCTTCTAGCACTTATTTTTATGGGACTAATTTTTGCTAAGAAGCAAAATCTATCGCTCGGGACAACTCTTTTAGCGGGAACAGCTTTTGCAAGTACCACAGGTCCGATGCAACAGATAAGTCCAATGATAACGCAGATGCGCGGTGTGAGTGCGATACTTACGGGCTTTGACAAGGTATTTAAAGAACAAGCAGTTGTGGGTAATATGCCTTTGAAAGATTTTCAACAATTTGAATTTCTTGATGTTGACTTAGGATATAATAAAGCAACGATTCTAAGCGACGTTAACATCAGGATAAACAAACATGAAAAGGTGCTCATAGTTGGAGAAAGTGGCTCAGGAAAAAGTACTATATTGAAAAGTTTAAGAAGACAGATTACACCATTACAAGGAGCAATCTACTGTAATGATATAATGATTGATAAAATAAATGCGGAAAATTACTTTAAACAATTAGCCGTCGTTGATCAAATTGGTTTTATTTTTAATGGAACGATTCAAGATAATATCAGTTTATATAAAAAAACAAATCGAGAGAAAATAGTCAGTCTTCTTCATAGAGTTGGCTTGGAACATCGTTCTATTGATTTTCATTTAATCAATAATGGTGCTAATTTATCTGGCGGAGAACGCGCGAGATTGTTGCTAGCACGTGCGCTATTTCTCAATAGCAGTATTATTGTCAGTGATGAAATTCTTGCAAGTCTAGACATTGCTGTTGCAAAAGAGATTGAAAAAGATATGTTATCTTTAAACAAAACTTTTATTAATGTGAGCCATATTTATTTTGAAGAAACTTTATCGGCTTATGATAAGATTTACGAAGTAAAACAGGGTCGTGTGAACTTAATTCCTGTTGAAAAGTTAATTCAAGAAAAAAATAAAAGATAATAGAAAATGGACCTTCTCAAGAAGGTCCATTTATTTTATTAATCTATCGGTATCTCGCATCCCTGAGAACCAGTGCTAACATAGACATCAATCACATCTTCGGTGTTTAAAAACTCATTGTTTTTAGAAGCATTTACAACCGTTCCCTTTGGTGCACAGTCGCTAATATAATACGTGTTATATTCAAGATTAGCCCCTTTTCCTTTAAATTCGTAAAAGAAAGCAGGTAAATCACCTTCGCTTTGCCCAACGAGGTCTTTTATAAAAGGTTTTCCTATTGAGTAATAGACCACGATTGTCAGTTCAGGGTTGTCATTCATCATTGTACCAGCAGGAACACTTTGTTCTACAAAGGCACCATAAGCATATGTCATTGTATAAATTTCTTTACTGATTACATGAGCGCCATGAGTGTTAACTGTATCAAAACTAACCATTTCAGTTTGAGAATAATCTGGAGCTTTTATGGCCTTCCCTTTTGATATCTCAAACGTGATGATATCGTCTCGGCTGACTTTTTCTCCAGGATTAATACTTTGCGAAATGACTTCGTCTGCTTGTTTTTCATCATGATAAATTTCTTCGAAAATTGCTTTATTAATAAAGCCTTTATCTGTTATCCATAGCTCAACTTCAGATTTTGTTTTATTTTTAAAGTCGGGTACTTGAATATTCTTCTCAAACACCTCTTTACCTTTAGAAACAGTGATGCTTGCTTTATTTTTTCTTTTAAAGCTTTCTGCACTGACATCTTTATCTTTAATTTCCAATTTAATAAAATGATCCTTTTCGATATCAGTTGAATAGACTTGCTCTAGTTGAATGTATGACATTTTATTTTCTTGTATCCATGAATCAATTTCATCTCTGGTCATCTTTGAAAAGTCAGGTAAAGGAATTGTTTCTTCTGGATCGGCACCCAAACTCAAGCTCATATTGATAGTAGAACCCTTTTTAATTTTTTTAAAAGGTTCGATTTCTTGACTGATGATGCGATCTTTTTCAATTTTAGTACTAAAACTTTCTGTATAAATGATATCTATATTATTTTTTTTGGCCCATTGATCCACTTCATATCTTTCTACATCTACAAAATCGGGTAAAATCTTATGATTGGCTTTATTATAAAATATACCAAGTATGCTTAGTGTGAAAATACCAAGACAAATAATCATTATTTTTTTTCTTCTATTTTTCTTATGGAATTCCGGGTCAACTTCAATGACTTCATCTTTTAAATAATTATTATTATTGTGATTTGAATCTATATTCTCATCAATTAAAGAAGTTTGTTTTTTATCATTGTTTTCTTTATTGTTTTGTCTTCTAGGTTGTGTAGTGAGGGTTGGTTTGTTTTTATGATAAGCCTCGTTAGTAAATTGATCTAAAAAATCACTCATTGTCATCACCCTTTTCATCTGTTGTTAAATTACCTTGTCTTAGAATTAATATTTCATCAGCTTGCTTGGCGATTTCTTGGGAGTGGGTGACGACGATGACACATTTATCATGGTTATGGGCTAAATCTTTAAAGATGTTGATAATTTCCATTTCCATGCCCTCATCTAGATTTCCAGTGGGTTCATCAGCAAGAATTAAATCTACATTGGTTGAAAGAGCACGAGCAATTGCAACCCGTTGTTGTTCTCCACCAGATAATTGCGTGACTAAGCGATTCGCTTTAGTTTCGTTAATGCCAATAAAATCCAATAAGTTGTATGCCACTTCAGATTTCTTATCAGGAACGTTATTATCAGTAATATCCATAGCAACTAAGACATTTTCAACTGCTGTATAGTGTGGCACCAAGTTATAGCTTTGGAATATGATGCCAATATAATTTCTGCGGTATGTATCCAAGCCGATATCATTAATGGGTTGGTTTTCATAGGTAATCTCGCCTGTTTTTGGTGTCTCAAGAGCACTGATAAGCGATAAAAATGTTGTTTTTCCAGATCCTGATTGTCCCAAGATGGCATAAAATTTGCCTTTTTCAAACTGAGTACTGACATCTTTTAAGATTACTCTTCTCGCTTCTCCATCTTGATAGTAATAATTGATGTTCTTTGTGCTTAGTAAAGTCATATTTCCTCCTACATTAAGATTTTCTTAGGTTTCATTCTTGTTACATAGAACATGGGTACAACACTGGCACAGACCGCAACCATTGTTCCAAGGGTATAGATAGATATGATATACGATGGGGTAATCTTAATTGTGTAATCATCTTGAACTTCTGTCATATTGACTGCTGGGATAAATGAACTTTCAGTATCGATCATGACACCTTGATCAGAATTGTCGTATATGATTAAATTGGAAGCTTTATTCGCTAACATAAGCCCTGATCCAAAGGATAAGGTCAAACCTAAAAGTGTTATCATAATAACTTCTAAAGTAACTTGAGATAAAACTTTCCATTGCTTATCACCTAGGGCGATGTAGATTCCCATTTCATGTTTTCGATCTCTCAAAAATAAAATAACTACTAAAGAAAGCATAATAATCGTTGTGATTGCGGCCCCTTTTAGTGTAATGCTAGCAAACTGTGAGAGAATTGCCATCGGTGCAGCAATCATTGAAAAGGCTTCCTGTGATGTTTTGATTTCTAATGTATCATCTATGATTGCTTGAGCACTTTCTGTAAATTGCATGAGTTGTTGCTCAGACTCTGTGACAAAAACAGAATCTTGGTAACTTTTGTTGAGTGCTTCTTGATAGAAATAGTTGTCGCTTAAATCAATATTGTTTTCCTCAGCAAGTCGGATTTCTTGTTGAAGGATATGTTCAACTGATTTATTTGGCAAGTAAATGCGATTCAACATTGCATTAACACTATAATTTTGCTGTTCGTTTTTTCCAAAAGTAATGGGCTTAAAAGTTCCGATAACTTTAAATTGATAGTCAAGTTTTAAAGGCGCATTAAGCTCACTTTCCATTGATAATTGTTGTAAAGAAGTACTCATATCAATAATTTCATCAATTCTTAAGTTATTTTCAAGTAATAAGTTTTCGGAAATAATAATGGGAATAATTTGGGCGTTTAAATCCTCATTTTGAAACAATCTCCCTGAAACTAATTCAATACGGCCTACTTTACTGTCGATGAGTTCTAAGTACTCCACACCACGCAAAGAGAATTGACTGAATTCCGATGCTTCGCTATCGTTAAAATTAATTGATTTTAATGATGGCGTATCTATTATGTGTGTTTTAGCGTAATCGAAAAATTTTACTTGTGGTAAAGAGCCAAGTTTTTCAATAAGTTCTTTACTAATTACAGGCATTTTAGGTTGATCAGCAGTTGAGAAATCAAAATCTTCATAAATTTTATTATAGTTGATTGCCACCGTTGCATTAAATCCAAGTTTTTTCTTTAAGTTATCTTCAACACGAAAAGTAGCTTGTTTAATCGCGAAAGTACCTGCAATTAAATTACCAAGTATAAATACAACAGCGAGCAGAATTAATGATTTGCCTTTTCTTCTTGTGACACTGAGCCAGGCTCTTTTAAAATGATTCATAGTACCTCCTGTACTATAACTGATAGTACGTATTTTAATTATATCGAGAGAACCCTTAGTTTACAAGGGAAATTATTGATTTGAATAATGTATAATGAAGATAGGAGGCATTTATGGAAAGAGCGATAACAGTAGGATTAGAATTAGATGAAGATATTAGCAGTAAAATGGAAGAATTGAATGAACTTGTGAATGCTGCAGGGGCCGAGGTTGTGAAAACCATTGTTCAAAGAAAAGATAAAGTTGATTCACGTACTTTTTTTGGAAAAGGTAAAGTTGATGAAATAGCACAATGGGTTGAGGCTGAAGAGATTGACATGCTGGTAGTCAATCACGAACTGACCGGTTCACAACTTAGAAACTTAGAGGAATTAATCGAATGTAAAATTGTTGATAGAACAAATTTAATATTAGATATCTTTGCGCTAAGAGCACAGACGCTAGAAGGTAAACTACAAGTTAAGTTAGCACAATTACAGTACCGGATGCCGAGAATTATCGGATACAGTGATTACTTGTCTAGGACAGGTGGCGGTATCGGCACAAGAGGTCCTGGGGAACAAAAACTGGAAACAGACCGTAGGCATATTCAAAGAGAAATCTATAATATTAAAAACCAGTTGAAAACAGTCTCAAAACAACGAGAAACAAAAAGAAAAAGAAGAATTAATCAAGATATTCCCATTATTTCCTTTGTCGGTTATACCAATGCGGGTAAATCAACGCTAATGAATCGTTTGATGGTAAGTGATGATCATGTATTTGAAAAAGATATGTTATTTGCCACACTGGACACAACATTGCGCCAAGGTCTCTTGCCTTCGGGTCAACCCGTATTGTTTGCTGATACGGTTGGATTTGTTTCTGATTTACCCACAGCATTAATAGAAGCATTTAAAGGGACCCTCGAAGAGATAAAATATTCGGACCTCATTATACATGTGGTAGATGCAAGTCATGAAGATTTAAATTTACAAATGCAAATTACTTATGATATTTTAAAAGATATGGACGTTCTCGATAAGGATATCATTACAATTTATAATAAAATGGATAAAGTCGATGGTAATACAATTTTAGAAAAACATATTGGTTTTGAGGAAACTTACTATATGAGTGCCTTAAATAATGAAGATTGTCATTATTTGCTGCAAGTTATAGAAGGAAAACTACAAAAAGACTACAAAGCGGTTCAGTTTAAAATACCCTTCGCGCACCACGCGATTTACAATGAAATATTGAATGACTATGGTGTGGAAGATGAAACAACCGATGAAGAATCGACTATAGTTACTGTAAAAATGAAAAAAGAAGATATAAAAAAATATAAAGATTACATTATGAGATAATAACCTATGGAATGTTAATTCAAATAATTCTCATCTTATGTTAAAATGTTCCTAGTATATAAGGAGGAAATTATGGCTAAAGTAGTTAGTATTGATATCGGTGGTACCAACACACGGGTTGCATTAGTAAATGAAGACTATGAAATCATTGAGAGAATTTCATTCAGAACTGATCCTAATAATCCCGAAGTCACGTTAAAAAGGATTGGGGATGAAATTAATAACTTTAATTCAGAAGTTTTAGGACTTGGTCTATCTTGCCCTGGACCATTAGATTTAAAAAAAGGTATTGTGTTAGAGTCTCCTAATTTACCGGGCTGGCATGGACTTCATCTTGTTGAACGTCTAAAAGAATTAACTGGATTAAGTGCCTATCTAGAAAACGATGCTAATTTAGCTGGACTTGCCGAAGCGACAATTGGTGCAGGTAAAGGCTATAATCATGTGCAATATCTAACAGTAAGTACTGGTCTTGGTGGTGGCTTTATTGTTGATGGAGAAATTTATATCGGTCATCGAGGCTTTGCCCAAGAGATTGCTAATGTCATCTTGCAACCAGGTGGATTTTCAATTGGGAACCTACAGGCGGGTAGTTTAGAGTCTTTATGTAGTGGAACAGGTATTGTTGCGCAAGCAGCAGAAAAAGGTATTGAAGCCGAACATGCAGGCATCGTGAATGATCTCGCTGTTGCAGGTAATAAAGATGCTCAAAAGATAATGGCTGATACAAAAGAATATATTTCCCAGGCAATTGCGGGCATTTATGCATTTTTGGACCCAGGTATTGTGGTACTGGGTGGTAGTGTGGCTCTAAAAACAGCAGGTTACATAGAAGAAGTAGAAAATTTAGTGAAAGAAAAAGTATATGATGTAGTGAAGGAAAATGTAAAACTTGTTCCAGCATCACTTGGAGATGATAATGGTATCCTAGGTGGCGCAATACTTGTTTATAATAAAGAAAGAGGAAATAAATAATGGCAGTTGTAAAATTAAAACCAGCTTTTAAATCGTATTTATGGGGTGGTCATAGACTTAAAGAAGAATTCTCAAAAAACTTTACAGATGATAAAGTAGCTGAAACATGGGAACTATCCATGCATGATGATGGTCCAAGTGTGGTTATCAGTGGAGAACACTCAGGACTCACACTCAAAGAATATGTTGACAAACAAGGAAAAGAAGTACTCGGAGTTAACGGAAATAATTTTGACTTTTTTCCAATTCTTGTGAAATTTATAGATGCAGCTCAGGACTTATCCATTCAAGTTCATCCTGATGATGCCTATGCACTTGAAGTTGAAGGGGAGTACGGAAAGAATGAAATGTGGTATATTCTTGATGCAGAAGAAGACGCATTCATTTATTATGGAACTAACCAAGAATTAAGCCAAGAGGCATTTAGATCAGCCATTGAAAATAATGAAGTGTTAGACACACTCAAACAAGTTCCAGTCAAAGCAGGCGATGTCATCTATGTTGAGGCAGGAACGATTCACGCGATTGGCGCTGGCATCTTATTATGTGAAGTACAACAAAACTCAAATACAACGTATCGAGTTTATGATTTCAATAGAAAAGATAAAGATGGTAATCTTAGAGAACTCCATATTGATCAAGCTATAGAAGTTTCTAAGTTAAGTCCATTAGACTCCGATTTTAGTCCACGAGGAGAAATTGTAGAAGAAAATGGTTTAGTAAGTCAATTACTATTAAAAACACCTTACTTTGAAACAACAAGCTTAACCATTTCACAAGAAGCATTTATTAATGTGGATGAAACAAGTTTTGTTGGTCTTATTTGTCTTGAGGGAAATGTTCAAGTAGATGAACTTACTTTAAATAAAGGTGAAACTGCATTTGTGGAGGCTAATACTGGAAGCGTTAAATTAAATGGTAATGGTCGACTATTAAAAGTTTCAGTTTAATAATAATCAAAATAAAGCTCCTTACATCGTGAGGGGCTTTGTTGTATATTATATATAATTATGCTTATAATATAACTAAAGAGAAAGAGGGGATATCTTGTACAGAGTAAAAAAAGTACTTAATAATAATGTCGTACAAGCGACCCATAATTTCCAAGAATATATTATTGTTGGCTTAGGAATAGGCTTTAATGCAAAACCACTACAAAAAATACCCAGCAATAAAATAGAAAAAGTTTTTGAATTAAAGAGAGAAGACTATTACAAATCAAGCCAGCTTATTGAAGAAATTCCCCAAGATGTATTTATGGATTTATACCGAATTATAGATGAAGAGAGCAAAAAAGAAGATATGAACCTAGCATCACATGCATTTTTAACTTTAGTAGATCATATACATTTTGCAATACAGAGGTATAAGGCTGGGCAAGAAATTAGAAATATGTTGATTTATGATTTGAAAATATTATATCCAGATGAATTTAGACTCGCAGAAAAGATTTACTACCGAATCAACCAAGTCTTTAATATTGATTTACCATTTGATGAAACTGGCTTTTTAACAGTTCATATTGTTAATGGACATAATACCGAAATAAACAATAAATCTACGTTGGTCGTGGATGCGGTTTATGACATGTTAAATATTATAAGAGATCGTTATTTAATTCCCCTTAAACCAGAAGAATTAGCAACCCAAAGAATTATGATTCACTTAAAGATGCTTGTGCACAGAGTTGTTTCTTTAGAACAACTTGACTTTGATGAGGTTGTTTTATATAATGTGATTGAAGAATTTCAAAGCGCTTACAGTACTGCGCAAGAAATTCAAAAATATATAGAGCATCGTTTCGATGCTAAGCTAAACTCTCAAGAACTTGTGTATTTGACCATTCATATCCATAGATTGGAGCAAATGGCAAATCAGAAGTAGGCTTGTAACCTTATGAAATTTGGGCAAGACCTTTCTAGGAGTACACTTTAAGTGTGCTCTTAGGAAGGTCTTTATTATTTTTAGCTTAGCAACAACGATTTAAAGGAGGAAGAATTATGGCAAACTATGCTCAAGATGCACAGCGATTATTGGATAAAATAGGTGGAAAAGAAAATATAGCAGGGATGACGCATTGTGTTACACGCTTGCGTTTTGTACTACAAGATCCACAAAAAGCGGATATTGAAGCAATTGAGGCAATTCCAAGTGTAAAAGGAAGCTTTACGCAAGCAGGACAATTTCAAGTGATCATAGGTAATGATGTAGACTTGATGTATCAAGAGTTAGCTAAGTTAAGTGGAATTGAGGGGACAACTAAAGATGGAGTGAAAGAATTAGCTAAGACGCAACAGAACTTTTTACAAAAAACAGCCAGCAATTTAGCAGAAATATTTGCACCCTTAATACCTGCGATTGTTGTTGGAGGGTTAATTTTAGGTTTCAGAAATATACTTGAAGGCATTGATTTAATTACTTTGGCTGATGGTACTAAAGATACTATAGCCAATGTTTATCCATTTTGGGGTGGTGTCAATCACTTTTTATGGTTGATTGGAGAAGCAATTTTTCATTTCTTGCCTGTAGGTATTACCTGGTCAATAACCAGAAAAATGGGAACAACCCAAATTTTAGGAATTGTATTAGGGATTACGCTTGTTTCACCACAACTCCTTAATGCCTATGACGTATCAGGAACGGCAGTGGCAGATATCCCAGTTTGGGATTTTGGGTTTACACAAATAAGAATGATTGGTTATCAAGCACAAGTGATTCCTGCTATGCTTGCAGGTTTTACCTTAGTATATCTAGAAAAATTCTTTAAGAAAATTATACCAAATGCAGTGGCAATGATTTTTGTACCATTATTTGCATTAATTCCTACAGTCTTATTTGCTCATACTGTATTGGGTCCAATTGGCTGGAAAATTGGAAGTGCAATATCATCAGTTGTTTACACTGGACTCACATCAAAAGTGAGAGTTTTATTTGCTGGTGTGTTTGGTTTCTTCTACTCTCCACTTGTTATAACTGGTCTGCACCATATGACCAATGCCATTGATCTACAGCTAGCAAATGATTTTGGAGGAACATTGTTATGGCCGATGATTGCCTTTAGTAATATTGCTCAAGGAAGCGCGGTATTAGGTATTATCATTTTAAACTGGGGAAATAAGGAAGAAGAACAAATTTCAGTACCCGCAGCAATTTCATGCTATCTTGGGGTAACAGAACCAGCCATGTTTGGCATTAACTTAAAATATCATTTCCCCTTTATTGCAGCTATGATTGGTTCAGCCATTGCAGGCATCATGTCTGTAGGTATGGGATTGATGGCCAATGGTATTGGTGTTGGTGGTTTACCAGGTATTTTATCTTTCAACCTTGTAGATTGGCCCAAATTTGTATTGATTGCCGCAGTCGCAATTCTTGTGCCAATGTTACTGACAATTTATGTGGGAAGAAGCAAGAAGCATGGATCATAAAATAGTTTATCAGATTTATCCTAAATCATTTAAAGATAGTAATGCGGATGGTGAGGGCGATATAAGGGGCATTATTGAGAAACTAGATTACCTTTCTTTTTTAGGAGTAGATGTTCTTTGGTTAACGCCTGTTTTTATTTCACCACAAAATGACAATGGTTATGATGTTCAGGATTACTATCATGTTGATCCAAGATTTGGAACAGATGATGATCTTCAAGAACTCATAGATAAAGCGAGAGCGAAAAACATCGATATCATGCTTGATATGGTCTTTAATCACTCTTCCACAGAACATGTTTGGTTTCAAAAAGCATTAAAGCAAGAAAAAGATTATATGAATCGCTATTACTTTGTTAAAGATAAAGTTAATTGGCAATCAAAATTCGGAGGGAGCGCTTTTAAATATGTACCAGAACTAGATATGTATTATCTTCATTTGTTTCATGAAACACAGGCAGATTTAAATTGGGAGCATCCTCAAGTTTTTGCTGAGTTTGTTAAAATATGTAATTATTGGCTCGAAAAAGGTGTTCGTGGATTTCGCTTTGATGTAATAAACCTTATTTCTAAGCCAAAACTATTTCTTGATGATGAAACAGGAGATGGAAGAAAATATTATACCGATGGTCCCAAGGTAACTGAATATTTAAGAACGCTGGGTAAAGAAAGCTATGCAAAGTATGATGATGTTATGACTGTCGGTGAACTCTCTTCAACCAGTATAGAAAAAGCGAGTCAGTATTCGAAAAAAGGAGAAAGCGGCCTCAGTACAATTTTCAATTTTCATCATCTTAAAGTAGATTATCGTGACGGTGATAAATGGTCATTGAAAGCGTTCGATTTTTTAGAGCTAAAAAAGATATATGCGAGTTGGCAAATGGGTATGTTGAAAGAAAATGCGTCAATGTCGTTATTTCTAAACAATCATGATCAACCGCGTGCGATCTCAAGATTTACGGACGAGAGCTTTGAAGGTGCAGCTATGCTGGCGAACATGATATTTACGCTAAAAGGTGTTGTCTATATATATCAGGGAGAAGAAATTGGTTTGCCGAATGCAAATTTCGATTCCATTGAGGATTATCAAGATATTGAGACAAAAAATTATTATAATATTTTGCAAGAATACAAAAATGAAAATGAAATTATAGCAATCTTTAAAGAACGCTCTCGCGATAATGGTAGAACACCGATTCCTTGGAATGATTATGATGTAAATTATGGTTTTAGTGAAACACAGCCTTGGTTATCATTCTCAAAATCAAACAAATTAAAATCTGTTTCTGAATGTCTAGAAGATCATAGCTCAATATTCTATTATTACAAAGATCTTATCGCCATTAGAAAAGCGGATGCAGTTTTAATTGAAGGGGATATTGAATTTATTGATTTAGATCATCCACAGCTTTTTGTTTATTATCGTACACATCGAGAGATTAGATATTTATGCATACATAATTTTTATAAAAAAGAAGTATATTATAAAGTTAATCCCAATATTAATTCTGTTATTGTTCATAACTATGAAAATCCCAAGATTGTTGAGAATAAGGTCATATTAAGACCATATGAAAGTATTGTATTAGAATATAAATAATTTGAAAAGAAGTAATAAGCAGTCTTTAAACGCTATTACTTCTTTTCTATGTTTTGGCTCAATTGAGTTAGCTAACATGTTGTGATACAATTTCCCTTGTAGTTTAAATTTGGAGGTATATATGTCATCAAATGATATTTCATTTGCAAGAGGAAATATAGGGAAATTACTCTTTAAGTTATCAGTTCCAATCATTATCTCAATGCTTGTTTCAGAATTATATAATATGGTAGATACGATGTTTATAGGGAACTACGTTAATCCGAATGGTATTGGCGCGCTTGTAATTGTATTTCCTATTCAACGTATTATAATCGCATTAAGTATGATGATTGGTATCGGTACATCAACCGCGTTTTCGCGAGCTCGAGGTGCTAATGACCTAGAGAAAGCCCGAGATACAATTACTAATGGATTTACGCTTGTACTGATAGTTATGGTGCCGTTAATGCTTTTAATATATTTTAATGCGGAACCGTTATTATATCGTCTCGGAGCAAGTGGTGAAATTTTAGAATATGCTATAGAATATTTAACTGTTATTATTTTTGGTTCCATATTTTTAAGTTGGACAGTTTTTACATCTAACTTAATGATTTCTATGGGAAAAAGCCAAATTTCAATCATAAGCACCAGTATTGGTGCAATCATGAATGTGATTATTGATTATATTCTTGTAAAACACTTTAATTGGGGCGTCCGAGGAGCAGCGATTGCAACTACAGTTTCGCAAATTGTAGGCTTTATGTATGCTTATTACCATCTCAGCAAGCTTAAAAATGAACTGGGTGTAAAAAAAGGATTCGGCATATCAAAAGCAATTATCGCAACTATTTTAGCGGTTGGGGTTTCTGCATTTATTGTGGAAGCAGAGGATGGTATTCTGATGGCTGTGCTCAATAATTTACTTCGTACATATGTGAATAACGAATCTATCATCGTATTAGGTGTTATATCAAAAGTGTACATGTTCTTGTTTGTTACTTTATTTGGTATTTCATCGGGTATGCAGCCAATTGTAGCATATAACTATGGAGCAAAGAACTATAGAAGGTTAGCTAAAGTGCTTAAGAAAACCACGATTTATGCAACAATGACAACTTTAATTCTATGGGCACTCAATATGATTTTTGCGCCATATATCATGCCAATCTTTATGAGTGATGGTCATACTGAGATCATCACAGCTTCTACCAAAGCGTTTAGAATCATTATTTCACTTTTCCCGCTCGTAAGTGTTTATTACATTTCTATATTTTATTTTCAAGCATTAGGAAAGGCAAAACAATCTGTTGTAATTTCAATCTTAAGACAAGTCGTCTTAATGATCCCAATATCTGTAGTATTAGTAAAATATTTTGATATGGGCGCTATGGGAGTATGGTTATCATATCCAATTGCAGATGTTATTGTGGCAGTGATATCATTTTTCCTATTAGCAGGTCAAAGTAAAAAACTTAAACTAAGAATAAAGGAAACAGAAGATCAATTTATATAATTGATCTTTTTTTATTTATACTTCACAATATTGAAAATGATGTTATAATAGATTTAATAAGGCATACCGAACAATTGAATGATTGTATTTTTTGTGCACCAATTTACAAATATTTGTAAATTGGTGCATTTTATTTGCAATTAAGAAAACCAAAACATATAGTGATAGTTGTGTGAAAACGCAAGTAGAAAATTCTACAAAAAAGGAGAGAAAATGAATAACGAAAAACGTGTAGTTTTACTATCACTTACAATTCTTGCACTATTATTAACAGGCTTTACATGGGCATATTGGACAAATACGGAAGTTAAAGGTGTGTCAAAAGACTTTACTAACACAATAAAAATATCGGCAGCTGAGGATATAGAAGTAGATACAAAATTGAGCTTGCTATCCGAAAATGACAGTTTAAAATTGGTACCAAAGAAATTTGTTGTTGAGGGCGAATCCACTAATAAAGCTACTGTATTCTATGATTTGTTATGGGAAGAGGAAACAAATGATCGTATTCATAATGTTGCGGATGGAACACTTGCTTATGTAAAAATATCAGATATTAAAATTGACCTAAACGGTCAGGCTACAGATGAAACTATAAAAGAAATGTTCGATGTAGATGTTAGCCCATATGTCAAAACAATTGCTTTAGGAAGAACCTTTAAAGATGCGATAGGGATTCAGGTAGTTTTTAAGCAAGAACCAGGGGATCAACATATCTACAATGAGTTAGTTAAAAACGGCTTAAATATTTCCTTTAAAATTAGTGTGTTGCCAGACCGTCAAAGATAATAGGTATTTAAATGAAAAAGTTAATAGTGTTAACACTGGCTTTAATGGCTCTTGTACCGATTTCGTCTTGACGACGGTAGCGTTTACCGATAGATTGTGATTCGTCAAAGTCTACTGGGAAATGTTTACGTAGCTCTGCCCAAACGTCGCTTGCTTCGTCTGATAATTTTTTAGAAAGTGGTAATACCGCTGC
>DATBUC010000152.1:0-1548 GCA_036516515.1 Erysipelothrix sp. | reverse complement strand
ATTTTTTAACTCTTTTCTATACAATTCAAAGGAATGCCTATGGGCAACCTCAGTTAAAGTATCAAATTTCCCTGCTATAACAACGCAATTAGGATTGATAATGTCAAAATCAGTTTTTTTTACCTTTTTGATAATTGTTATAATCTATATTCTGATATTCTCTCTGTAGGCTCGTCTTATAAGTCAATACCTGTGTAACAGCTCCCATCAATTCCTTATGCACTGAATGCACACCAGTTCTGTACTCACTAAAACTAATTAAAGGAGTAAATGGAGTTTTAATCTCAATAAGTACAGCATCTTTTGAGAAAGGATTCGCATACAAAAAATCAACTAACCTACCACCATCATCATTGATAGTCTTTCCTCCCACGTAAGCCTCATCATTTATAAGCACCGTCGGATCAGAAAAAATCTGACTTAATATCCAGGTATTTTCTTTCAAAAGGTCTTGCCAGAACCTCTCTAATTTATTATGGTGTTTATTCTCCTCCCAGACAGATAATATTTTTTTAAGATTAGCTATTCCAATAAAAGTGTTGAGTTGATCTAAATCTTTCTCTTTTAGGTTTTTAATTCTATCAATTATTCTATCCGGCTTTTCATTTGTAACAACCCATTCTAACGTTCTCTCCAAAGCTTCAATCTTGTCATCCTCCATTAATTGAGTAATCAGGTTATTGTTACTCTCAAAAATTTTAATGAGTTGGTCTATATCAGTGTTATTTTCAAAAAAGTGAAACCCTCCATGCATAACTCCATACTTTTCATGTACTGCATAATATTTTTGGATTTCTCTAGTAAAATTCAACATTGCCTCGGAGTTAAGCTCTAATTGGATCCACTCTTCAGCTCTTAGTTGACTTAAATTTAACTCTTTATGATTTTCCCAGGAGCTATTTTTACCTTTCCTTTGAAAGATGAAGCAACCTCTTACAGATGCTTCAGGATTACTTTTATTATTCACTATTTCAGGCTTAAAAATTAGTCTAGTAGTAGATGTCTTTCTCAATTCAATATCATCACAAACAGCAGAGTCTTTTGAAGTTTTCCTTATATTAACTTTTCCATTCATGTCAGTTAGTTAACACTCCTTATAAAACACATTTGGAATTTCTTACTACCATTATACACATTATTACTATTTTGAAAATATTACTCAATTAATTTAGAGTTATCTTCTTATAAGGTGACTCCGTTATAGTTTGATATATACTATGCTATATGTCACCTGATTCCAACACAAAAAGCACCGATTTCTTTTCAGAAATCGATGCTTTCCTTATAAGCAGTAAACTAACGCGGCGCATCATCCATCGCACGCTTTACAGATAACATCCGAATGCTTAAACCGATAAACAACACGACGAGCAAACCGAAAACGATTTTTAGCGCAACAGGTGTTGGTGTGCGAAACAAAAAAGGAATGATCCCGATGAGCAATGCCCCGATTACACTAATCATTCGAATACAATTTGCATTTCTAAGTTATTAATCAAATCCTCTTTAAACGTATTGTTATCGTATACTTTATTTGACATCAATAGG
>DATBUC010000151.1:0-6846 GCA_036516515.1 Erysipelothrix sp. | reverse complement strand
ATCTATAATAAAGTAGAACAAAAGCGCGATTTAAAAGAGACCTTTTCTGGATTTACCAATTCTCTTAAAGAACCCATTGTATTGTTAACGGGTTTCTCAATTCTAGCTGTGTATACGGCATTTATTGTCGTAAATGTGTATTTTACACCGTTCCTTATTGATGTCTACCAATTACCTGCTACATTTGTTGGCTATTTTGCTTTAGTCAATGGGGCAGCTACAAGAATGTTGTCCGCACCATTTTCGGGACTGATAGCTGATAAAAACTTTAAGACAAGTGCACATTTTATGAAATTTTGTTTTGTGCTATTGGCAATGTTGATTGGCGGGGTATTACTTGTACCCAAGACACAGGGATTTATGTATATTGTAATGCTATTTTTAATGGCTTCAACGATTATTTGTTATTTTATTCGCGGAATATATTTTGCTCCTTTAGGTGAAGCAAAATTACCAATCGAAAGTGCTGCAGCAGCCAACTCAATTGCTTCATTTATTGGTTACTCACCAACTTTTTGGGGCTATCCGCTATTTGGCTATATTATTGATAAGACAGGAAGCTATGACCTTATTTTTATTTTACTAATAGTTCTCGCCTTATTTGGAATTATCATTAATCAAGTTAATGGGAAATTAATTTTAAATCGTAGAGAGAAAACAGCTTAGAAATTAAACAAATTGATTTAATAAAGCCGGCAAAGAGCCGGTTTTATACTTTAATAGTAACTGTGTTATAATTTATAAAGGAGTGATGCAAATGATTTTCGAATTATGTAGATATATATCTGAGCATATCAGAGTGAATAAATCGGATTTGAAACAATTTGGTAGAAGCTCATTAAAGCAGGCATTGGCGTCAAAACATGTTGTGATGAATGCAGATGCAAGCTATTCTTTAACGGATAAAGGTAAGCGCTATCTTGAGGACTATAAGGTCGATAATGCCATTATACTCGCTGCGAGTTATGGATCACGCTTTATTCCTTTTACCTATGATACACCGCATGGACTTTTAGAAGTTCGTGGCGAGGTTTTGGTTGAACGACAGATTAAAAAATTAAAAGCAGCAGGGATTAATGACATTATTCTTGTTGTAGGTTATTTAGCCGAGCAATTTGAATACTTAGAAGATAAGTATGATTTGAAACTTGTTTATAATCGCAATTTTAGTGATGATTATGACTTATCGAGTTTAAGACTAATTAAAGGCGAATTAAAAAATTCGTATATTATTACTTCAGATATTTATTTGGGGGACCAGGTAATACATCAGTATGAAAATCATAGTTGGTATGGTGCTTTGTTTAATCGCGTCTTATCAGATGCCTATATGCCTGTTATTGATGAAACGGGTCGTTTTGTAGGCATTAAAGAACGTAGAGAAGGACATCGTTGGATTTTAAAGGGACCTATTTTCTTTCGTGAAAATCTTTCGCAAAAAGTACAATCTATCTTTACTGAAGATATCCAAGATTTTGAAATGTTCTTTGCCAAACTACTCGAATCAGAAGAAATGTCACTTGAGCCATTTAAAGCCCATGAGGTATTTCGTTTAGATACCATTGAGGCTTTAAGAGCATTTGACAGAACTTATCTCAGTCCAGGAAAACATGAGACGCTAGATTTAATTACGCATGTCTTTAAAATTAAACAAGATGAGATTTATGATATTCAGTCGATGGACAAAGGAATGACAAATTCTTCATTCTTATTTACTGTTAGAAATCGGAGATATGTCTTAAGGGTTCCAGGAAAAGGGACATCAGAGTTAATTTCTCGAGAAAAAGAGGCGCATGTCTATGAAGTAATTGACAATCTCGACATTGCTGATCAATTAGTTTATATTAACCCAGATAACGGTTATAAAATCAGTCGTTATTATGAAGGTGTGCGTACGTTAGATAAAGATAATTTAGAAGAAATAGAAGGTGCCATGAGTATTTTAAGAGACCTTCATCAAGCTCAGTTAGAAGTCGATCATGAATTCAATCTCTTTGAACAAATAGATAATTACACAAAGATTATTGAGCGCAATGATGTCGGTTACTATAAAAAGACTCAAGAGGTTCTTGATAACTTTGCTGTAATCAAAGAGCACTTATCTCAAATTGATAGACCACATTGCCTATGTCATATTGATTCTGTACCTGAAAACTTTTTAATATTACCAGACAAATCGCAAAGATTGATTGATTGGGAATATGCAGGTATGGCCGATCCACTTTTAGACATTGCCATGTTTAGTATTTATTCATATTATAATCAGAAACAAATAGATGCGCTTTTAAAGATATATCTTCAAAGAGAGGCTACTAAAATAGAACAATTCCGCTATTATAGCTATATTGCTTTAGCAGGCTATCTTTGGGGCTTATGGACGCGTTATAAAGAAGATGTGGGTGCCTACTTTGGCGATTATGGGCAAACCCAACATGACTATGCTGTGATTTACAGTAAGAAAGCGTTGGAAGTGATTGCTGATGCAAAATAAAAATGAAGGAACCCTATTTGGGATCTTATCAGGTCTTTTCTGGGGCTTAGGTACGGTTGTATTGGGAATTGCCTTGGCACAACTGGTTGATCAATCTTATCAAGGATCATTGAGCACAACTTTTATTCATGATAGCTTTTCTTTTATCATCTTATTAATCGTTTTAATCAGTACAGGCAGAATTGTTAAGTTTGTTAAAGTGGTCTTTTCTAAGTCTGGCCTTGCCATCATGTCAGCAGCGCTTTTAGGTGGTCCAATAGGGATGGGCGCTTATATCATTGCGATTGAAAATCTTAGTCCTTCCTTGGCTGCCAGCATTTCTGCGATCTATCCAGCTTTTGGTGCATTACTTGCTTATTTAATCTTAAAAGAAAAAATCAGTAAGCGCCAACTTATTGGCTTACTGATTTCTGTTTTCGCAATTATGTTAATGGGATTTGGTCCGAAGCTCGATGTCAAAAATTGGCTGGCAGGACTCTTGGCAATATCCTTGTGTGTTGTTGGTTGGGGTAGCGAAGCTGTTATTATATCTTGGGCATTAAAAGATGAAGTTGATTCAACCGTTGCTCTTGCTATCAGGCAGATGACCTCTTCTTTTGTTTATCTCTTGATTATTATTCCATTAATCGGGTATGATATACCGGTGCTAATTTTTTCAAGTAAAAACATTTTAGTCATTATTGGTATTGCTGCATTTTTAGGAACTTTTTCTTATATGTTCTACTACAAAGCAATTGACCTATTGGGGGCAACCCGCGCAATGGCACTTAATATTACTTATCCCTTTTGGGCATTTGTCGCACAGTCGTTGCTATTTAAAAGCTTTGAATTAAAGCAAGCATTACTTGTATTAATCATTCTATTTGGTGCTTATTATGGTATTTCAGATGCGAATAAATCGCATGATTTAAAATAAACCCCCTAATTTTAATTATATTACATATAGGGGCTTAATAAAAGTTATAAAAATACAATTAAAAATAGATTAAAAGGGCTCTTTGCCCTTTTTTTAGCTTGTGTTTATGTTAAAATAAACGTGAGGTGGTTTATTAGATGAAAGCAATCGTTACTGTCGTTGGTAAAGACCAAGTAGGAATTATTTCGCAAGTAAGTAAAGTACTTGCAGAAAACAATGTAAATATCCTTGATATTGATCAAAGTATATTAGAAGGTTATTTTAATATGTTTATGATTGTTGATTTAACAGAAACTAAAAATTCATTCAGTGAAGTTCAGGATAATTTATATGCCTTAAAAACATCATTAGGTGTCGAAATTACCATGCAAAGAACTGAAGTCTTTGAAACAATGCATCGTGTTTCAGGTGTAAAAAATGATTAAGAGTTATGAAGCGTTTGAACTACAGAAAATGGTTCATGAATATAATTTAGATTTAAGAACACTTACAATGGGAATCAGTCTTCTAGATTGTGCGAGTGAAGATATAGATGAATTTAATCAAAAAATCTATGATAAAATCACCTATTATGCAAAAGACTTAGTAAAGATTGCCGATGATTTAGAAAGAGAATATGGAATTCCAATTGTAAATAAGCGTATTGCGATCACACCGATTGCGATTGCTGCATCGGCCTGTAAAACAGATTCTTATGTTAGTATTGCCAAGACGTTAGATAAAGCAGCCAAGGAAGTTGGCGTTGACTTTATTGGTGGATTTTCAGCTTTAGTCTCAAGTGGATTTACTCCCGCTGATGAGAAATTAATCGAAAGTTTACCTAAAGCGCTTGCAAGCACTGACCACGTCTGTGGATCAATCAATTTAGGCTCAACACGTGATGGTATTAATATGGATGCGATCGAAAAAACATCAAAGATGATTTTAGAAGCTGCAGAACTGACAAAAGATGAAGATAGTTTGGCTTGCGCTAAATTTGTAGCGTTCTGTAATGCAGTTGAAGATAATCCATTTATGGCGGGCGCTTACCATGGTGTAGGCAACCCAGATGTTGTGTTACATGTTGGAGTCAGTGGACCTGGCGTTGTGAAAGCAATGTTAGAAAATCATCAAGATTTAAACTTTAATCAACTTGCTGAAAAAATACAAGAAGGCGCTTTTAAAATTACCAGAGCGGGACAGTTCATTGGTAAAGAAGCGGCCAAGCGCTTAGAAGTTCCTTTTGGTATTATCGATCTATCTTTAGCACCAACACCTAAAGTGGGCGATAGTATCGGAGAGATATTTGAAACTATGGGACTTGAGCGAGCAGGGGCGCCAGGAACAACTTTAGCGCTAGCAATGCTCAATGATGCGGTCAAAAAAGGGGGGCTAATGGCCTCAAGTCATGTTGGTGGATTAAGTGGTGCCTTTATTCCTGTAAGTGAAGATCAATCAATGATTGATGCTGTTAATGAAGGATCACTCACGATCGAAAAATTAGAAGCGATGACCGCAGTTTGTTCTGTTGGGCTTGATATGGTGGCAATACCCGGCGATGTCTCATGGCAAACACTAGCCGGTATTATCGCTGATGAAGCAGCCATTGGTATGATTAATGGCAAGACAACGGCAGCACGCTTAATTCCAGTTCATGGCAAAGATGTTGGAGAGATTGCAGAATTTGGTGGACTATTAGGTTATGCGCCCATTATGCCAGTCAACCGCTTTAATAACGATGTTTTTGTACAAAGAAAAGGACAAGTTCCCGCACCAGTTCACAGTTTTAAAAATTAGGAAGTAGATGACGTATGTTAGATTATATGAAATATAGTAATATCAAAATTGAAGAAACCGATACCGGTTATGCTCGAGCAAGTGTTGTTTTAGAATCACATCATTTAAATTATTATGGTTATACTCATGGTGGGGTTTATTATACGCTTGGAGATTCTACAGCAGGAGCGGTAACCCACCATTATGATGGCGATTGGATTACATTAAATGGTCAAATTAACTATCTACAAGCAGTCCAAGGGGGGACGCTTGTAGCTACCGGTAAGACGATTAACAAAACACGTAAAACTGTTGTTGTTCGTGTTGATATCAAATGCGATTTCAAACTCTTAGCAACAGCCACATATACAATGTATAGAGTAAGGTAGGTGAAACTTATGAATGTCATCTTTCATTTAAACCAATACGAAAGAATGAATCATTGCTATGCAAATGTAAAAAATTTATTAAAAGAACAAGTTGGAGAAATACATGTTTTAATTAATGGAGAGCCTGTTTCGTTAGCCGTTAAAGGGGAAGAAGCGCGACTCAGTGAATTAATTGAGTTAGGCGTAACTGTATCTTTATGCAATAATGCACTTAAAGCGAACGATATTGATAGAAAAGATTTGATAGAAGGTGTCAATATTGTCAATGCAGGCGTATTAGAATTGATGGAAAAACAAGAGGCAGGATTTTCATATATAAAACCATAGGTTAAGTAATTGCAAATTATGAGTACAAAGGGGGAGATTAAATGACCTTGATTATCATCCTTTCCTTGTTACTACTCAATATTACGCCAGTAGAGGCTAATAGTGATGTATTGTATCAAGTATTAGAGCACGTTAATGCGGAACGACGTGCTTTAGGCAGACCAGCACTAAGGATGGATGGTGCTCTGAGTGCAGCAGCACAAACAAGAGCATATGAAATTGAAGGTTTGTTCTCCCATACAAGGCCCAACGGCAGCGAATGGTATACAATATTTGATCAACATGGTATTCCGGCAGGCTATGTTGGGGAGAATCTAGCGAAAAAAAGCTTTAATGTAAATCAATCCGACGCACATGTTTCATCAGAGTTTTTTAGATTATGGAAAAACAGTCCTGGTCATTATGAAAATATGATAAAAGCAGAACACACAGTGATTGGTATGGCAGTCCATAAAAGTGGAAACGTTTATCATATGGTTCAACTCTTTAACTCCGAAGTTGTTACTCCCGTAGAGCCCAAACCAGAAGTAACGCAAAAACCAAATGAAGAGGAAGTTAAGAACGAATCACAAGCACCATCAAATCCAAATCTAAAAAAGGAAAAACCAAGCAGTCATACAGAAGCATCTGACCGAATTGCGAATGTGGAAGGAAATGGTAGTGACCAAATGAGTATTGATGAAGAAACATTTCAATCCCAAATAAAGGATAAAGATAAAGAAATAGAAAAACTCAATAATAAGGTTAAAGAATTAATTGAAGTCGGCGAAGCCCAAGACACTTTAATTGATAAACAACTAGAAACCATCGAAGAGCAAAAAGAACAAATAGAAGCATGCAATGAGAAAACTGTTGCGTTGGCTTTAGCACAACAAAAAGAAAGAAGAATCTTTCTTGGTTCAATTATTATTATGATGTTGCTATTTATTATTATCCTAATGAGATTGCAAATGAAATTAAAAAAACAG
>DATBUC010000150.1:0-9897 GCA_036516515.1 Erysipelothrix sp. | reverse complement strand
ACTTGAGGATGTTAATACATTACTGGTTGACCCACCAAGAGCAGGGCTCAGTAAAATGTTTGTTGATAAAGTAAGCGCCAGTGACATTAATAAAATGATCTATGTTAGCTGTGATTTGATGACATTGAAAAGAGATCTTATGCGCTTAAGCCAAACATTTACAGTTCAATCAATCCAAGCGGTCGACATGTTCCCCCATACACCTCATGTAGAGACCGTAGTTCTATTAGAGAAAAAGAATATTTAAGCACAGCAAGATGAAATATAATTAACAGCAAACATAAGCGTTTGCTGTTTTATTTTGGAAATTTGGTATAGAATATTAAAAACCTTTTAGACTATGGTAAGGGCTTTCTTTATGCTATTATAAAATCAAAATAAAGGAGTGCTAAAGATGCATAAAAATAAAGATATTATTGCTTATATTAACATAGATAAGCTCGATACATTAACAAAAGAACACGCCGAAATATTTACACGAATCAATATGGCCTTTGCGGTATTAGAGAATCATAAGATTATTGTTAAAAACGAAGAAAAGTTAGAATCATTAAAAGATATCAAAGCGATGAACCCTGAAATGGAAATAGTATTATCAGTGGGTGGTGCTGGAGCATTTGGTTTTTCAGACATGGCGATGCAAGAAGAAACAAGAAATATATTCTACGCTTCTTTAATTGATTTTATTGATAAATATGATTTAGATGGGATTGACTTGGATTGGGAATTTCCAGGAGCCGACTGGGGAGGAGATTTTTCACCTAAAGATAAACAAAATTATACCACTTTACTCAAGGGTATGAGAGATACATTGGATGAACATTCACAAAAAACGAATAAGCCATACTTATTAACAATTGCTGCCGGTGTAGGAGAATGGTTTGTAGAAACAACGGAGGTAGATAAGTATATTCAGTATTTAGATCAAGTCATGCTGATGACTTATGACTTAAGAGGGTTTGGGCAAGAATATACAGGCCATCATACAACCCTTTATACCAAAGAAACAGATGTTTTTAAAATGTCAGCTGCAGATGGCGTTGACTTATTGATTAAAAATGGTGTACCAAAAGACAAAATTGTGATTGGTGCGGCAATGTATTCTCGTCATTGGAAAGAAGTTCCGTCCACGAATAATGGTTTACTACAAAAAGTAAAACCAGGTGGTGGTGACTACTATCTTGAATACCCAGCCTTACAAACAGATGCTGTGGAAAACCCTTCATATACAAGATACTGGGATGATGAAGCCAAAGTACCATGGTTATATTCTGAAGAAAAAGAAATATTTATTACCTATGATGATCAAGAGGCTGTCGCGGCTAAGTGCGCCTATATTAATGAAAAAGATTTACCAGGAATCATGTTTTGGCGCTATGTTGATTGGCCAGAGAATCCGCTTATTGAGCAAATGGCAAAAGATTTAAAATAAAAAAGGGGTAAGCCCCTTTTTTGTATTTTACTATTATTAAAAACAATAGTGTATAATAAAGTTTCGTATTCACTTTTGTCTTAAAGGGTAACTGTGAAACAGCTTATCAAAGCAGAAAGAGTGAAAGTAATGAAAAATCAATTTACGAGTATGAATTTAAGTAAAGAAATTATCAAGTCTATTCAAACATTGGGTTACAAAGAAGCAACACCCGTTCAAGAAAAAACCATTCCGATTATTTTATCGGGGAAAGATCTGGTCGTGCAATCACAAACAGGAAGTGGAAAAACAGCCGCTTTTACCATCCCTATTTGTGAAAAAATAGTGTGGAATAATCGTAAACCACAAGCGCTCATTATCGCACCTACACGAGAATTGGTGATGCAGATACAAGAAGACGTTTTTAATATCGGAAGATTCAAACGCATAAAAAGTGAAGCCATTTTTGGGCGCAGTTCGTTTGAGACCCAAGCCAAGAAGCTTAGAGAAATGACCCATGTTGTTGTGGCAACACCTGGTCGCTTGATTGATCACATAGAACGACAAACAATTGATTTGAGTTCAATTGAAATGGTTGTCATTGATGAAGCAGATGAATTATTTAATATGGGTTTTTTAGATCAATTGGAGGCAGTTTTAAGGGCAACACCTGTAGCAAGTCAAAAATTATTTTTTTCAGCAACAATGCCAGCAGCTGTAAAAAATCTTATGGGACAATATTTAAATGATGCTGAGACGATTTTAATTGAATCGGAAAATCCTGTAGCAAATCGCATCAATCAAGGTTATTGTAAAACACACAATTTTGATAAAAAAGTTGTGTTAGAAAAGTTCTTGGTTGTTAATAATCCCAACGCCGCCATGATATTTTGTAATACAAAAGAACAAGTCATAACGCTTACCCAATTGCTCCAAGAAAAAGATATCCAAGTGGATTGTATTCACGGCGATATGGAACAAAGAGATCGAACAGAAGTTATGCGTGACTTTAAACGAGGTAAATTTCGTTATTTAGTTGCAACCGATATTGCAGCACGTGGCATTGATATTGATGACATCGCTTTAGTGGTTAATTATGATGTTCCTGAAAATGTGGAAAGCTATACCCATCGCATTGGTAGAAGTGCAAGACACACAAAGACAGGGAGTGCACTTACGCTATGCTGCACCAGCGAAGCGAAATTTATGGATAATATACGCAATACATTGGACGATACAATCCAAGAATTTAAAATTCCTAAAGATGCACTTGTTGAAGAAAAGTTACCATTATTTCTAGCAAAACAACACCGTCAAATTAAAAAGAAAGCAGATAAAACACAAGGATTTAAAAAAGAAATTACGCGTATTCATATTAATGCAGGTAAAAAAAGTAAAATGCGTCCTGTTGATATTGTAGGCGCACTGACAGCTTTACCGAATGTAGATGCTAAAGATATCGGTGTAATAGAAATTATTGATGTCGCAAGTTTTGTTGAAATTTTGAATAACAAAGGAGACTTGGTGATAAAATCTTTGAAAACAAAGCCAATCAAAGGAAAAATACGTAAAGTAAGTAAAGTGTATCATCAATAAGTAAAAGCTTAAAATGAGGATATCTTAACAAGTAAGCAAGAAAACAGATGAATTTCGTCTGTTTTTTTTAATATAAACACTTTTTATACTAAAGCATACTGAAAGCCCTTACAATATAAGGTATAATATGGTTGTAAAAGAATTAGCACATACAAATAAAATGAAAGGGGAACTATATGTCATCGATTACTCAATACAAACAGGAAGAAATTAGAAAAGATAATCCAATATTTTCTGGTATCCGCTCAACAATTGAATCGACATTTTATGGCAATAATGTGGTTAAAGTAACAAGCCTCAATCAAGCGTATCATTTGGCCAAAAATTCACCAGGGACTGTAATCACCGATTTACCAATCTACAAGGCTAAAGAACTTGGGCTTGATGAAGATGCAAAGGTATTGGGCTTTAATGATGGAGCGATCACCGGGCGCTATGCTAAGGCCAGAGTTATCATTGGCGATGATGGTGTTGATGAAAAGAAATATGAAGGCGTTGCACGTGAAGCAAGTTTCAATGCACGATACGAAACACTTTATCATGCTGAAGCTGTTGTAGGATTAGATCGTGACTTTATGGTGAAGGCACACCTTTTAATTCCAAAAGGCTATGAAAATACACTCTATAATTGGATGTTGAATTTCCAATATATGAATGAACAATACAAACAAGAATATAAAGAGTCAAAGCCATTACCTGAAGGAGACATATTTGTACTTTCCTTACCGGACTATTATCCAGACTGTCACAAAGATGGACTTGCATTATTTGATTCTGACCATAACTGTGCTTTACTTTGTGGTATGCGTTATTTTGGCGAGCATAAAAAAGCAACCCTAACGTTAGGGTGGAGCATTGCGAATAGAAATGGTTATGCTGCATGTCATGGGGGCTTAAAAAAATATCGCTTTGACAGTCACAATTGTTATACCGTAGGAGTCTTTGGCTTATCCGGTTCTGGGAAGTCAACATTAACCCACGATAAACATGATGATAAATATGACATTGCTATTTTGCATGATGATGCCTATATTATTTCAACTGAAAATGGCTCATCGATTGCATTAGAACCAGCCTATTTTGATAAAACACAAGATTACCCAACCGATCATCCTGCTAATAAATACTTACTATCGGTGCAGAATGTGGGTTTTACAAAAGATGTTGATAATCAAACGGTGATTGTTACAGAAGATATTCGTAATGGTAATGGTCGCGCGCTAAAATCTGTCTTTTGGACCGATAATCGTGTAAATAAGATTGATGAACCAGTTGATGCAATTATTTGGCTAATGAAGGATGCAACCTTACCACCAGTGGTGAAAATAAATAATCCAGTACTTGCCTCAGTAATGGGAGCAACACTGGCCACTAAAAGAACAACGGCTGAGAGACTTGATAAAGGCGTAGATATGAATGCACTTGTGATAGAACCTTATGCAAACCCTTTTAGAACCTATCCACTAAAAAATGATTACGAAAAATTTAAGGATCTCTTTGAACAAAGAGATGTTGCTTGTTATATTCTAAATACAGGACATTTTTTAGATAAAAAAATACCCAAAGAAGTTACGCTCGGTATTTTAGAAGCAATCGCCAAAGATGAGCTTGAATTTGAAACGTTTGGTAATTTTAAATCGATGGCGTATGTAGATATACCAGGATACGAAGTTGATTTACAAGCCAGCAGCTATAAAGAAGCTTGGAAGAAAAGTTTACAATATCGTAAAGCTTTCTTAGAGCAAATTAAAGTGGAACGCAATGGTCGGGATAACTTACCTGATGAGGCACTTGATTGTATTCTTGAGTTAGAAAAACAGTTAGATTTATAGCATCTTAAGAGTATAGAATAAAGTCTATACTCTTTTTTTGTGATAAGATTTATAAAAAAGGAGCTATAAGTATGACAGAATATGAGAAATTGAAAGCTGGACAAAGCTATCATCCTGGTAAAGATGAAACATTACGCACTATGAGACAAAAGGCAAAAGCACTATGTTTTGCTTATAATAATGTTAATCCAACAGATAGAGAGTTAAGGACAGAGATTTTACAAGAGTTGTTTGGTACAGATCGTGATGATTTCAATATAGAACAACCTTTTTATTGTGATTATGGGGCGCATATTTCTTTTGGTGAAGATTTTTATATGAATGTTGATTGTGTGATTTTAGATTGCGCGACTGTGACATTTGGTGATCGTGTTTTTGTAGGGCCTCAAGTAGGATTTCATACCCCTGAACATCCGCTAGATGTTGAATTAAGAGCACAAGGCTATGAGCTTGCCAAAGCAATTACTGTAGGAAATGATGTTTGGATTGGTGCTGGTGCACAAATATTATCGGGCGTGACCATTGGTGATGGTGCGATTATTGGGGCTGGAAGTGTTGTTACAAGAGATGTTTTGAGTAATACCGTAGTTGCCGGCAATCCAGCTAAAGTGATTAAAGAACTTTAATTGCGATGAGCATCATGTTTGACTTTGATAATCATTATCATTTATACTATAGGTACAAAAGGAGGAAGTATTTAATGGAACAAATTGGAATGGGTTTTCCTGTCTTAGGTGAAAAATTACCAAGACTTGAAGTACAAACAACACAAGGAAATATGGTCTTACCTGATGATTATGAGGGCAAATGGTTCGTACTATTTAGCCACCCAGGTGACTTTACTCCAGTATGTACAACTGAATTTATTGGATTTGCAAAAGCACATGATAAGTTTAAGGATATTAATACAGAATTAATCGGACACTCAATTGATGGTGTGTTCTCACATATGAAATGGATTGAGTGGATTAAAGAAAAAACAGATGTTAATGTAGAATTCCCAGTTATTGCTGATGAGTTGGGTCGTACAGCTCAAAGATTAGGTATGATTCATGAAGCGAAAGGTACAAACACAGTACGTGCTGTCTTTATCGTGGATGACAAAGGAATTTTACGTTTAATTATGTATTATCCACAAGAAGCAGGCCGTAGCATCGATGAAATCTATCGTGCAACGCGTGCGCTTCAAACAGCTGATTTGAAGGAAGTCGCAATTCCTGAAAACTGGCCAAACAATGATTTCTTAGGCGATCATGGAATTATGCAACCACCTAAGAATGTGGCACTTGCTCAAGAGAGAATGAAACTTAAAGATGATAAAGATGTTAACTATCTTGACTGGTGGTTCATTCACAAAGAAATTAAATAACTTTCTTAACGCAACCTTTACAGGTTGCGTTTTTTTATTGTGCAATTCTTGCAATATAGTTATGAATACGTTAAAATTAACCCAATGACACTGGTGTCATTGGAGGTGCTTATGACAAATTATAATGAACAAATGCGCCAGGAAAAAAAACAACATATCCTTAATTGCTCTAGAAAAGTCTTCAGTGAAAAAGGTTTTGCTCGTGTAACGATGCAAGATTTAGTGAATGCCAGTAATATCAGTAGAGGGGGCATTTATCTCTATTTTAAGTCAGTAGAGTCTGTTTTTAGGGAAGTAATCCTGCAAAGGGAACGAACAATTATTGATGATGTAGAAAAAATGATCGAAGAAAAATTGAGTTTTCATGAGGTTTTTGATGAATATTTAAAAATTCATAAAAATCGTCTAAAAGGAATCGATGATAGTTTAATTCAAGCAATGTATGAGTATCACTTTACACAAGAAACTGAAGTAGCAAAGCAGTTAAGAGATCAACAAGTTGAAAATGCACAAGAAACGATTCGTTTAATTATTAATTATGGTTACCAACAAGGTGTGATTGAAAGTGAACGTTTAGATATCCTGGTAGAGCATATAATGCTGACCATCGAAGGATTGAATATATATGCTTTATTAGGTGGTTTGTCAACAGCGCAACTACAAGCACAGCTTGATTATTTGAAGGTGGTGGTTAACTGTGGCTAAAATAATTATTACTGCAGGGGGAACGCAAGAAAAAATAGATGATGTGCGAAGCATTCATAATCAAGCAACAGGAAAATTAGGAAGTCTAATCGCTGAGCGGCTTTTTCAAGAGGGTCATGAAATTACCTATATTTATGGTCCCAATGCTCATAAACCCCAACATCCTGAGAAATTGATTGCTATTGAAAGTGTCAATGATCTGGACCATGTTGTGAGAGCACTTTTAAGTCAGGAAGATTACGATGTTTTTATTCATTCAATGGCCGTTAGTGACTTTTTTGTATCAGGTCACTATACCTATGAAGAAATTAAATCAAGTAATCAAGAGGCTGAACTAAATAAAGAAAAAGCGAATAAAATCAGCTCGGATAAACCAATTTATTTACAACTTAGTCCTGCTCCGAAAGTGATTGCTCAAGTAAAAAAAATACAACCAGATATAAAATTAATTGGGTTTAAACTTTTAGCAGGAGCTACAGATGAAGAACTCATTGCTGCAGCGCAAAAACAAATCAGCAAGTCTCATTCTGATTTTGTGATTGCCAATCATATTGAAGAAGTTCATACTGACAAGCACCGGGCATTATTTATTAGTCATAATGGCGTATTGAAATCAGTTAGTACAAAACAAGAAATTGCAGATTATTTATCAGTCATAATAAAAAAGGAGGCTACCAGCAATGAGTAAAAGAATAATACTCGGTGTTACCGGAAGTATTTCCGCATATAAGGCCGCAGATTTAGTCAGTCAGTTAAAAAAAAGAAATTATGATGTACACGTAGTAATGACACAGAGTGCTTGTAAATTCATAACACCGCTGACAATGCAATCGATGTCACAAAATACAGTCTTAGTGGATGTAATGGAAGAGCCAGACCCTCAAATCATTCAACATGTTAAGTTGACCCAAAGTGCCGATTTGCTTTTGATTGCACCAGCAACCGCCAATACTATTTCAAAACTTGCAATGGGTATTGCTGATGATATGTTATCAAATATGGCTCTTGTAGCACAGGGGATACCGAAAGTGATTGCTCCGGCAATGAATACACATATGTACAATAATTCAATTATTAAAGAAAATAGAGAAAAACTCAGTAAACATGGTTGGCAAGAGATTAAACCGCGTTCAACACGATTAGCTTGTGGAGATGACGGGATTGGTGCACTTGCTGAGGTTGAGGATATCGTAAACTTTGTGGATAAAGTTTTGGAGGAAGCATGAAATTATTTGTTAATGTAGGCAATACAACGATTTGGTTTGTCTACTGGGAAAATGAGATTAAACATTCATTTAAACTGAAACATAAAGATTTTCTAAAAGATCATTTAGAAAAAATAAATTTACCGATCGAAGGTATTTATATTGCATCTGTAGTTGCAGACATGGGTCTTCTTGTCGCTGATAAATTGGAAGCTTTCTTCAATATGAAACCGCATATAATTCAAAAAGAAGAAATTACAAAAGTTTATGAAAATGAGTATCCTTTTGCTCAACTTGGAATTGACCGTCTACTGGTTGCTCAAGGCGCTGTGAAAAAGTACAACAGACCGCTTATTGTCTGTGATCTAGGAACTGCTTCTACATTGAATTATATCAATGAGTATGGTGAATTTGAAGGTGGCTTAATTATGCCTGGAATGGATATGTCGCTTACTAACTTGTATCAAAATACAAGTAAATTACCTAAAGTTGAGAAGGTAGGAGCAGTGCAGTTTTTAGGGAAAAATACGGAAGAAAATATAAGAAGCGGAATTTATTATAGTTTGATCTTTACGATTGAAGCCTATGCCCGTCAACTAAATGTACCTGTTATTTTAACAGGGGGTAATTCCGAACACTTATTGCCTTATTTTAAAATTCCTGTTAATCATGAACCGACACTATTGATAGAAGGGATGGCGGATATATATGCGTAATCAAACAACGCGTCTTATGATGCACTTAACATTTTTAATCTTACTTATTATTGTTATGAGTCTTACACCCTTAGGTTTTATCCAAATTGGTTTGATTAGAGCGACACTCATCCATATTCCAGTAATTTTCGGATCACTTATGTATGGTTGGAAAATGGGCGCTGCTTTAGGATTTGCGTTTGGTATGATGAGTTTCATAAATAATACGATGGTACCAACACCATTATCTTTTGCATTTAGTCCTTTAATTCCAGTTATTGGTACAGATAAGGGGAGTGTTTGGGCTTTAGTGATTGCTTTTGTACCGCGTATTCTAGTGGGGATTGTTCCTTATTTTGTTCTTAATAAAACAAAAAAAGCTTCCCTTGCGGCACTCTTTGGTTCTTTGACCAATACTGTTTTAGTGATGGGACTCATTGGCTTTGTCTTTAAAGATGCTTATGCTCAAGTGATGAATATTGATGTTTCACTGGTTTATAAAGTAATTTTAGGGATTGTGTTTACCAACGGACTTGCGGAAGCTGTAGTCTCAACATTAATCTTAACTCCAGTATATAATCGTCTTAAAAAATCATAAAAAAAGCCTCTGAGATAACTCAGGGGCTTTATTTTATCCGTTGATTACTTGTTTTAATTTTATCTTTAAATAATCTATTTGGGATTCAGATAATTGATGATTACCTGGATTGGTGCTTGCGATTGCTGGAGAAAACGTTCTGATATTTTGCGATTCATCAATGACAATAATAAAGGGAACACCTTGGCTTTGTAACTTTTCTGGTAAGCTCTTCATGAAATTAGAATATCTCTCAATTTCTTTTTGAGAAAAATCTTTTTGTGGATTGAGATACATTGCTGTTCTATCTAATTCTGTTAATACATCCTCAAAGATAGGGACAAGATCAGTACAGTAGGGGCATTCTGGATAACCAATATAGTATATATTTGCTACCTTATTTTCCAGATCGTCTAAAATTTCATTGTTTTTCTTTGTGACAAAATGGTGATCCTTTTTATCGAAGCCTTTATAATCTTTCATGATATTACCGCTTGAACAAGCAGT
>DATBUC010000149.1:0-1654 GCA_036516515.1 Erysipelothrix sp. | reverse complement strand
AAAATTTAACAGAAAAATGGATAGAAAATTATGAGAGTGTTTATCTTAAACAGCAAAAACTAACTGCTATAAGTGAATCGAGTTTGTTAGAAGAAGAAGGCTTAACGTATGAAGTGACGACGATTAAGCCAAATAAAATGCAAAAAGAAGCATTAAAAGGTATAAGAGAAATTAGAGAGAGCGGCGAGAAAAAGGCTCTAGTTATTTCTGCTACTGGAACAGGAAAGACGTATTTATCGGCTTTTGATGTCCTTAAATATCAACCGAAAAAATTTTTGTTCATTGTTCATAGAGAGCAAATATTGAATAAAGCGATGCAGGATTTTCAAAAAATACTGGGGGAAAGTGTTTCTTCTTTTGGCAAAATCACAGGTAGTAAGGCGGAATATGATAAAAAATATACCTTTGCGACGATTCAATCAATAGCAAAAGAAGATCATTTAAAACATTTTGATCCAGGAACATTTGATTATATTTTGATAGATGAGGTGCATAAAGCTGGTGCAGCTTCTTACCAAAAAGTATTAGACTATTTTCATCCAAAATTTTTATTAGGTATGACAGCGACACCTGAACGAACGGATGATTTTAATATTTTTGGTTTATTTGATTATAATTTAGCATATGAAATACGGTTGCAAGAAGCGATGGAAGAAGAGATGCTTTGTCCATTCCATTATTTTGGCGTAACAGATTATGAATTAGATGGAGTAGCTTATGATGAAGTGGAAAAACTTACTCACTTAGTATCAGATGAACGTGTAGAATTTTTGCTTGAAAAGATTCATTACTACGGTTATAGTGGTGAAACTTGCCATGGGTTGATTTTTTGTAGTAGAAAAGATGAGGCAATGGCTTTGTCTCAAGCATTAAACAAAAGGGGTTACCGTACGGTTGCATTGACAGGTGACGATGATATGAATATACGTGAGAAATACGTTAAAATGCTTGAACAGGGGATGTTGGAGTATATCTTAACTGTCGATATTTTTAATGAGGGAATTGACATTCCTTGTATTAACCAAGTGGTGATGATGAGACAAACACAATCGAGCATCATTTTTATCCAACAATTGGGTAGAGGACTTCGAAAAAGTAATAATAAAGATTATGTAACGATTATCGATTTTATCGGTAACTATAAAAACAATTATTTAATACCAATTGCGCTTACTGGAAATACATCTATGAATAAAAATGATATAAAAGAACAATTTATTAATATCAATAGCCTTAGTGGTTTATCCGTGATTAATTTTGAAGAGATTGCACGTCAGAAGATATATCAATCCATTGCAACGACTAATATTACGACCTTAAAAATACTAAAAGAGGGTTATTTCAATTTAAAAAATAAACTTGGTAGAATACCTAAATTAGTAGACTTTATTAAATGGCACTCTCTCGATCCAGAACTTATAGCAAGTCGTAGAGGGCATTATTTAAATTTTTTAAAAGAAGTTGTAAAAGAAGAAGTCCCTGCTATAGATGATGAAATAGAAGCATTATTAATGTTTTTAACACTTGAATTAATAAACGGTAAACGTCCGCATGAGTTGCTGTTATTAAAAAAGGTAATAATGATGGATGAAATTTCAGAAGAGACGTTTGTAAGGGACTTGAAACGAAAAAACATTCATGTTTCTGAGGCTAT
>DATBUC010000148.1:0-2217 GCA_036516515.1 Erysipelothrix sp. | reverse complement strand
GGTAAAAGTTGTTTCAAATCGCTCATCCAAGGAGAAACGTCTGTTTCCATCCATAACGGCTCTTTTTTTATCTTATCGTAGATATTATCTAGCACTTCACTATCTCTAAACGGCAAACACAACCATCGTTCGTCTTTTGGCTTTTTTGATGGTAAATCATTCGTCAGACAGACGGTTTTTAAATAGTGTGGGTCAAAGATCAAAACGAGCCCATCATGTTCCATAGTTATCTTTTCTTCTAATAGTAACCACACATCTTCTCTATCCGTAATCTCTATGTAGACTACACTATTCTCACACTTAATATTCATTTGCATCAGTTAATTACCCTCACTTAGTGTCACATATTGTTTCACACGATTGATAAATTGCTCTTTACCAAAAAAATCTTTATCCAATAACTCTGGGAATATCTCTTTGAAAAAATAAGAAACAGAAGGACGGTGACGAAATTGTTGAATTGTCTGAATAGACTCCATAAACATCTCTTGATACACAGGTTCTGGATTGTTTTTGACAATCTCCTCAAACGACTCATACAATAAATCCACTTTATCAGCAATCGCTAAAAGCTGCCCTTCAATAGAGTCATCTTTTCCTTCACATAAACGGCGTCTATATATATCTTGAAATGCTTCAGGGATTTCTTGATTGATAAACTCTTCAGTCATTTTCTCTTCGACTAGTTGCAACATTCCACGAAGCTCAGGACTAGCGTACTTAACAGGTGTTTTTATATCTCCTATAAAACGCTCGGTATAATCATGATTTAACGCTTTTTCATATAACATTTTCCAATCAACAGCGACTCCTTCTAACTCTTCGATATCGCCTAACACTTGTGCAATAGAAGCGACACGATAGGAATGTGCAGCCACAGTATGTTCTGTATATTTAAAAAAACCTGGCGCACGTGTAATCGTTTCTAAATTATTAAGACCTAAGATAAACTCATTTAACCCCATACGTTACGTCCCCTTTCAATGTTTTTAATATCATACCACATATCTTTTTTACCACCAATGAAATCACTTATACAATCTTTAAAAAAGCTTAAATGACAATCTATCCTTTATCGTGCTACAATTTAGTTAATTACCTTTTACGAAGGAGTCGTGAACATGCGCACTTTTTATCTGACTATTACTGCTATTTTATATGGCTTTCTAGCTATTTTATTAGGAACATTTTTTAGTGGGAGCCTAGCTGCTATGGTTGGCTTTATCTCTCATCCCGAAGAGGTCACTTCGCTTTCTTTTTTAATACGCGAATTATTTCAATCTGGTCTTTCTTTACTTCCAATTGGCTTAATGGTTAGCCTACCTGTTTCAATTTTATTTGGCATTAGCCTTACACTACGAGATAAGTTTCGACCCAAATTACCCGCTATTTTAGTAACGACTAAACATGAGCCTTGGCGTTTTACTATTTGGCTCATCTTACTCACGCTTATTTGTCTTCTCATCGTGGCTTCCATGATGGTCCCAACGTTTTTATACTTACTGCCAGGTTTTATCTTAGGTCCACTATGCCTTTTTCCAATGTGGCGTGCCACAGTCGAACATGCACCAAAATAAAAAGAGTACGAGACGCGGTTCTTCTTATGTCAATCAGAAGACCGTAGCTCATACTCTTTTATTTTTTCTTTTTCCCGATGGATTTTAAGCCTCGCATGACTACTTCCATAAAGCTTAAAGACTGAACCATTTTTTCTGGGTCAACATATTCGCGAACCGCTCGTAATACACGCTTAGGTTCTTTCGAAGAAAACGTATAGGTACCATTTTTTTTCGTCTCAATCGCATAACGAGGAATCCACTTCCCTTTAAACATGACAGACGCAATCACATACTCTACCTCTTCCCAAGGGATTTGTATATATTTGCGCGTATCACGATCGTTATAAAATTCAAATCCTTTATCACCAATCATAATTTTCCCGTAATCAGTCAACCCTGTAAAAGCTGTTGCATCGATGACTAAATCAACTTTTGTATTTAATGATTGTACCACCCTATCACATCCTTTACACTTGCATTTGCTTATATTCTAACATAGTTAAGATAAAAAAACTCGGGACTAAGCCCGAGTTCAATCGATTATAGTAACCCAATAACGTGTCCAACAACACCGACAACGAATAGGCCTAAAATAATAACAATAGGGCTAACTTTTTTCTTCAATAGCCACATACATAAGAATGTTAAAAGTAATGGC
>DATBUC010000147.1:0-1992 GCA_036516515.1 Erysipelothrix sp. | reverse complement strand
TTGATCAACATTCATCAGT
The DNA here is from genome assembly GCA_036516515.1 of Erysipelothrix sp. GTDB lineage: Bacteria > Bacillota_I > Bacilli_A > Erysipelotrichales > Erysipelotrichaceae > Erysipelothrix. Next base: position 1,973 of record DATBUC010000147.1, on the reverse strand, counting down.
TATATCTCCTTCCATGCCACCGTATAAGCGGGGGCTTTTAAATAAGCTAATGTATCTGGATTTAATTTAATCATCGTAAGGGAAATGCCGCTCATATCAATGGCCGTCATATAATTACCGACCATTTTAAAGGGGACCTTCAGTTGGGCTTGTTTGAGGATGCCAAGGGTGTCTTGAGTAAAGACGTATTGTTCCATCAAAGGGGTCGCGCCTAAACCATTTACCAGAACACCAAAGTTTTCATTGGCTTGCCAATTGAATTCGTGAGCGATTTTACTGGTAAGTTCTTGCGCTAAAGCTAAAGAGGGTTTTATCTTTTCTTTACGATAGCCTGGTTCACCATGTATCCCCACACCATATTCGATTTCATCATCGGCTAAGATAAAGCCTGGTTTACCTACTTCAGGAACCGTCGCTCCCGTCAAAGCAACGCCGACTGTTTTAATATTTTCAACTATCGTTTCGCCCAAGGCTTTAAGACTTAATAAATCCATACCATTTTCTGCGGCTGCGCCTAAAATTTTATGGACTAACACTGTCCCAGCAACGCCTCTTTTCCCAGCGGTGTAGGTACTATCTTCCACCGCAATGTCATCATCAACGACAATGTATTCAACAGTGATGCCTTCCATCTCCGCAAATTCTTGAGCCATTTCAAAGTTCATAATATCGCCTGAATAATTTTTGACGATCATTAAAACACCTTGACCTGTATCGACTGCTTTAATCGCTTCTAAAATTTGATCGGGTGTCGGTGAGGTAAAAACGGCACCACAAACTGCGGCATCCAACATTCCTTGACCAACAAAACCTGCATGGGCCGGCTCATGACCACTGCCACCCCCACTGATTAAAGCCACTTTATTTTGCGCTAATTCTTTACGTAAAATAACATCTGTACCGTCTAATCGTTTGATAATATTGTCATGAGCTAAACACATGCCGCTAATCATTTCTTCAACGATTTGACTTGCATCATTCATAATTTTCTTCATAAAGCACCAACTTTCTATACTTTAAGTATAGCGAGAAAGCGCTTACTTGTTAACGGACATTATCTTTAATTTGTCCAAAACCACTCAGAAGTCTATAATAGAATCAGAAACGTGAGGTGGCTTATGGATAAATCATTGATTACCAAAAAGGTGATTGCCCATGCTTTAAAGACTTTAATGAGTGAAAAACCATTTCAAAAAATATCTATCAGTGAGATCATGAGCACCGCCCAGATGCGCCGCCAAACTTTTTATGATCACTTTTTAGATAAGTATGATTTGTTGGCTTGGATTTATCATCAAGAGACAAAAGAAAATATTGAAGATTTCTTAGACTATGAACACTGGACGAAAAGTATCACCCGCTTGTTGTATTATTTGCAAGAAAACAAAGCTTTTTATCAAAATGCTCTTTTAATCAATGAACAAAATGATTTTCGGGAAATCTTTTTTAATCATAGTAAAAAGTTAATTCAAACGGTTGTCTTGGATATTAAAAAACATCAAGCCCTGTCGCTTGATGTTAATGAAATCGATTTTTATTGTACTTTTTATGCGCATGCCTTTGTCGGCGTGATTTTAGATTGGTTAACCCAGGATTGTCATGTGCCTGTTAAAGTGTTGTCGCTACAAATTCGCCAACAACTCAAACAAAGTTTAAAGTAAAACCCTTCCGAAAAGAAGGGTTTTTTACCAGCCATAACATTCACAATCGGCGTTAAGATATTTTAACCACTGTTCATCCTCAAGTTTTAAAAGACTCAGTGATAGGCCTGCCATATCATTAGAGGTCATAAAATTACCTACTTTTTTAAAGCAGACGTCAATGCCTTCCAGTTGTAATAATCGGCTGACATCATGAGTAAAAACAAATAATTCAAGTAAGGGTGTGGCGCCAAGACCATTAATCATTAGGGCATATTTTTCATTTTGCTTAAAGTGAAATTGATTTTTTAGTTTATTGACCAATTCAATCGC
>DATBUC010000146.1:0-2209 GCA_036516515.1 Erysipelothrix sp. | reverse complement strand
TTTTCTTGAATGCGATCATCTCCAATAGCAGAAGCTGCTTGCATTGCAGTGGGAATATCCTCGACTTCTAAAAGATTATTGTTTTCTTGGTAGTGGGCCCAAACGCCGGCTAAATAATCTGCCTGTAATTCAAGGCGCTTTAAGATTCGATTATATTCCTTTTCACTTAATTCACCGCGTAATTTATGAACCTGATCACTAATACCTAAGAGGTTTTGTACATGATGTCCTACTTCATGAGCTACCACATAGGCCATGGCAAAATCACCTTCCACTTCAAATTGGTTTTTCAGTTCTTGATGAAAGCCAAGGTCAATATAGATACTTTGGTCTGCAGGACAGTAAAAAGGCCCCACATCAGAAGAAGCGACCCCACAACCAGAACGTACTGATTGCTTAAATAAAATTAATTCAGGTTCTTGGTAGTTCATTTGATTCTTTTCAAAGACAGCATGCCAAACATCTTCCGTATCAGCCAAGACGACGGAAACAAACTCAGCCAGTTCCTTCTCTTTAGGTGTTTCCACATATTCGGTATTAATATTGGCACTGGCATTCAATCCAAGATTAATTAAGGCCCGAGGATCGCCTGTAAGCAAAGTAAAAATCAATACTGCCACCAGTCCTAAGCCACCAACAGCAGCGCCGCCACCTTTACCTCTACGGTCTTGAACATTGCCACTTTGTCTTCTACCTTCCCATTTCACGCTATCACTTCCTTTATATAAATATTATGACATACACATATTTAAAAAACTATTGATGTACAATGATAAAAAACAGCAGGATTAATCCTGCTGTTTTGTGGCATTCACGATAAAGTGTTGATTATAAAGAAATTGATAATAAGACATTCCCAGTAATATTAAGATACCCACAATAAGACTGATATTAATTGCAGTTGTATGCCCAAGTCCTTTATTTTGGTAAATTCCAAAATAGGCCCAAGCAATTGGCAAGGGAATAATCATATTTGTACTGGTCGTAGTTAATAAATACGCTAAGAATAAAGCAGCAATTAAAACAAAGATTGTCCATATATCCTGATGGTTCATAAAGATCCCCCAATCTGCTTTAACCAATGTAGCAGAAATATTGACAACCGTCGCAATAAGTAACCAACCTGTATAAAGACCAAAGGTTAAAGGAATCAACCAATCCTTACCATCATTAATTTCAAATAAACGCCGGGTAATCATACTTAAGGTAATAAGAAAAGCAAAAATAAGTAGGGTAGATAAACCTAAGAAAACATAAGAGAAACTGATAATCCATAAAATATTAAATAGACTGGATAAATAAAAGAGCCCAGAGATTTCCTCACTCACTTTATTATAATAAGGATCTTTTCTCTTTACTAATAAAAGAATAAACGTCACAATTAATAAACCATAGATGAGTGACCAAATACTAAAAGTAAAAGGACTGGGTGTAATCTTACTTTGATAGAGATCGGAAACATCTTTTTGCGACATATTATTAATTTTACCCATTGCACCCAAGGCATTAATCAGCAGGGTAGCCGCCAGTATCACCAGACTAAACAAGTTTCTTTTAAAGCTATTCATCTTTTTCATTACAATTCCCCCTTTATTAAATTTTAACATAATAAGTGCTTCAACTGGCTTTAGATGATACGAGGCTTAAATCAACCGGACATCAACCGGACATCACATAACAGTTCACAAACTAAAAAGGACCTTTATCATTTAAGATAAAAGTCCTTTGTTTATTAGTACATTGCTGATGGATCCATCATGGGTGCTTTGTCTTCTTTAACAGGCGCAACAGCTGCTTCTGTTGTTAAGAAAAGGGAAGCGATGGATGCAGCGTTGAGGAGTGCATTACGGGTAACTTTGGTTGGGTCGACAATCCCTGCTTTTTGTAAGTCTTTCCATTCGCCAGTTTTGGCGTCAAATCCCGTATTGCCTTTTTCGCTGAGTTGTTTTGCAACAATCTCATCACCATCAAAACCAGCATTTTCGGCAATTTGCCAGAGTGGTTTTAAGATGGCTTCAAAGACGGTTTTAATACCGCGGTTTTCATCAATTGATTCGCCTTCGATACTGTCTTTTAAGTTGATATAGGCTTGTGATAGGGCATGGCCACCACCAAGGACAATCCCTTCTAAGACAGCTGCTTGAGTAGCACTGAGGGCATCTTCGATGCGCAGTTTCTTTTCTTTCATTTCAGATTCAGTTGCCGCACC
>DATBUC010000145.1:0-3557 GCA_036516515.1 Erysipelothrix sp. | reverse complement strand
CTATGAATAGGAGGGTCTATGGATAAAAAACTGCATCGTTTAAGTTTCATTAATTTTATATTACTACTCTTTGGAGCGATTATCTTATTACTACCATTAGTTTGGATGGTTTCAATTTCGTTAAAATCAATGGAAGAGATTATGAGTGGCAGTCAAAATTTAATTCCGAAAAAAGTTCATTTTTCCAATTACATCAAAACTTGGCATGCAGCGCCGTTTAATCGTTATGCGCTGAACACGATTTTTATTACCCTCATGTCAGTTATTGGGAATGTACTTATGAATGCTTTGATTGCTTATGGTTTTGCGAAAATAAATTTTAAAGGTAAAAACGTTTTATTTGTATTAGTGCTAACAACCATGATGATTCCAGGGTTTGTTACGATGGTTCCCAAATATATTTTATATTCCAAAATCGGTTGGCTCAATACTTATTTACCCCTAATTGTCCCCGCTTTTCTAGGCAGTGCTTTTAATATATTTCTGTTGAGGCAATTCTATATGACAATTTCAGATTCAGTCATTGAGTCAGCCAAGATGGAAGGGGCAAATCACTTTCAAATTTGGTGGCATATCGCTATGCCTATGATCAAACCGGCTTTATTAACGATTGCGATCTATGCTTTCAATGGTGCTTGGAACGATTTTCTCAACCCATTACTTTATTTACGTGATGAGCGTAAATACACATTACAAATTGGCTTACAAATTTTTAAAGAACAAAGTTCAAGCCAATGGAATTACTTAATGGCGGGATCGCTTATTGTACTACTACCTGTATTGATATTATTCTTTGTCTTTCAAAAACAATTTATTGAAGGTGCCAATATTAATGCACAACAAAGTATTAAATAGAAAGGGTATTGAAATGGAAATGAAATCACAAAAACCAAAAAAAGATTACTTGCAAGATGATTTAACAATAAACACAGAACCCCGTCCGATCGTTGAAGATGCACAGTATCAAGCGTCTGATAAATTGAAAGGTAAAAATGTCTTTATTGTAGGAGGTGATAGTGGCATCGGGCAAGCAGTTGCTCTATTATTTGCCAAGGAAGGCGCTAATATTTATTTTTCATACTACAAAAATGAGCGAGAAGATGCGATGGAAACGGCGATGAAAATTGAAGCATTGGGTGGATTTGTCAAAGCGTTTGAAATGGACGTTAAGGACAGCGAAGCCTTGCAGTATATCAAAACCACGATTAAAAATTTAGACATTTTGATTTATAATGCTGCAGAACAACATTATCAAAAAGATTTTCGCGATATTGAACTCAGTCAGTTACAACGCGTTTTTGAAACAAATATCTTTGCTGCACTCGCCCATGTGCAAACACTTTATGACATTATGAATGAAGATGGCAATATTATTTTTACTACTTCAGTTACCGCATTTAAAGGCAATCCAGAATTAATGGATTATGCTGCCAGTAAGGGGGCACTGACAAGCTTGATGCGCTCTTTATCACAAAGTGAAGTCATTAAAGAGAAAAACATTCGCGTTAATGCGGTCGCACCGGGTCCTGTATGGACACCCTTAATCCCAGCCACAATTCCAAATTATGATGAAAACTGGGGCGAAAGCGGTCCTTATGAAACTCATTGTCAGCCCATCGATGTGGCTTATAGTTTTCTGTTTTTAGCACAAGATGAATCACGTTATATTACTGGTCAGACCATACATGTAAATGGATTAGAAACAACTTAGGAGGAAAAAAATATGTTTGAAAAAGATAAAAAGCAAGAAGAACGATTAAAAAATAACCCCGTAAGTAATGATAACGATTTACATATTAAAGATGAAGTATATGACAATAAAAGACACGAAGAAGACCATGAGACACAAATTGAAAAAGCAGAAAAAACGGATGATATCATGCCAAGCACAGAAGAAGACAGCGAAATGCTGGACCCATTACAACAAGAAAACCTCTATCCCAGCCACAAGCGCGAAGATGAAGATCCATTAGAAGAAGAAATCGGAGAAATTGAATCAATCGATGGTTTAGATGCGCCTGATTATGAAGAAATCGGGGAAACCATCGATCCCGAATTTGATATTGAAATAGGTGATACACATGATAAACCAGAAATTGATATTCTAGATCATCCTATTGATGAAGGCGCGCGTGATGAAATTGTTCAAGAAGATGAATTTGATCGTGAATTCCCAGAAGATGCGGATTATGATGATATTGAAAATTTCAGGTTAGATGAAGAGCGGTATGAAGGCTTGGTTTGTTTATTAAAATAATGGGTTATTGACAAAAATAAGTTTGTAAGTTAAGATTTACTTAATCAAATAAAATCAGTGATGAAGAAAGAGTAAATTAAAGTGCAATCGTAAAAGAGAGTCAACGCTGTGGTGAAAGTTGAACGAAGGCCTTTATTTGAAAATCATCTTCTAGATGCATAAGTGAAAATAAGTAATTTATGCCGGGATTTCACCGTTAAAAGAATAGCGTATTATAATGTACGTGAAAAAGCTACATATTATGTAGGAATTTTGGGTGGTAACACGATAACCTCGTCCCTTTTTGGGCGAGGTTTTTTTATTTGATTGCAAGATAAAAAAGGAGTGATGGTTATGGAATCTGACATTGAAGGTGATATTAATAATTTATATAAGGAGGCATTATGAATCACTTAAACAAAAAACAACTTACAGTCGTTGGACTCATGTTATTTTCACTCTTTTTTGGGGCAGGAAATCTCATTTTCCCACCTTTTCTTGGTCAAGAAGCAGGCACTCATGTCTGGTTGACAATGCTTGGCTTTATCATTACAGCCGTGGGCTTTCCAGTTTTAGGGGTTATTGCGGTCGCTAAAAGTAATGGGCTACAAAATTTAGTCAGTCATGTGAACCCTACGTTTGGCTTAATATATACCCTTTTAATTTACTTGTCCATTGGTCCTTTACTGGGAATCCCTAGAGCAGGCAGTTTACCCTATGAAATGGCGGTAGCACCATTTATGCCCGCAAGTTTTACCCAACATAAATTAGCACTATTTATCTTTACTTCAGTATTTTTTGCAATCGCTTATTATTTATCTTTGACACCAAGTAAACTGGTTGATCGGATGGGTAAAATTCTCACACCCATCTTGTTGTGCTTGCTCTTACTCGTTTTTGCTGCTAGCTTTTTTACCTCGTTTTCTGGCTTTGCTCAACCGCTTGGAAAATTCCAAGATCAAGCTTTTATCGAAGGGTTTTTAGGCGGATATTTAACGATGGATACCATTGCGGCTTTAAACTTTGGTCTGGTTATCTCAGTTGTGATTAAAGATTTTGGTATTCAAGAAGATCAAGTGGTCCCCATTACTGTGAAAGCGGGTTTGATAGCGGGCACCTTATTAGCTGCGATTTATCTCATGCTGGCTTATTTAGGTGCTTTAAGTGGAGGTATTTATGGTACAACAGCCAATGGCGCAGAAACACTCGCCCATGTGATTACTCATATTTTTGGTCGCTTTGGTCTAGCACTTTTAGCACTAATCTTTACATTAGCTTGCTTAACCACTTCAATCGGTCTGATTACATCAATTAGTCAATA
>DATBUC010000144.1:0-4543 GCA_036516515.1 Erysipelothrix sp. | reverse complement strand
CATTGTCGACTACTATTTCGTTATTTTCTTCTGTTTCTTTATTATCTGTTTTTTCTTCTTGTGTCTCTGATTCCAATCCATTATTCGTTTCGCTTGTAATTTCCAATTGGTTATCAAGTGCATTGGTTTCGTTAAGTTTTTCTTCAATAATGTCCTTTGTTTCGGTGTTTTCTTGAGATTTTAGGGGTTCTTGTTGTATTGACTGTGCATAGATTGAAAGCGGCAATGTTAAGAGTATGATACTTAATAGTGTGATTATTTTTTTTCGATATCTCATAAATGCCTCCTTTCTGAGTTTAAGTTTGTAGTTGTAAATAGATTATTATGTAACTGTAGATTCCTAAAAACAGCCACAGAAAACTAATTAATAAGTTCAAGTAATTTAGTTTTTTATTTACTTCTCTGTTTTTTATTGAGTTAAATGTGATAAATGCAAGTATCATTACTACAAAACCGATTGCACTCACAATCACGATGTTATACATGTCTGTTGCCTTCTTTCTTTATTGCTTTAATATTCACGATAATACTGAATGCTGAAATAATAATGAGGACTAAGCATAGATTGATGAGAAAATCAGGTATGCGTACACGATCAACATCTTGCTTATTTATTTTCTTTGCCTCAGTATTCTCAATAATAAGTTCATCTTCCCATTCCCAGTGTTGCTTATAAGAATCTGCTACTATTTTTATCTTGTATGTCCCTGGTTTAATATCTTCTTTTCCTAGTAATACAGGATAAGTAAAGAGGGTATTCGGAGCGAGTTCCATATCTTTGGTATTTTGTTCTATCATTTCACCTTGGGGATCGGTAATACTAACTTTCAACTTTAAGTCACTAAGAATTGCAGCTTCTTCATTTACAAATTTTAAGCTTATTGCTTTTCTGTAATTATGAAGGATTAATTCACTGCCTTTATAATTCATATTTTTGCTTGATTTTAGTAATTCGGAATTGTTATTAATGGCCAGGGCAATATTATATTCATAGACACTTCCAATACCCTGACTATCTTTTTTATCATCTTCTACCATACTGAAATTTAGCCCACCTAACATGAGTCCATTTAAGACTTTAGGTTCAATATCGATCGTAATTTTCGTTTGAGCTTGACTTTCAGCAGGAATCGTAACTTGAGGGTGGTTAACTTTTATATAGTCTTCAATTTTATGTTCTAATTGAAAATATCGATTTTCCTTAAATTCATTTCCATATTGAATCTGACCATTACTATTTGTAATTGCTTGTGATAGCTTTGTTTGTATCGTGATTTCTTCTTTACTCAAGTTATTAATATTCACTTGTAATGTTTGCTTGAGTCCATCTGAAGCATCAAGATGAAAATAGGTAACTTGATCATCTACTTGATTTTCAGGCAAGATTGCATCAACACTAAATTGAATTCCTTCTTGCGCACTAATCTTATAAGGAAATAAGGTAATGAACATGACAAGCATGATCATTGAGATTATTTTTTTCATTATTTTTCCTTCTTTCTAATTTGCGAGAAACCACTTCCTCCACATATCTAGTATAGCAACTGTCAAGTCTTTACAAAATGACAGCATTTGCATTCGCAAAGTGCAAAAAATAGTAGAATGAAAAAGCCCTAACGCAATAGCGTTAGGGCTCAATTTCATATTAATCTTTCCACTTAAATGTTTTATGCGAAAATAATTTTACTAATATTACAGAGAGTACAAAATAAACGAGTATAAAAGCACCAACAATCATGACACCTGTATTACTCCTAAAGACATCATCTGCATTAATAACAAACATATAAACAGCGAAATTGACTAGAAAGTAAAGCGTAGATTTTGCTTCTAATTTCTTATTAAAGGGTTGAATTAAATAATACAAGGTGAGACTATGAATACTAAAGAATAAAGTAATTAATATGATTGATGATGCTGTCCTTACCGTATCTTCAACAATTAAGATATCTGGTAAAATCAAGTGCCAAATAAGTAAGAAAGCAATCACTATTATTCCTGGCACTAAATTAACTAACATTAATGTTTTAAGGCGGTTAAGATATTGTCGCCATATGTTTTCTTTTCTTTTATAGAATGCATAGTGTAAGAGACTATAATCACCATGTAAATAATATGCTTTAGTAAGTTTTTCACCAAGATTCGTAAAATACATTCCAAATAGATAAATTTTAATGATGATTGGTAAAAACTTATCAAAGTCTTGCATGTCTACTTCACTAACAAGGCCAAATGAACTCAAGATGAGATAAGCTAAAGTGGCAATTGTCAGCACACCGGCGTAAATCACAATCGTATTTCGTAAAGGTTTAAACCATAATTTACGATGTCTTTTAATAAAAATATCATTATAGAGTGTGTAACCTTTTTTACGCTCCAAATCCGTTGTTGCATAGACTTCATCACTTAATTCATCAGTCTCAATGCCCTTCAAACTTGCATTTGCCAATGTAATTTGCGCTTCATCGAATTCTTGAATGTGATAATGAGTTGCTTTTTCAAGTAAATCCATAAAACGTTGATTTCGCAGATGAACTGTGAGATAGATGGTAACAATTAGGAAATAAACTGGTAATGCAAAAATGGCTACATTATAAGAAGTAAAATACCATACAATAAATGGCAGCACTAACTTAATAAAGAATTTAAGCGTTTCAAGCCATTGATTTTTTTCAGCAAATCCCTTTCTTAATATATAGGCAATTTCGATGACATCAGCATACATTCTTGCAATAAATATGGTGAGTACAGCCAGCCCGATTAATAAGAGTGGTAACTCTAAAATATAAAAGGTAACCCCAATTACGAGTGCGTAAATAATGCGATCACGAAACAAAGCACGTTTAGCATAGTCATGATATTGTTCATAGGGTAATCTGAATGAGTAAAGCATAATCTTTGTATCCTTATCAATACCGCTGACTGAATTTTTATAAGTCCCCATCCATAAGAACGCTAACCAAACTAAATAAAATAAATGGGTTCGTGAAATAAAATGCTCTCCCCAAACCTCTTGAATGATTGTATAAGGAAAACCACTAATAAAATAAAGGATGATAATATAAAAGATTTTTCCTATTATATTTTTAATCATCATCAAGATTTTTACAAATAGTGCAAGTTTATCCTTTTTCTCATAATCACCATAGATGTAAGGATTAACTAGGTTTTTAATCAAAGGAATTTTTTGAATATAGTTGAATATTTTATTAAATCCTAAAGCATTCTCAATGCCTACCAATGTTTTATTCATCGCGGAGCAACTCCATAAGTTCATTTTCAAACTCTGGATTAGCAAAATCTTTTTCCGCAGTCTCCATTAAGCGACCATCATTTAAAACAAGAATTTCATCAGATAGATCACGTGCAATTTGTAAAACATGGGTTGAAACAATCATGACACAGTCTTTTTTTATTTCTAAAAGGATATTTTTCATTTCCATCGATGCGACAAGATCAAATGATGTAAGTGGCTCATCTAATAGCAGTACCTTTGGTTTCGTTAAAATCACACAGAGCATTTGTAATTTATTCTTCATCCCAGTGGAATAATCTTTAATCAAACGATGTCTTGCTTCATTATTTATATTAATGCTATCTAAGTACTCATTAACATTACGACGATCGAGACCTTTATCCTCGTGGATATCGGAAAAAAACAGCATAAATTCATAGGCTGTCATAAAATCTGGCAAAAGCGGTTCTGTATAGACAAGCCCAACGTCACTGTTCTTTATAAGTGAGCCATCAGATAACTCGATGGTCCCAAACTCATACTCCATCTCCTGGCTAATACAATTGAATAGCGTTGTCTTCCCTGAACCATTTCTACCCAAAATTGTATAGATTTTTCCTTTTTCAAAAGTATGATTGATCCCCTTTAATACTTCTAACTCTCCAAAACTTTTATGTAAATCTTTAATAATTAGATTCATATACAATCTCCCCTTGTTGTGTCAGTTAAATAATACACTATCGCAAAGAGATTGTAAAGACAGACTCAAACTATGATAAAATAACTCCAGGAGGTCTTATATGAAGCGAAGTAGAGACAAATTAATTATTGCAAGTTTGTTTTTTGTAGTTTTTGCGATTATGGCCATCATATTACAGAACTATTTATTCTTGTTCTTAGCCATCATTGCTTTTTCCATCATATATCTAAGTAAATAGGCAGCTCAATGGCTGCCTTTTATAATACACTTTAGATTTTTAAAGAGTCCTGGATTGGTTTTACCTCCTAGAGATTCTAATGCTAACTCAAAATAGAGTGCATCTTCCTCGGTAGGCATAAACGTTTTTATATTAATTGTTTTTTCAACCTCATGGGGTTGAAAATCTAGAATAATTGCAAGATCTTCATAATGACGACCATGAACAGCGGAACCAGGTTTTGATATCACTCTGATTTGAGCCGATTCTTCAAGATTACCAAAGCGCTTCAATGATACTTTATTCATAGTATCACGCTCTAAAACAATTTCTTTTTCTCTAAAATCAACATAACTATAAGAATTATCAGCATTAATAATGAGCTGATGAA
>DATBUC010000143.1:0-2060 GCA_036516515.1 Erysipelothrix sp. | reverse complement strand
TTGGGGAAACTGTTTATGACAACTTAGTTTTTCCTTACGATATTCGTGAACTTGCGTTTGATGAAAAGCATGCTCTTTCATTACTCAAAAAAGTCGGTCTTGAAGGATTTCTTCATAAAAAGGTCAATGAAATGTCAGGTGGAGAAAAACAACGGGTTGCCTTAGTCCGAAACGTACTTTTTATGCCAGAAGTCTTATTACTGGATGAAGTAACCAGTTCTTTAGATAAAGAAAACACTGAGATGATTTGGGAATTTATTCGTGATCTTTATCAAAACGAAAATGTTGCGATTATCTCAGTAACCCATCAAGAAAATGAAATTGCGATGGCAACGGATTTAATTCAAGTTGATCAAGGAAAGGCGGCCTATATTCGTGAATCTTAATGTTAGTTTTCAATCCCTTACGTTTTCATTTGTGTTAGTCTTAATCGGTATTTTTATTTCATATAAAGAAAAGATTGGTACGGTTAAGGAAATTATTTATAGTATTTCCCGCGCAATAATTCAGTTGATTATTGTCGGTTATGTCTTAACTTATCTCTTTAATTTAAATAATGTCATTGTAACCTTGGCGATGGTAGCAGTGATTGGCTTTAATGCCTCTTGGAATGCGACCAAGCGATCAAACAATCTTGACAATGCCTTTAAGATTTCATTAATCTCAATCTTTGCTGCACTGAGCTTAAGCTTAGGCATCTTAATCTTATCAGGCTCAATTAAATTTATACCCTCCCAAGTTGTGCCCATCTCAGGTATGATTGCCGGAAATGCCATGACGGCTTTGGGTTTAACTTATCGTAATTTAAACAGTCTCTTTAGAGATCAACGCCAACAACTTCTTGAAAAAATGGCACTGGGTGCCACACCCAAACAAGCAAGTAAAGCGATTATCAATGAAGCCATTAAGCTGGGCATGCAACCAACCCTTGACTCAGCCAAAACCATTGGGATTGTTTCTCTACCAGGAATGATGAGTGGTTTAATGTTTGCCGGAACAAAACCATCTGTAGCGATTATGTATCAAATCATGGTTACCTTTATGCTTGTCTCTACAACCAGTATTGCTTCTTATCTATCTGTATCACTAGCCTATAAAGCTTACTTTAATGACAAACAACAACTGATATAAAAACAAAGGGCGCTAAACGTAATGTTTAGTGCCCTTTTCTTTATTCACTTGCCTGATTTTCACTGGCAGCTTGATTATATTTAATTAAATTACTTTCAATAATTTTAGAAGAGAATTCCAGTTCTTCTTCTACTTTTTCAATTAATGCGATTAATTCTTCAGGAAACTCGTCTTTTTTCATTAAGAGTTCATTGTTATGAATATCATAAACTTTTAAGTTTGATGAGTTATAGAAGTAATCACTGGTAATAAAACTACCATTTGGTAAGATCACCATATTATCAGCAACACCAAAGATATCTTTACCCAATTGGTAAGGATTTTCGATATTAAGCATATTGGCTAAAGTTGGAAAGACATCAATCATCCCCATTGGACGGCTGATTGTTTCTTGAAGGCCGCCTTCTTTTGTCCAAATAATCAGTGGTGTTCGTCTTACTTTACGTAAGTTTGCATATTTAATGGCTGTATAATTTTCATCATCTTTATCAAGATAGCTCTCTGTTTCTGGATCATAATTAAAGACCAGTTCATAATCTTCTTGTGAAATCTTGGCATGGTGATCGCCATAGATAACCACCGCAGCATTATCTAATAAACCTTCTTTTTCCATTTCTGCAAAGAACAATTCCAAGGCTTGATCAGCATAGTTCATTGATTTTAAATAGTTGGCAATTTCAGTTCCTTCTAAATGACCTGTGTCAAATTCACCATAGACATCTAATTCATCAAAAGGATAGTGATTGGATAAGGAAATTAGAGTCGCCATAATAGGCTTGTTTTCTTTTTCTTTACGTTCTTTAAGCATTTGTACTGATTGTTTGTAGAAAGCCATATCATTGAGTCCCAGACCAACAATATCCTCATCATTAATTTCATAGGAGAGTTTTTCAACAAATTCATGGTAGCCTAAGGTCTCATGAGATCGG
>DATBUC010000142.1:0-1955 GCA_036516515.1 Erysipelothrix sp. | reverse complement strand
AAATCAAATAGAAGGAGTGTAACTGACTCGATCAGGCACCACCAATCCAATTAGTACGTGAGATACTTTGGTTTGGTGTTTTTTTTTGCTAAAATGAGAGGTGATGGCTATTTATACCATTGTAAAATCCCTTAATAATAATTTAGTTTTAGCGACAGATCAACATGATGAAGAATTAGTATTATTTGGAAAAGGGATTGGTTTTAAAAAGAAAAAAGGTGATGAACTTAGTGACGCTAACATCACAAAGATTTTTAGATCTAAAGAATTCAACCATACGACACCGGCTATGATAGCAGACATATCACCAGAAGTTTTGACACTGACAGAAACGATTGTTGATATGGGAGAAGCAGAGTTAAAAAAAGCATTGAATACGACACTTTTGTTTTCATTAGCAGATCACATACAAGCTGCTATTGAGCGACTCAATCAGAATCAGTTGTTAGATGAAAACACGTTACAGTGGGAGATTCCCTTTCTGTATTATCAAGAGTATCAGATGGGGCTTAAGGCTCTAGCAAAGATCAATGAAACGCTAGGTGTTACTTTACCCAAGAGCGAGGCTTCTTTTATCGCGTTGCATTTTGTGAATGCACAAAACGATTTTGATTCGATGAATGAAACAATGATGATTGCTCAGATTACTAAAAGCATCGTGCGTACGATTCAGTCATTATTTGAT
The DNA here is from genome assembly GCA_036516515.1 of Erysipelothrix sp. GTDB lineage: Bacteria > Bacillota_I > Bacilli_A > Erysipelotrichales > Erysipelotrichaceae > Erysipelothrix. The sequence continues at coordinate 1,270 of DATBUC010000142.1, read as the reverse complement.
ATTTCATTAAATAAGGAAAGTATCTCATATTCACGTTTTGTCACACATATACGTTACTTTATGAATCGACAATTTCATCAACAACAGTTACCTACTCGTCAAAACGAAACATTATATGAAATTATTCAATCACAATATCCAAAAAGCTATGCCTGTGGTCTTATGATTAGAGAAATGTTGAAAAAAGAGTACCACATTGATGTGAGTGATGATGAAATGATTTATCTCATTATTCATATCGAAAGAGTGGTAGAAGAAACACAACAAACCCCAATTAAATAGTAAAATAAAAATCGCAATAGGCGTGCAACGAAAGGCATTAACCTAGGCGAAAGTTCAAGATGAGTGCGTATATCATCAGAGACTTTTGCTTAGGTTATTTTTTTCAGGACAAAGGAGGAAAACATGAATCATCAAGAATTAGCTCAGACGATTATTGAGAAAATGGGTGGAAAAAGCAATATTAGCCAATGTTGGCATTGTATTACAAGACTGCGCTTTAATGTGAAAGATGACAATAAAATAAAATTAGATGAAATTAAGGCACTAGATGGTGTTATCGGTGCACAATTTCAAAGTGGACAGTTCCAGATCATTATTGGTAATGAGGTTGCCAATGTCTACGAAGAAATTCATCACATAATAGGAGATGGCCTTGATAATGATAGCCAGTCTTCAGGTAAAAATGGAAATATACTAGACAGAATATTTGATGTGATATCGGGTATTTTTAATCCGATATTAGCTGCCATCACAGGAAGCGGTTTACTAAAAGGGTTAATGACTATTTTAGTTGCGACTAACTTATTATCTGATCAAAGTTCAACATATGCTGTACTAGATGCTATTTCAAATGCTGCGTTTCATTTCTTACCGTTTCTCATAGCATTCTCAGCGGCAAGTAAGTTTCGGGCAAATCAATCTTTAGCTGTTGCATTAGCAGGTATTTTAATGTATCCAACCTTTTTGGAAAATGCAGCATCTGGTGAGATTGCTAGTCTGAAGTTCATTGGTCTCACAATCCCAATGAATAATTACGCCTCATCAGTTATTCCGATTATTTTAGGTGTTTGGTTATTAAGCTATGTAGAGAAGTACATGAAGAAATGGGTGCCAAGCTCTCTGTCAATTATTTTTGTTCCAATGTTATCATTACTGATTACTGCACCGATTTTACTAGCATTTATTGCACCATTAGGGACAACGATGGGCTCTTATTTAGAACGTTTCTTTACGACATTATTTGATGTCGCCGGACCATTAGCAGGTG
>DATBUC010000141.1:0-3773 GCA_036516515.1 Erysipelothrix sp. | reverse complement strand
GTTGTACATGATGGCAGTGTTGTGGCTGAGTTATATGATATGTCTTTAGATTTAAGTGAAGTTCCTGTAAGTATTGTCCAAAACAAAAGGTTAATCGATGAATTTACGAGTTTTAATTACCAATTTATCTATTTGGATTTCAACATCTTTGATACTAAAAATGAACAAATTGATTACTACCCCATTAATTATGAAACAATGCTCGGTGAAGATTTTGATTACTTCGAAACAGCTTCTTATTATGGTTATTTAGATTATAATTATCATGGACAAGGTATTATCCAATATTATGAAATCCCTTTTGTTAATGAGGATGATGCTGTTAAGATATTCAAGGGTCCTTATGTTAATGAACTTTTTGATATTAAAGTTAAAGATTCAAGTAGCATCGATTTTTATGAAGTGATTAGTGATGCTGTATTCTTATATTTAGCAAAAATGAATGATTTAAATTAAAACATCACAACGATGTTTTTTTTATGTCAAAATATTAGACTTTTTAGATAAGAATAAGGACGAATCATCATATGAATTGAAGTATGATAGAGGTATAGTTGGAGGTAATATCATGTTAAAAGTAGGTATCATAGGTTGTGGTGGCATTGCTTTTGGAAAGCATTTACCCAGTTTAAATAAAATTGAAGAAGTAGAAATGGTGGCATTTTGTGATCTTGTGGAAGAAAGAGCAGAGAAGGCCAAGAACGAATTCGGCTCACAGGATGCAAAAGTATTTACAGATTATCAAGATTTGTTAGCACTTGATTTGGATATCGTACATGTTTGTACACCGAATAATACACATGCAGAAATTTCTATTGCTGCAATGGAATCAGATAAACATGTAATGTGTGAAAAGCCAATGGCTATCTCATCAAAAGAAGCACAAATGATGCTTGATGCTATGGAAAAAACAAATAAGAAGTTGACAATAGGATATCAAAATCGATTTAGAAATGATTCACAATACCTTTATGAAATCGCTCAAGAAGGACAATTAGGACATATCTATTTAGGGAAAGCTAAGGCAATCAGACGAAGAGCGGTACCGACTTGGGGCGTATTCTTAGATGAAGAAGCGCAAGGTGGTGGTCCTCTAATCGATATCGGTACGCATGCCTTAGACTTAACTCTGTGGACAATGAATAACTATAAACCGAAATATGTTGTTGGGAATGTTTATCGGGAATTGGCTGATACTGAAAATGCAGCGAATGCCTGGGGCCCATGGGATCCTAAACAGTATACCGTTGAAGATAGTGCTTTTGGTTTTATTACGATGGAAAATGGCGCAAGTATTATTTTGGAATCAAGTTGGGCACTTAATACACTGGATGTCGGTGAAGCAAAAACTTCGTTATATGGAACTAAAATGGGTGCGGATATGGAGAATGGGTTACGATTAAACGGCGAAGAAAAGGGTGCATTATATCAAAAGAGCATAGACTTTGAAATTGGTGGTGTTGACTTTTATGATGGCTCCCAATCAGATCCAGCAGATATTGAAGCAAGAATGTGGATTGACGCGATACTCAATGATAAAGATCCAGTTGTAAGTCCATATCAAGCCAAGGTTGTAACCGATATATTAGAAGCAATATATGAATCAAGTAAAACAGGGAAACCGGTATTTTTTGATTAAGAAAGGAAGATTAATATGAAACTAGGTGTATTTACACCACTTTTTGCGAATCTTACATTTGATGAGATGCTTGAAAAAGTAGCAAAAGCAGGACTTGATGCAGTTGAATTAGGTACAGGTGGCAATCCCGGTACTCATCACTGTCCAATTGATGAATTATTAGAAAGTGAATCATTACGGAATGAATACCAAGCGAAATTAGATGAAAAGGGAATTATTATTAGTGCATTTAGCTGCCATAATAATCCCATTTCACCAAACAAAGATGAAGCTAAGTTAGCCGATGAAACTTTGAGAAAAACGATGAAGCTCGCAAAATTAATGAATGTCCCAGTGGTAAACACATTTTCTGGTGTAGCTGGTGATCATGAGGACGCCAAATTGCCAAATTGGCCCATTATCCCTTGGCCCACAGAATATCGCGATGTCTACGATTGGCAGTGGGAGCATAAGCTCATACCATATTGGAAAGAAATAGGTAAACTTGCTGAGGAATTAGATGTGAAAGTAGCGATTGAATTACATGGTGGCTTCTTACTGCACACACCTTATACGATGCTAAAATTGAGAGAAGCAACGTCTAATCATATCGGCGTAAACTTCGATCCATCTCATTTATGGTGGCAAGGAATTGATCCAGTAGCAGCTGTGAAAATACTTGGAGAAGCAGGTGCAATTTTCCATTTTCATGCGAAAGATATTTATATGGATCAAGATAATATTAATATGTATGGTGTTACCGATATGCAGCCTTATGGTGATGTTAAATCACGGGCATGGACATTTAGAACTGTAGGTTTTGGTCATGATATGAAAGTCTGGGCAGATATGATTAGTCATTTACGGATATATGGTTACGATCATGTTATTAGTATTGAACATGAAGATCCCTTAATGTCTATAGAGGAAGGCTTCAGCAAAGCTGTAAAAAATTTAAAAGAAGTGCTCATTGTTGAAGGTCTCGATGACATTTGGTGGGCATAGAAAGGAACATATGAAAGTAACAATTTGGAATGAATTTATTCATGAAAAAACAAATGATATCGTAAAGGAAATCTATCCTGATGGTATTCATAAACAATTAGGGACAATATTTGCAGAAGATGATGATATTGAAATTACTTATGCAACTTTAGAAGAAGAACACCATGGATTATCAGATGTTGTATTAAATAATACTGATGTGCTGATATGGTGGGGGCACATGGCTCATGATAAAGTACATGATGAGATTGTGGATAAAGTTCATCAACGCGTACTCGAGGGGATGGGCCTTGTCGTATTACATTCAGCGCATATGTCTAAGATATTTATTAAATTAATGGGAACAAGCTGTGATTTAAAGTGGCGTGAAGCAAATGAAAAAGAGCGACTTTGGGTTATTGAGCCAAGTCATCCAATAATGCAAGGATTAGATGAGTACATCGAGCTAGAGGAAGAAGAAATGTATGGAGAGTTTTTCGATATCCCTACACCAGATGAATTGTTAATGATTTCTTGGTTTGAGGGCGGTGAGGTATTTAGAAGTGCCTGTACATATAGGCGTGGAAAAGGAAAAATATTTTATTTTAGACCAGGCCACGAAACGCATCCAACATATTATAATAAGGAAATACAAAAGGTAATCTATAATGGTGTTCAGTGGGCACAACCTACTTTGAACTTTGAACGAAAATTTGGTAATGTTCAACCACTAGAAAAGATAAAATAAAGGAGAATTATATGAAAATAGCAATTTGTGGATACGGCGGCATGGGTTCACATCATGCCCAACATATTATTCCAACGACATCAAAGAACCTTGAAGTCATTGGCGCTTACGATATTAGAGAAGAGAGATTAGAACAAGCCCAAAAAGATGGCTATATTGCTTATGATAGTTATGAAGCATTATTGAACGATAAACAAGTGGATATTGTCTTAATTGCGACACCAAATGATTTTCACAAAGACCAAGCAATCGCGGCACTGAGAAGTGGGAAACATGTCGTTTGTGAAAAACCAGTAACCTTAAGCAGTGAACAATTAGAAGCAATTGTTGAAGTTGAAAAAGAAACTGGCAAAGTGTTTATGGTGCATCAAAATAGGCGTTGGGATGAAGACTATCTAGTAATTAAAAATTTATATGAAAACC
>DATBUC010000140.1:0-5245 GCA_036516515.1 Erysipelothrix sp. | reverse complement strand
AATTGATGCTCATGCTTCTTTTATTGTAGACTTAGCACGTGCGATTGCTTTTAATACTCATGAGCGGATGTTGTTGATTGTAGAAAATAATGGAGCTATCGCTAATTTTCCGGACGATGCGATGGTAGAAGTACCTTGTATTGTAGGAGTGGATGGACCTGAACCTATTGCTCAAGGGAAAATACCAAACTTTGAACAAGCGTTGATGTTTCAGCAAGTAACAGTTGAAAAACTCGTAGTAGAAGCTTATATTGAAAATAGTTATCAAAAATTGTGGCAGGCATTGACCTTATCCAAAACAGTTCCAAGTGCCAAAGTCGCAAAAGAGTTACTAGATGATATGATAGAAGCAAATAAAGATTATTGGCCTGAGCTAAAATAAAGAGATAATGATGGCTATAGAAAAAGTCGTACTAGTAACAAGTGAAGGGAGAGCAACATGGAAGAATTATTATTAACGATTGATATTGGGACAACAGCAATCAAGTACGATATTCATGGGCTCTCTCATATTATTTTTTCTCACTCCTCGCGTCTCACGACTTTTCATCAAAAAGAATATGCGATTCAACATCCAGAGGAAATTATAAGGATTTTGGATCAAGATATGAAGATGATAAGTCATCAATATCCAATGATTCGAGAAATAAGCCTGAGTACGGCCATGCATACAGTGATTCCTTATGAAGAGGAGAACACTCATGAAATGTTACTGTGGTCAGATAATCGTGCAACAGATGTTATCGCTCAATTTAAAAAAGATAGAGAGATGAGCTCTGCATTTTATCGTAAAACAGGAACACCAATACATCCTATGAGTCCTTTCGCTAAATTGTTATATTTTAAAACACATCATGTTGAATGGTATGAGCGTGTCTCGTTCTGGGGAGATTTAAAATCATTTGTACTTGATTACTTTACTAATCAGCTATATATCGATTATTCGACAGCTTCTGCTACTGGATTATTTAATAGTTGTTCTTTAGATTGGGATTCAGACATTTTACACTTTTTACAAATTTCTCGTGCTCAGTTACCGAAGTTGGCTCATCCCAAAGAGAGTTTTAGTATTTCAAAAAAGACAGCTGATAGATTAGGTTTTAATCAAGATGTTAAAGTAAGAATAGGTGCTAGTGACGGATGCCTTGTAGCGTTAGGTAGTTTTCAATCGACAGGTTCACCAGTTAGTTTGACACTTGGGACAAGTGGTGCAGTACGGATACTTGCTTCACAACGGCACTTAAGCTCGACAGAGGCAACCTTTTGTTACTATTTAGAAGAAGATAAGTGGGTAATTGGGGGACCAAGTAATAATGGTGGAAAGGTTTTAGAGTGGGCGAGTGAATTGTTGTATGATGATAAAGTAAAAATATACGATAACTTGAATAGATTAATAAAAGATGATCATCTGCTTTTCTTACCATATTTACAAGGCGAGCGAGCACCTTTTTGGGATAGCTCACAGCGGGCTGGATTTTATAATTTGTCGATAGAGCATCAAAAACCTCATATAACTCAAGCTGTGATTGAAGGTGTTATATTTAATTTGTTATATATTTATAAACAATTAGGTATGTCAGGAGATCAAAATGAAATAGTTTTGAGTGGTGGTGTTTTAAAAAATAAAACGATTGCTCAAATGACAGCGACTATTTTTAATAAAGTTTGTATATCTTCCCAAAACGTTGAACCAAGTCAAGGATTGAGACAGTGGTGGTCACAAAGAGAAACTACTCAGGATAATAATCTTACTTACTTCCCGATTGAAAGCGAGCGTACTTATTATCAAACTAAATATCATCAATTTTGCTTGATAATCAATAAAATAATGGATGGAAAAACCCTTCACTTTTAAGTGAGGGGTTTTTATTACAAACTATCATAGCTAAAAAAGCAGGGGCTATTTTCTTGTTTTTTTGCTGAGAGGCGATTGTCTTTTCGGCTTCATCTACTAGAATCGCGCTTTGACTGTAGATTTTATTGCCTTTTAGATGAAAGGTGCCTGTTTGATAAAAAGTGACATTTGTAAATAGGATAATCCCGACTAACAGTAGACCGATTACCCCTCTGATTTTTTCACATAAACATCTCCAGTTGTTATTTTAATGACTAAATACTATCATAGTTATTTTTTTAATAATATTGTACTTTAGTCGCAATTTTATTTTGAAACCTTTATAAAAACTTCAAAGGTCTTTCGTTATTTTATCGTAATTATTTTTTAATTTAAGAGTGTCAATCAGATTTGCGATAGGCTCTTGTAAAATGTTATGATAAAAACGAGTGTTACAACACTTAGTCTAAAGTAATAGTGAGGAACAACATGAACGCAAAAGAAAAAATGCAAGCTATCATTGACGCTAAACAAACAACCGCACGTCAAACGCAAACCAAAACGGCTCCGAAAAACGACCGGAAAAATATGCGTAAAGGGCCTAAAATTTTTAATAAGTAACAGTGCTGGGCGTGGGGATTTAATAGAGGAGTGGTAAAAATGTGTACAAGTATTACCTATTTCAATCAGTCAGGCAACTTTTTTGGTCGAACGATGGATTTTGGTTTTCAGTTAGACGGGCATCCTTTAGTTATTCCACGTCAGTATCAGTGGCAACCTATTTTAGCACCGATGCAGACGACGCGTTATGGTTTTGTGGGTACGGGTCGTCGTTTAGAAACGTATTATGTAGCAGACGGAATGAATGAAGCAGGTTTGACTGTCGCAGAGCTATATTTTTTACATGAAGCACACTATCATGACACGCCGGCAGAAGGTAAATTTAATTTAGCCCCACAAGAACTCATCATGTGGTTGTTGGGCGAGATTAAAAATATAGCTGAGTTAGAGGTGCGACTACCCGAGATTCATTTAGTTAGTCGCGAAGTGGCACTTTTAGGGATAGTCCCACCACTTCATTTTAGTGTGACAGACGCGACGGGTCGTAGTGTGGTATTAGAAACGAATCGCGGCGAGTTAGAAATGAAAGAAAATCCTGTAGGCGTGATGACGAATAGCCCCGAATTTGAGTGGCATTTAAAGAATTTAAATAACTATTTAAGTTTACGTCCAGTTAATTTTGAACATCAGACCATCGGATCTCATGTTATACAGCCTTTTGGGCAAGGTTCCGGAACGTATGGCTTACCTGGTGGGCATACATCACCTGAGCGTTTTGTACGCGCAGTTTATCATCGTCAGCATATTGACACGGGCAGTACTTCTGATGAAACGATTAATGCCTTGTTTCATTTGCTTAACAGTGTGTCGATTCCTAAAGGGGTTAATATAAAGGATGATGGCTCTATGGATTATACGCAGTATTTATCGGTGTATGATAGTCAACAAAAACGTTATTATTTTAAACCTTATCACGCGCAACAGGTTTATGATGTGGTTTTAACAGAAGCCTTATTGACTGCTTCTGAACCAACCGAGTTTAAAGTGCCGACAGCGTTTAAGTCGAACTCTCTAATATAAAACGATACAAGAAGCAAAGATTTATTTTGCTTCTTTTTTGTATTATTAGTATAATAGCAATGATTTTTAACGATGTCGTAAGGTATAAGAATGGAGTAGAAAAATGAAAGAAAATTTTTGGGCAGCATTACCGAAGCCTTTTTTTATATTAGCACCGATGGAAGATGTTACGGATGTCGTGTTTCGTCATGTCGTTAAAGAAGCTGGCGCACCGGATGTCTTTTTTACTGAATTTACTAATTCGGATAGTTTTTGTCACCCAGATGGCAAGGAAAGTGTACGAGGACGTCTTGTCTTTACTGAAGATGAACAGCCGATTGTGGCACACATTTGGGGAGATAATCCTGATTTTTTCCGTGAAATGAGTATGGGTGTCGCTGAAATGGGCTTTAAAGGTATTGATATTAATATGGGATGTCCTGTCCCAAATGTTGCGGGACGTGGAAAAGGGAGCGGACTTATTTTAAGACCTGATGTGGCTGCCACATTAATTGAAGCAGCGAAAGCTGGCGGCTTGCCTGTCAGTGTGAAGACACGGATTGGTTATCATGAACGGGAAGAGATGACGGCTTGGATTACTCACTTGCTAGAACAAGATATTGCGAATTTGTCGATACATTTGCGGACGCGAGATGAGATGAGTAAAGTACCCGCTCACTGGGATATGATACCCGAGATTATGGCGATACGTGACCGTGTCGCTCCCCAAACGTTGATTACGATTAATGGCGATATTGCGGATCGTACAGCTGGTTTGGCTCTAGCAGAGAAATATGGTGTGGATGGTATTATGATTGGTCGTGGTATATTTAAAAATCCTTTTGCTTTTGAAAAAGAACCGCGCGAGCATAGTACAGAAGAATTATTAGGCTTACTTCAGTTACAACTTGATTTACAAGATCACTATGCGGAGATGGTGCCACGCTCAATCGTGGGCTTACATCGTTTCTTTAAAATTTATGTCAAAGGTTTTCCTGGCGCGAGTGATTTACGGGCTAATCTAATGAATACAAAGTCAACAGATGAAGTGAGAGCGTTGTTAAAAGAGTTTTTTGAAGACCAATAAGATAAGCTTAGTTGACAAAAATAAACAGGTTACATCTAAAGTCCGATTTTGACTATCGGGCTTTTTTGGTATGATGAAGGTAAGAGAAAAGATGAGGGGCAACGTGTATGAAGAAGGGTAAGTATTTATTGTTGGTATATTTAATTGTATTAGTCTGGATTTTGCTGTTTAAGTTTTCGATTTCGGCAGACGATTTTCGTGAAATGATGCAGCTAAACATGCGTCGGATTAATGTCATTCCGTTTGGCGACTCGGCAAAAGTAAATGGCATGATTGATCGTAGTGAGTTGTGGAATAATTTTCTGATTTTTGTCCCATTTGGTGGCTTATTAGGTATTGTGGCTAAAAAAAGTAATGTCTGGCAAAAAATCGGCTATCTATTTATTTTTAGTTTTATGATTGAGTTAATGCAGTATTTATTACAAATCGGTGCGTCGGATATTACGGATATTCTGACAAACGTGAGTGGAGGAGTGTTAGGTATGGGTGTGTATGCCTTGTTACGTCGTCAATTCCCTAATGGTAAATTGGATGAACGATTAGTTATGGTAGGAAGTGTCTTATTATTACTTTCGGTTGGATTATTATTAGCGGTCATTTTGATTAATTAAAAAACATGCGTTTTTACGCATGTTTTTTTTACGCAATGACGATTGAGGTGCTATAATACGTTTAGTAGGAGCATGTGAAATGAAAGGATAGAA
>DATBUC010000139.1:0-3427 GCA_036516515.1 Erysipelothrix sp. | reverse complement strand
TCTCTTTGTTGCAACACCAGGTGCAATTGATCAAGCGGGGTTAATCTTAAATAAACAATCGTTTATGCTTAATGAAAATACGCAAGCGAATATTCAAGTTATGATGAGTGTTCAACCTGTTTACGAAATCAAAGAGGCAACCTTAAGGTTGATTCCTTATTCATTTTTAATAAGCATTTTCATTTCTTTTGCGGCTGCTTTTTATTTTAGTAAAAAAATGTCGCAGCCAATACGTGATCTTCTTGAAATTACAGAAAAGATGGCTGCATTTGAAAAGGATGTCTTTTTTGAAAGTGAAGGACAAGATGAGGTCGTTGCGTTAGGTTACAACATCAACAATATGTATCTAAAGTTACAGACTGCGATTTATGAATTAGAAGATAATATCAAGGAAATGTATAAAATTGAGAGAGAAAAAGAACATTTCTTCAAATCAGCTTCTCATGAATTAAAAACGCCCTTAACATCACTATCCGTATTATTAGAAAATATGCAGTTAAACATTGGTGTCTATCAAGATCGAGATTATTATCTTAAAGAAGCACTGCAACTGGTGACAAATGCTAACGATAAAATATCACAAATTTTAGCTGCGAGCGATTTTCAGTCGATATCGGTGCAAAAGCGTGAATTTGATCTGAAACAGTATATTAGTTTGTCACTTAAAGGCTATCAACATATTATTATGAAGAAGAAACTGCTTCTTAAAACAGATTTGCTTGCAGCTTCATTGTATACTGATGAACTGTATTTTAAAGTGGTTATTGATAATTTACTCAGCAATGCTTTTTTCTACACACCTACATATGGTGAAGTTTCAGTGGATTTAAGTTCGCAGAATTTGATTATAAAAAATGAACTTGCTGAAGGGGTGCATATTGATGAGTCACTGCTTTTCGAGCCTTTCTATCGAGAGGATACGAGCAGTTCAAGTATTAGTCGAGGCACGGGACTGGGCCTTTACTTGGTAAAGAAAAATTTAGAGTTATTAAAGCTTGATTTTGAAGTTGAAATTACAGAAAAATCATTTATTTTTAAAATATATTTCTAATTTCATATACAATTCATACTGACATTTTATAATGCTATCCATGAAGGAGGTAATATAGAGTGTCAGTTTTTAAACGTTCAATTTTATATTTAAGAAGGAAGAAAGCACGTACATTGTTGCTTTTTATTATATTGTTCTCGATTTCAACAGCGATACTAAGTGGGGTCACGGTGAAAAAAGCAAGTCAAGCATCTCGTGAACAAATTAATGAATCATTAAACGCAAGCTTCGATATTGGGATGGATTTAAGAAATAATCTTGGTATTGGTGATCGCGGATTTGGTAATGTCGATCAAGATATTGTCGACAAAGTTGCTGGGGTTAGTGGCATACGTGATTATAATATGCAACTCATTGGGGAGTCGAATATGGATGATGTTAAAAAGGTCCCCTTAGAACAAGCTAGAGTTGATTATGGTCCAGAAAAGGAAGCGTTTTTAGCTCAGTATTTTGATTTGGAAGGCATGAGGAAATCAGAATTGGACCATAAGTTTATCAGCCAAGTTTTAAAACTTACTGCAGGAAGACATATTCAAGAGGATGACATTGGTAAAGTACTGGTTCATGAAGATTTTGCTAAACTGAATAATTTATCATTGCATGATAAGATTAGCTATCGCAATGAGTCTTCAAGTTCTAGTAGTGTAACAACAACAGGTGAATTAGAAATTGTTGGCTTATTTAGCGGAACGAATAAAACGAAAGCGAGCCATCATTCAGAGTTATTTGAAAATGAGATGATAACTGATTTACAAACTGCGAAACAATTACGGGGTTATGAAGAGAAAGCTTTTTACCAATCAGCGACTTTCTTTCTGAACGATCCTAAGGAAATTGATACTGTTATAAAAAACGTTTCCCAGCTTGATGTTGATTGGCAACGATTTGACTTATTTAAATCAGATCAAACTTACATGGGGCTTGTAGGATCACTTGATAGCTTAGATAAAATAATTAATCAATTATTAATCGGTGTCTTCATTGTGAGTGTGATTATTCTAACAGTAATATTGTGGTTTTGGCTTTCGACAAGAATTCATGAAGCTGGCATCTTGCTTTCTATTGGTCATAGTAAATTCAATGTTATTGGGCAGTTTATGATTGAAGTGATGCTTATTGCGGCTTTAAGTTTTTCATTGTCATTTTTTACTAGTGATAAAATTGCCAATAATATTGGTGAGTCAATGATAAAACAGGCTCAAAGACAAACTGAACAAGAACAAAATCAAGCGATGGGTGGTATGAACTTTGGTTCAGACGCCAATACGAGTGTTTTAACTAAGACAATTGACGAACTTGATATTAGTATTACAGCACGCGAATTAAAAGAAGTGGCTTTAATGGGAAGTGTGATTATTTTGTTCTCAGTTGGTGTTGCTTCCGCCTATATTGTTCGCATGAAACCCAAAGAAATTTTATCGAAAATGTCCTAGAAAGGAAGATCATATGAACAAACTTTTACATACATTTTTAATCTTTATCCTATCTATATTATTATCTTGGAATCTCTTTCTAACATATGAGATGAAAACAATTAAATCTGATAATAAAGAACAAAAAACAGTAGAAAAAGTCGTCAGTAATTTTGATACCGATGTGGTTAAAGTGGTTGAGAAAGTGGAAGATAAAGTAGTAAGTGTGATCACCTACCAACACGGTCAAAAAATCGGTAGTGGTTCTGGCGTGATCTACAAAAATGAAAAAGGCCAAGTATCTATCATAACGAATCATCATGTCATTGCTAGTGGACAGGAAATTGCTGTTCGCTTTATGAATGGTAAGGAAGTTAAAGCAGACTTAATTGGCTCAGATAGTTACTCTGATTTAGCGTTACTGCAAGTAGAAGCGGATATTGAGACAACGCCTTTTGATTTTGGTGACTCTGATATCTCTTCTGTTGGTGAATTCGTTGTCGCAATTGGAAGTCCGCTTGGCGTTGCTTTTGAAAATTCAAAATCATTTGGTATCCTATCAGGAAAAAACAGAATAGTTCCAGTTGATACAGATGGCGACGGTGTGAGTGATTGGGAAATGATGGTATTACAAACTGATGCTGCCATTAATCCTGGAAATAGTGGGGGTGCGCTTGTTAACATGGCAGGTGAGTTAATAGGTATAAATACCTTAAAGTTAAGCAATAATAAAGTTGAGGGTATGGGCTTTGCAATTCCAATTAACGAAGTTGCTCCAATTATTAAACAATTAGAAACAACAGGGAAGGTAACCTATCCTTACTTAGGGCTCTCGGCAGTATCAATCGATAATCTCAATGAATTGCAAAAAAATTATTATAGAATTGCCGAAAATATTAATTCTGGGATTTTAGTAGCTGATGTCGCTAAGGATAGTCCAGCAGAAAAAGCAGAGATTAAACCC
>DATBUC010000138.1:0-9932 GCA_036516515.1 Erysipelothrix sp. | reverse complement strand
TCATCCCCTAAAACACGATGAACATGATGATGTGTATCTAGATGAGTGAGTTCTAATCCTGTATTTAGAAAGCCTTTAATTTGCGCTCTAAACTCTTCTTCAATTTCATTAATATCGAATTTATCTCTTAATTCATTTGGCGAGCGATAAAAGTAACCTTGATTATCAACTAATGATGGGACTTCTTGCGCTGATAAAAGAGGTTTTCGATAGGTGAGGGTGAGATGGAGCCCCATGCTTGTTAAGCCATAAGCATGAGCCTGCTCAAGAGCATATTCCAAATGCGGTGTATTGATAATTAAGGATGTATCCGTTACAATGCCGTTATGCATTGCATCTAAGATACCATCTGTCACACCTTTTGTTGTACCAAAATCATCAGCATTCACGATTAATTTCATTAATTCAATTTCCTTATTTTGACAAACTCTTCCCAAGTTAGTAAATCTCTACCCATGTATTCTTTAAATGGATTCGTTTTTAATTGTCGCATTCTTATTTCTGATTGCGGTTGATCAAATACTTCTCGGTAGTTTGCTGTGTTCTCAAAATAATTTGTTTTTAAAGATATCACTTCATTACTTAAAGTATCTAAACTTAGCAGTTTTTCCAAGACATCAAAGGCATCAATTCTTTAAACGGAGAAACGTTCAACGGTCTTAGGAATTCTTCCTTGCACAAAATATTCAAAGATCTCATCCATCAGTTGAGGCACCTTCAAAACCATATAATTTAAGCCCCCATAATCTTTAATATACTTTTCTAATACTTCCGTTTCTCTTATTGAAGACTCTAAATCCGGGAGTACAAGGATGATATTTTGGATGCCTGCTTCGGCAATGAGATCAATGAAACGCTTATTTAATTCACGTTCCATAATCGCTTCTGGCATAAAAATTATTTTTTCCAGTCCTTCAAGTTTTTCTAAAATCTCTTCATAAGAAGCTGTAATATCAATTGTATATAAACCTTCATTAAAATCATGATTCATTGCAATGCCATCAAGTTCACTTATTTCATCTAATAATTTTCTACGTAATATCTTCATTTAATCACCATTTCTATTATACATAAAAAAAGTGTTGCAATGGGCAACACTTTGAATAATTATTTAAAATTTTCAATTGCGTCTGCAATACGTCCTTCATTATCAGCAAGGGCTTTTTTCGCAATTTCTTTTTCAACACCAAGTTTTTCCATAACAATCGCAAGTTTAACGTGTTGATCACTTTCTTCTAAAAGTGTGGAGGCACGATCATAATCGCAGCCTGTTGCTTTCATAATAATCCCTTTAGCACGTTCAACTAATTTCGCATTGGTTGGTTTTACGTCCACCATTAAGTTACCGTAAACCTTACCCATTTTAATCATGGTCGAAGTTGAAATAATATTAAGTACCATTTTTTGGGCTGATCCTGATTTCATTCTTGTCGAACCTGTAACAACTTCCTGTCCAACAACAACCTCAATTGGATAATCAGCAAAAGGAGCCATTTCACTGTCTGCAACACAAGCTAAAGAAATAGATTTTGCACCAATTTCTCTGGCATACTTTAAGCCCCCAATACTATAAGGCGTTCTTCCTGAAGAAGCTAAAGCACATAAAATATCATTTTCATTAAAACCAATCGCATCAAGATCTTTGCGTGCCTCATCTTCGTTATCTTCAGCAGCTTCGATTGGATTACGTAAAGCATGATCTCCTCCAGCAATTAACCCCACTACTGATTCCTTACCTACACCAAATGTTGGCAACCATTCAGAAGCATCTAATACACCAATTCGACCTGATGTTCCCGCACCAATATAGATTAAACGTCCCCCGTTTTTAATCGTCTCATACGTTGCATCAACGGCAGCGGCAATTTGCTCGCTCGCATCATTAACTGCATCAATGACCGCTTGGTCCTCTTGATTAATTAATCGTACCATACTTAAAGTATCGAGTTGATCGATATTCATAGTATTTTGATTTTGTTGCTCTGTCCCTATTTTTGAAATATCAACTTTCATAGCACACCATCCTTTAGCTCTATTATATGCTTTTTGAAACATTATTTCAAGGCTAATAAAATTTTACTGAAATTATATTATCTTATTTTTTCAATTGTACGACGCGTCTCAATAATGCGTTTACGCGTATCATTAACATTTTTTCGAGCTAATTCTAAATACATTAAATCAGTAATTGCTAACATCGCAAAACGAGATGACATAGAACCCAAGCGCAAACTTTTCTCTTCATTGGGTACATAGAACATAAAATCTGTGACTTTACTTAAACTGCTCGCGCCTAACTGACTGATGCCTATCGTGGTTGCCTTTCGCTCAACTGCTTGCATTTGAGCTGCTACGACTTCTCTTGTTTCCCCTGAATAGGATATCGCAATACACACATCTTCTTCACTGGCAAAGGTCAAGGAAGACATCAGTAGATGAAAGTCTTGGAAATAAACAACATCAAGATTTACTCGCACAAATTTTTGGTACAAGTCCTCACAAACAATGCCAGAACCGCCTAAACCAACAAGATAGACCCTTCTTGCATTCTTTATCTTCTCAACGGCTTCACTAAAAACAGATTCATTAAGTAACTTGTATGTTTTGGTAAAGGTACTCTTATTTTCATACTCAACTTTTTTAATCATTGTTTTTAAACTATCTGAAGCTGTTATGACCTCATCAAAATCTTCTGGACTCTCTTGTGAACGATCTTGAGCCAATGCTAATTTCAACTCTGAAAAACCACTATAGCCAACTTTTTTGGAAAAACGGATGATGGCAGCCGGTGAAGTTTTCACCGCACTTGCCAACTCTTGAACTGACATCATCAAGACTTCAACTTTATGGTCAATAATATAAGTCGCTATTTTTTTCTCTGTATTTGTAAAATGGGCTTGATTTGCTTTAATGCGATATAAACAACTCATGGTCTTACCAACTTCACTGTCACATCACGGTCAATATATTTTAAAAGATCTAAAAATAACGGCTCAACGTAGCCTAAAACATTCGAACGCGGCACAAAACCTGCACTTTTTTGAATCTGAATTTCACCACTGTATCGACCCGCTAGCGCATTTTCCATCGTAATTGCACCAGCTAAAAAACCGTTGTTTTTTAAGATTGGAATTGACGGGATGCGCGGACTTACCAAGCGAATCATTGTTTCCGATAAATCTTTACGAATCGCAAAAGTTTCGTCATATAGATGCTCATAATCAGTTTCTAAAACTGCCGGCAAATGAATAATCCGCTTCTTCATATAGGATTCAATCCAATAGAGTGTCGCAAACTCTGCTTCACTATCACCAATTAAAATATCATCAATATGAAAATCATGCATCAATTCTACTGCTGCAACATAAGGATGCATACTACGGTGTTTCTCTAAAGTGGGTAACCCTTCATACAGAGGAAATCTTTTGAGTTTATCCCCTGGTACAAATGCCATCGTTTTAATATTAAATGCCTCATAATCATCATTGATGGACTTAAAATAATCTACAGGTAAGGCAGTTCCTGTAAGGGGATAAAAATTGTGCAATACAGTCATATTGTCTAGGGAAACACCAGCTTCTACAGCACGCTTCAAATCTTCTCCATTGACGACACTGGCATTCAAGATTAATTCAAAATCTTCTTGTAATTTCTTAACTTCCTTGAAATCATCAAATCCATAATCTAAACGTAAGGCAGTAAAACCAAGTTCCTTTAAGCGATGATAATCTCCTTCTGCTACACCTAATTTCGCAAATGTAGCAGGTGAAATATCTGGCACAAGCGTGAGCCCAAACGCCTTCACTTTATTGAGAAACTCTGGCAACAGCGCATCTAAGTTGCTTAAATCCTCTTCAGGTATATGTAACGATGTGAATAAATAACGCGCTCCAATTTCTGAAGCTTGCTTTAAATAATTATAATCTAAATCTTTAAAATAAGTTGATATTCCTAGCATAAACACACTCCCTTTGTTAATCATAGAATATCACATTGAAATAATATTTCAATAGAAATTGAAATAAAAAAACTGAACGCATAAGTTCAGTTTAAATATTCTTAGCTAATTTTTCGTACATGGAATTTAAACGTTTCTCTAACTCCTGACGATAAAGTTGTTGTTCTTGATCAATCATACTATGACTGAAGTTTCTTTTTCGTGGTTGATTGATTTCACGATATAAATCACTAATTTCTTCTGGATCATCAGTTCTCATAAAGCGATCCATAAGCGATTGATAGTTCTTTGCTTGTGCGTTATGAGCAACATCACTTTCTTTACTTTCTAATTTCTCAATTCTCTTAATTAAAGGAGCAATCTTCGCATCAAGCTGGCTACGATATTGCTGCATTTCTTCAAATCCTTTTAATTCTAGGAATTGTAATTGTTGATGAATGGATTCTATTTCTTCACGAATAAGATCAAATTTAATTGAATTTTCTTCTGGAAGGGTCTCGTAAAGATTATTCATTAAATGAATGCTGTCTTGAACAAAACTCTCATGATCTTTTTGGGGACTTACTTCTTTTTGTTTTAAGAAATATTGCTTTTCTTCTTCCAATTTTGAAATCTCCTCTTTTTGTTTATCGATTTGTTCATTCATAGTTTCAATTTCTTCAATCCGTTGACTGAGTTCAGTTTGTAGGTGCTCTTTTGTTTTTTGAGCTTGTTCTAATTCTTCATTAAGCTCAAAAATCTCCGCATCCTTTTCTTCCATTTTTAAATCAAATTTATTGACCTGATCTTCCAAAGTTGCAATTTTATCAACTTTTAGATCAAGTTCTTCTTGTAGTTTTTTAATTTCTTTAGCATAAACAAGTTCTTGTTCTTTTGCCATTTCAAATAAATCATTGATTTCTTGTAATTGACGATGAAGGTTTTGATTATTTTCCGATAATTCGTTAATTTGTACTTGTAGGTCTCTATTTAAATCTTCAAATTCTTTTTGTTCTTGAAGTATCATTGATATTTTTTGATACTCTTGATTTAAACTGAACAGTTCTTCTTCTATCGCTTTCTTCTCATCACTAACTTGTTGGAATTCATTTTCTAAGTATTTCTTTTCTTGTGAAAGTCCTTCTTTTTCATTAATGAGTTCTTTAATTTGTGTCTCTAGGTTACTTTGCATTTGATCAATTGTTTTTTCAAGACTTGCAATGTGGTTCATGACAGTGCGTTTATTATAGCCAAACAAGGTTGTTTTAAACTTGTCTTCTTCCTCAAACTCTTCCTCTTCTAAATCTAAACTCTCTAAGTTTAATTCATCATCAAATAAATCATTCATGCTCTAATACCTCCTTGGTCAGCGCGTTGATTAATAAATCAATTTTACTTGCGTCTTTGATGTACATGGGATGGACTTCAAGTATATGTTTTGTTGCAGCGTGCTTTTTTCCTATTCTATTTTTCTTTAATAATTCATAACCTACAATGCAGTATTTTTTATCTAAATAAAAAACACCGATATCATAATTCATACCAAAAGTATGAACTTGCTTACAATTTTTTAAGAGTAGCCCTTCTGATTCAGTTATCTCTTTTGTAAATAAAAGTCCTTTAAGCCTTTTAAAGAAGTTATCTGCTTGGTTAATTTTCATTATTGTCCTCCTAAAGAACGCATAATGGTTGGTACAGCAGGACCCAATAGTACAATAAAAATAACAGGGAAGATGAATAATACCATCGGTATTAAAATCTTAACGGGTATTTTAGCCGCTTTCTCTTCAATACTTTGTCTATGCGAATCTCGTATCATTTCTGATTGGGTGGTTAAAACACTTTGTAAGGATATCCCAAGTTCATCAGCTTGGTTAATTGCCGAAATAAAAGAACGTACATTGTTTACATCAGTTCTTTTGGCCATATTATCTAATGCAACTGCTCTTGGTCTTCCCAAACCGATTTCTCTTTGTGCAATCCTAAACTCATCAATCAAAGGCCCTTTGGCGCGTTGTGTGACGTGTGTTAAAGCTTGATAAAAGCTCAACCCAGCAACAACACTAACACTTAAGATATCCATCACTTCTGGTAATTGTGCTTCAATTTCTTTTTTTCGATTGGTTATTCGTGTCTCTAAACTAAAGCGACGATAAACATAGCCGCCAAATAAACCAATAATAAATGCAATCAGTCTTTCACCTAAGGTATAGCCTTTACCTCCTGATAAGGCAAATCCAGCCAATCCCATACCCAACATAATCATAATATTCATGGCACGATAATCTTTAGGCGTCATCGTGATTCCTGCTTGAGATAATTGTTCTCTCAATTCTTCTTGCGATGATTCTTTAATCGGTAAAAGCATAGCAATCGATTTAATCATCTTATCAATAACAGGCTTTATAAAGCGTTCATGAAAAGGTAGATCTAACAAATCTTTTTCCTGTGAACCACCTTTGTTTATGTTCTTAACTCTTTGTAATTGAGCTTTAAATAACATGTTATCATAACGAAATAACTCAAAATAAAGCACAATAACAAAGTATAAGCTGATTGCGATTATGATACTTCTCATATTACATCTCCACCTTAGTGATTTTCTTAATCATGATAAAACCAGTAATTTCCAACACTGCAGATAAGCCGAGTAAGGCATAACCAAATGGCGTAGTGTACATCGGCTCCATATATTCAGGATTAAGAATAGAGAACATAATTAAAACGACAAAAGGTAAAAGCGCAATGACTTTTCCTGACATTTCTCCTTGAGCAGACAATGTCTTTATTTTCTTTTTTAATTTAATTCGCTCTTGGATGGTGTGTGCTATATTATCAATAACATGGGATAAATTACCCCCGACTTGTTTTTGAATTGCTACCGCTGTATTTAATAATTCCATTTCTTTGGAATCCATCTTATCTGCAACAGCTTTCATAGCAACTTCCATTTTTTCACCCAAATCAACTTCACGGATAATATTTTGAAATTCTGTTCCGATTGGATCTGGGAGATCTTTAGAGATACTGCCCATGGCTTGTTCAAAGGTAAAACCGGCCTTTAAACTATTCGAAATAATTAACAGTGCATCACCCAATTGATCATTGAAAAGATTCACTCTTTTTTTAACCTGAACTTGTAAATACATAATTGGAGAGACTGCCCCAATAAGGAATAAAAATAAAGCAGGTATAATCCCTTTGCCAAAAATGAGTGATAAAACAGGAGGGAAGACAGCTAAGCCTACCCAAATTTTCATAAACTCATCTGCCAGTAAATGAACGCCTGCATTATAAAGCATAATTTTCAATTGCTCTGGTGTATTAAAGCTCATTGATTTTTTCTTTTTACTTTTGTTTTTGTTATTTTGCTGACGTAGTGGACTATATGATTGAACTACTTTAAGTCGATTTGTCATCAATAAATTGGAATAAAGTAATTTCAAAATCAGCTCTTCCATTAAAATATAAACAATCACTGCGAGTGCTAATGCTTTTATAAAATTCATATCATCCCTACTTACTAAACCATTCGTCACGATATGAGATACCATTATCATCTAAAGTATCTAATACATAAGGACGAATCCCTGTGCTGACAAATTCGCCATTAAGTTTTCCATAACCATCAAAGCCATTTGATTTAAAGACAAAAATATCTTGCAAGGTAACAATGTCACCTTCCATCCCTGTTACTTCAGAAATTGCCACTATTTTACGACTACCATCGCGAAGTCGTGTTTGTTGAACGATGATGTCAATAGCAGACGCAATTTGTTCACGGATCGCTTTTACAGGTAAATCCATTCCTGCCATCATAACCATCGTCTCTAAACGTGCAACCATATCTCGTGGTGTATTGGCGTGGGCAGTCGCTAATGAGCCATCATGCCCTGTATTCATCGCTTGAAGCATGTCCAATGCTTCTCCAGAACGAACCTCTCCAACGATGATTCGATCAGGACGCATACGCAACGAGTTTTTAACTAGGTCACGAATATCAACTTTTCCTTTTCCTTCAACGTTGGCTGGGCGTGATTCTAAGCTCACAACGTGTTCTTGCATCATCTTTAACTCAGCCGCATCCTCAATTGTTACAATGCGTTCAGTCTCAGGAATAAAGCTAGAGAGGACGTTTAGTAAAGTAGTTTTACCTGAACCAGTACCTCCCGAAACCATAATATTACAACGTCCCATAACACAGGCTTTTAAAAATGAAGCCATCTCAAAAGAGAGTGATTTAAAATCAATAAGGTCTTCAACTTGTAATGGTGTTGAGTTAAATTTACGAATGGTTATGGTCGGACCATTCAGCGCCAGCGGCGGTACAATCGCGTTTA
This sequence comes from Erysipelothrix sp., assembly GCA_036516515.1. Taxonomy (GTDB): domain Bacteria; phylum Bacillota_I; class Bacilli_A; order Erysipelotrichales; family Erysipelotrichaceae; genus Erysipelothrix. The sequence continues at coordinate 1,655 of DATBUC010000138.1, read as the reverse complement.
CACGGGAACCATCAGGTAACCTGGCATCTACCATTGGATTCGATTCATCGCAGCGTCTTCCCAGTGGTGAAACAATTTTATCAATGGTTTGCATCACGTGATCATTGTCCTTAAAGAATACATGACTCAGTTCCAATTTTCCTGATCGCTCAATATATACTTGTCTTGGCCCATTCACCATAATTTCTGATACATTTTCATCTCGTAATAAAACTTCGATTGGACCAAAACCTGTAACTTCATCTAAAATTTCTTGAACTAAGGATTCTTTTCTTGAGCGTGAAACAAGGTGTGCTTGTTGGTTCAAAATTTTCTCAATGAGCTCACGAACATCTATTTCTTCTTCGGGATTTCCTTCAACCAATAATTTATTGTAGCTATCAATAACCTCACGATGCACAGATTTTTTTAATTCATCATACTCATCGAATTGTTCTTGTTCTTCTTCTAAGGTCGAAAAATCTAAAAACTCAAATCCTAATGCATCAGTTTCATTACTTTTTACTTTTTTAGCTCGCTCTAATCTGTCTGACAAAGACATCTACTATCGTCTCCGTTTCTTTACTTTCTTAGTTTTTGCGCTTGGTTTTGCTTTCTTGGTAAAGAGTTTATCTAGTAAACTACCCTGTTTTTTATTTTCTTCTTTTTTAATTTTAGCCAATTCACCCGTAATACCATTCACTGCTTTAGCTAATCCAGAATGCGGATCTGAAAGTACGTACGGTTTTCCTAAGTTAATAGATTCAACAATCAACTTTTCATCATGAGGAATCGTCTTCCATACTTGGTAATCTAAAGCACTTGAAATATTTTTTACATTGATTCTACTTGGCTTTTGATCCGATACAATCAGTTTGATTTTTTCTCTACCAATTAAAGATTCTAGAATAATTAACCCTTTTTTGGTTCGACTGATGCTCGAAATATCGGTACTTGTAAGATACATTACTTCAGAAGAAGCATCAAAACATGTTAAGTTAATCTCTTTAAAACTTGAGGTAGTATCAATAATTAAATAGTCATAGTGATTTCTCAAAGTACTGATAATTTTATCTACCTGTCCAGAACTTAAATTATCAGCATACTCTGGACTGTTAGGTGCAGCCAAAACGTTCACACCTGAACTATGCACTGTCATATATTTACGAATTGTATCTACTGTTGCAACTGACATCTCTTGAATTAAATCAGAAATAGTTTCTTCACTTTTAATTCTTAAGACGGTGTCAATATCGCCAAACTCTAAGTCAAAATCTAAGAGCGCAACTTTCTGCCCGGTCTGGGCAAGACTGACAGCAAGGTTAGCTGCAAAAGTCGTCTTACCAATTCCGCCTTTAGAACTAAACACTGTGATAACCTTTGACATTCTATTTTGGTTATTTGAGGTTTCTAAAGCACTCAATCGCGACTTTTCATTTTGCACAATAAATTCAATTTGAGCTTGCATTTTCTCACTTGATAAAGCAAGCGGCAAAATATTGTGTACACCTGTTTGCATGACTTTATGCAACATCTCTGGTGAATAGCTCTCTGCAATCACAATTGGAATTGTACGCGGTCTGAGTAAATAAACTTGTTGGCAGACACGCAACATGGTCGTTTCATTCTGAGATGAGATTAACAAAACATCGATCTTCTTTTTTGTAATTTCTTCT
>DATBUC010000137.1:0-3629 GCA_036516515.1 Erysipelothrix sp. | reverse complement strand
TGCCCACACTACTATTGAAGGCTTTCAAGGAAGATATTTATTACCTATTCTATTCCCATTGTTATTCTTGTATCGTTTTCCAAAAATAAAACATGAGTACCAACCGCTCTCATTAATTAAATTTGCAACGAGCATGATGTGTTTATTAAATATTGTAGGAATGGTACACTTAATGGGACAATTTTATATGTAATGAAGGGAGTCACATGGATAAACAGTTAGCAACAATTAGTATCGTTTCCTATAACAGTCGTGATTTGTTTTTAACACTCGACAACTTACTCTTCGAGCTAAAAAACGATTCGCGTTTTCGGATAGTTGTCTATGACAATGGTTCTGAAAAAAGTTATCAAAGAAAATTACAGACATATCAAGAGAAAATTGAAATCATTTTTAATGAAGAAAATGAGGGGTTCGGACACGGACATAACGAAGTGCTATTACAAAGTCTTACACCATACAGTATTGTGTTTAACCCCGATATACTAGTTACCAAAAAAGCCATTTTAGAAATGATTGCACATTTAGAAAAGCAAACAGACGCGGTAGCGATTGCGCCTAAAGTGCTAAATGAAGATGGAAGTACGCAACATCTTGTCAGAAAACGTCTGACCGTTTGGGACTATTTTTTACGCTTCATTCCTAATCGTTATTTAACAAGAAAAAGTCAACAACGATTAGCAGACTATGAATGTCGCGACTTATCAGAAACTGAAATTTCGACCGTCAAGATGGCTTCAGGCTGTTTTTTGATTATGAAAACCCCAGTATTTAAAAAAGTTAATGGATTTGATGAACGGTTTTTCTTATATTTTGAAGACAATGATTTATCTTTGAGAATAGGTCAGTATGGAAAAATATTGTATACCCCTTTTCAAACAGTGACGCATCTCTATGCAAGAGATTCACATAAAGATAAACGTGCCTTCCTACTGTTTATAAAATCCATGACACAATTTTTTAATAAATGGGGTTGGGAATTCTATTAAAAAGGAGGAGAAATATGATCTCCGTTTGCATGAGTGTCTATAATGGAGAACGTTATCTCTCCGAACAATTAGACAGTATTTTACAACAACTAGGTGAAGATGATGAAATTATTATTTCAGATGACGGCTCGACGGATGCTAGCTTAGCTATTATTTCTAACTATCAAGATTCAAGAATTAGATGTTATCACAATCCCCAAAAGGGTGTTATTTCAAGTTTTGAAAATGCGATAAATAAAGCAACCCAACCTATCATATTTTTATGTGATCAAGATGATATTTGGTATCCCAATAAAGTCGAGATTGTCCTCGATTATTTTGGTGAAAATCCAGACAAAGATATCATTCTCAGCGACTTGACAATTATTGACAATCAACAGCGCGTCCTGTTTGACTCCTTTCACGAACAACGTCGTTCTAAAGAAGGTTTTTGGGAAAATGTGAAACGCAATAGCTATATTGGCTGTGCGATGGCGTTTAGAAGTAGTATAAAAACAGAAATTTTACCTTTCCCAAAAAAAATCCCCATGCACGATATGTGGATTGGTTTGATTGGCGAATATCATCAAACGATTTTACGAATTCCAGAAAAACTTGTCTATTATCGCAGACATGATAATAATGTATCAGAACTTCGAACAACGACATCACTTATCAAAAAAATGACTTGGCGAGTGAATTTGTTATGGGAACTCTTTAAACGCCTCATCTTAAAAAAATCATAAGGTCGTGAGCGAATAGCAAAAAATAATGACAAATGCCGTCGATAGTGAGATAATATATCCGGACTGGATTTTACATCTATTAAGAAAGATTAAAAGGAGCGGAAAAAATGAAAGGTATAATCCTTGCAGGAGGAAGCGGAACACGCTTATATCCTTTAACAAAAGCAACATCTAAACAATTAATGCCAATTTATGACAAACCGATGATTTATTATCCAATGTCAACCCTGATGCTAGCGGGTATTAAAGAAATACTCATTATTTCAACACCAGATGATACGCCTCGTTTTGAACAATTGTTAGGTGACGGAAGCGAGTTAGGCTTATCTTTATCGTATAAAGTACAAGAAAAACCAGAAGGATTAGCTCAGGCTTTCCTTATAGGAGAAGAGTTTATTGGAGATGACTCCGTCTGCTTAATTTTAGGTGATAACATTTACTACGGTGGAGGTCTGTCTAAACTATTACAACGCTCTGCTTCACGAGAAAAAGGCGCGACGGTATTTGGTTATCATGTGAACGACCCACATCGCTTTGGTGTCGTAGAATTTGATGACGAGATGCGTGCCGTATCCATCGAAGAAAAACCAGAAGAACCTAAGAGCAATTACGCTGTAACAGGTTTATACTTCTATGACAATGATGTTGTAGAAATTGCGAAAAATGTGAAACCATCTGAACGTGGCGAATTAGAAATCACTGACGTTAACAAAGCCTACTTAGATCGTGGTGACTTGAACGTTGAATTATTAGGCCGTGGCTATGCGTGGTTAGATACTGGGACACATGAGTCTCTTCTAGAAGCGTCTATGTTTATTGAAACAATCGAAAAACGACAAAACTTAAAAGTAGCGTGTTTAGAAGAAATCTCTTACCGCATGGGTTATATTACCCGAGAAGAGTTAATCGCACTCGCTCAACCACTTAAGAAAAATCAATATGGACAATACTTATTACGTATTGCAAACGAGAAATAGAAAGGTCGCGTTGATCAATGAAAGTGATAAAAACTACTTTAGAAGATGCCCTATTAATCGAACCCAAAGTCTTTGGAGACCATCGAGGGTTCTTTACTGAATCGTATAACAAAGAAACATTTGCCGCTGCTGGTATTGATATTGACTTTGTTCAAGACATCATTCCTTATCAAAAGAAGCAGGTGTCTTGCGCGGTATGCATTATCAATTAAACGATAAAGCACAAACTAAATTAGTACGCGTGACATCAGGAGCAATCTATGATGTCATTGTCGACATTCGTAAAGGTTCGCCTACTTACGGTAAGTGGGAAGGATTTATCTTAAGCGAACACAATCACCGTCAACTACTTGTACCACAAGGGTTTGCACATGGTTTCTGTACCATTACAGAAAATGTGAACGTGCAGTATAAAGTAGACCAAGTCTATTCGCCAGAACATGACCGTGGTATCGCCTACGATGATCCAGCATTGGCAATCAATTGGCCGATGAGTCAATTCATCTTATCAGAAAAAGACCAACATCATCCGACATTGGCAGAAGCGGATAACAACTTTATTTGGGAGGCAAAAGAGTAATGAATATTTTAGTAACTGGAGGAGCTGGCTTTATCGGCAGTAACTTCGTCCATTATATGTTAGAAAAACACGCGGATTACCGTATCGTGAACTTAGACTTATTAACGTATGCAGGAAACATCCACAACTTAGATGATATTATGGATGACGAGCGTCACGTGTTCGTACAAGGAAACATTACAAACCGCGAGCTAGTCCGTCATTTAGTAAAAGAACATGAGATTGATGCGATTGTTAACTTTGCAGCCGAGTCACACGTTGACCGTAGTATTTTAAACCCTTCTATATTCGTTGAAACAAATATTCAAGGAACATTAGCTTTGTTAGACGTCGCTAAAGAAATGTCTGTTGGAAAATA
>DATBUC010000136.1:0-16581 GCA_036516515.1 Erysipelothrix sp. | reverse complement strand
TAAATACCCGTCTTACAAGTAACTCTTCTACTTCTTCTGACCACCCCTCGACAAAATGGCAATGCTTTATTGTTTTTTTAATATCTGAAACTAGCTTGGTGTCACTAGAATCGTTTAAAGCTTTGATATAAACAGGGATATTCAGTACATTGAGTAAATCTGCTTGTTTTAACGTCTCGTTTAAAGCATGTGAAACAGGTTCTGTTCGCGTATCTCCTATAATGATTAGCCCTGTTTTCTTTAAGTTTTTATCCATGTCGAGCAGTAAATCCCAAACATTAACGCCCTCGACCATCTCTTCATGATGTACTACCGGTACATCAAGTGCTACTTGAGTGTCTTTATCAAGGTTTACTATCTGCAACACACCCCTTACACTGCCATTGGGTAGACGCGTACTTGTGATAATTTCATAACTTCCTTTTTCAAATAGTGATGTGAACTTAATAGTTTCACCATCCATAGTCAAAGACTCTTTATTTATTTTACTGTTGTTGGTTTGATGGCGGTAAGCTTTTTTCTCAATACTTGTATCTACTGTATCTAAAGCACCTGTAATAGTTAGCTCAAAATACTCGTTTTCTATCTCAAAGTTATGAAATCTGCCCTCTTTGTAGAATTCTATCGTATCCAATAATTGATTGAAACGCGCGGGAATACCAATGCTTCTTGCAATTGCTACCGCAAGAATGCGCTGATCAGTTACACTACCAATACCAAGATCAAGTATGCTCTTAATATCCATATAGGTGTTTTGGATATGATGCTGTGTATTGGTACTCACATTTTGTTTTACATAATCCATAATTAGACGTGGATTTTCATAAAAAGATGCTCTATGATTTGAAAACTTTTCGGCATAAATTGGTGCATATAGATTTAACTCTTCCCATAAAATACGAGGTATTAATAAGTACTGTTCATAAATATCATTAGGATACAATCCTTCATATGCGCTTACAATTTGATAGTGTTTGTAAAGGATCTCGGCATCAAAGTCTTCTAAGTCTTTGACTGCAAGATTTTTTAAGATCTTATCTGCTATGTCTTTTTCAATCAGTTGATATAGCTTTTTATACTCTGTTTGATTGAGGCCATTCTCCTTTATTGATGTCATTTTTTGATCGTACGCTTTTTGTGACTTTTCCCGATTTTTTGCTTTGCGTCTCATTACTTCATCTGACTCTTCGCTTAAAACTACCTTTTCAACGCCTTTGGGGCTTTGGTCAAAGTGATATTGATCAGTCACAATATCTTGTCTTGTAAGTGTGACCTTTGTTGTATCAGTTTGTACTTTTTTTATAATTAATTCCCCTTGCCAATAGGCTTTGACAAAAAAATCTCCTGCCCCAAAATCAAATTTTGCAACATTGTTTTCAAGTGACAAATGACACATAGTCTTAAAGCTACCACTATTAAATACACTGATTTGAACTTGCTTCAATCCAGGTAGTTCATTATAAATAGTAATGTTCCTTGTCGAAGTATAACGCTTGGTAGTATTAATACTTTTCCAAACACCTAAATGATCATCTAAAATCTCTTCTTGAGCATTGACATTTGAAAATACGCTCGCATTTACTAACCCAGCTCTTGTTGAAGCTAAAGTAAACCAAGCACGATCTAATAGTTCTTCTCCACTTGCATCACCAACGTAGTGCCACTCATTATCAACATAAACATCAATCCAAGCGTGGTTACTATCGGAATGAGTCCACCATGGTACAAATGTTTGTCTCGCTGGTATGCCTACACTTCTTAAAACGTGGACCAAAAATGCTGCACTCTCTCCACAACGACCTACACCTGTTTTATATGCTTGTAATGGTGATTTTGTGCGAGCATCATTTGCTTGATATCGAACATGTGAGGCACACCAATGATTAAGATTCGCAACTGTTTGTGTCTCGTTTGAAAAATCAACAAGATGTTTTACTTGTTCGAAAAAAAAGCTACGACTATAATCTAATTTTTCCTTAGTCGCTCTAGGATGAAGTACATAATTTAAAAATATTTCTTCTGAATAATCACTTTTTATAAATTCTTTTTTCAAAAAGATACCATGATCAATATAATCTTTGATTACTAAGGGGTCAGTTCGTAAGTCACAGTCTGCTAAATATGCCCCCACATACTTAGCATATAATATTTCCTCTTCATCATAGCTTTCAAATAAATCTATCATTTCTTTTGTAAATAAAGGCTTTCTTAACTCATAATCGTGTAAAATTTGTTCTTTTGTATTCATAATATCCTCCTACTTTAAAAGAAAGTGGGGAGGAGCCCACTTTCTTTTTTTCAATTATCTCACTTTATTATTTATAGAGTGGTCCATAAGCTTGACATGCTCTGTAATCTGCAGATTCGAGATCTTCAGTTCCAAAAAGACTCCAAGCTTTAGGTCTGAATATTTTTTCTTCATCTACGTTATGCATATTTACAGGAATTCTCAAAATAGAAGCCAATGTAATTAAGTCTGCACCAATGTGACCATAAGATATGGCTCCGTGATTTGCTCCCCAATCATTCATGACAGTATAAGCATCCTTAAAGGCGCCTTTACCTGTAATTTTAGGTGCGAACCAAATTGTAGGCCATGTAGGATCTGTTCTTTCATCGAGTGCTTTATGTACTGACTGAGGTAATGATACTGAATATCCTTCAGCAATTTGTAAAACGGGTCCTAAGCCTTTTACAATATTGATACGCGCCATAGTCATTGGCATATCCCCTTGACTTACATAGTTAGTGGATAAGCCACCGCCTCTGAAATAACCTCTAATTGCAGGCCTAAACTTAGTGTTTTCTAAAATATTTTTTTGATCTTCATCCGTTATCTCCCAAAATGGTTTCATTGTGGGATTATTATTTTTATCGCGCGCTTGACCATTACCATCTAGTGTGGAGGAGCCTGAATTAAGTAAATGCAAGATACCATCTTTCGCAGCGCCTTCCAATTTATGTCCTGTTAATTTTTCTACAGAATCACTTGACCAGTACGTTCTTACATCTGCAAAAATTTGTGCTCGGTTTGTAAGTAAATAATTCATGAGCATCGTTGCACCATTTAAACTATCGTTTTCTGTTGCAATTAAATAAGGCGATCTTCTACCGTTCCAATCAAATGACGTATTGAGGATTGTTTCCATGAAATCCCCATTAGGGAAATGATCAGTCCACTGTCTTTGTCCTTGGAATCCAGAAACAATCGCAGCATGACCTACGGATTCTTCTTCAAATCCGAGTTCTTTTAGCTTCGGATTACCAATCATTAAATCTCTTGCTATGAGCGTCATTTTAACGACTGTTTCCCATTGATAATCTAATTCTTCTCTACTCCATTTCCAATGATCAGGATTATTGTCAGTCCCTTCTATGCAGTTTTCTTTAACCCATTTAAATGCTTTTTCATATTCTTCTTTGTCATAAATTCCTTCATTGATTCGCCTTGTAAATTCAGACATATCGATATACTCATTATGCATTCCCAGATATTCTTGAAAAAAATCATCCTTTACAATCGACCCTGCAATTCCCATTGAGACGGTTCCCATTGCAAGATAAGATTTTCCCCGCATATTAGCCGCTGCAAGACCTGCTCTTGTAAATCTTAATAGTTTTTCTTTTACATCTTCAGGAATACTTGTGTCATCTGCTTCTTGTACGTCTTTTCCATAAATTGCAAATGCTGGAACACCTTTTTGAGCAAATCCTGCCATTGCAGCTGCAAGATAAACTGCGCCTGGACGTTCTGTACCATTAAATCCCCATACTGCATGAGGTATATTTGGATCTAGATCCATCGTTTCTGTCCCATAGCACCAGCAAGGTGTTACTGTGATTGTAAGACCAACATTGTTTTGATCAAACTTTCTTTTACAAGCGAGTGCTTCTGGGTAACGTCCAATTGTGGTGTCTGCAATCACACATTCTACTGGTTCACCGTTAGGATATTTCAACGTGTTTGATAAAAATTGCGAAACACTTTTAGCCATATTCATAGTTTGTTCTTCTAATGATTCTCTAACACCATTTCTTCTACCATCAATTGTCGGTCTTATCCCGATTTTTGCATATTCCATTTTATTACCTCTTTCTATTCTATATGTTTAAATATTTATTGTATGCTTGATTCCAGTTGTGATTGTCTTCTGGCAAATAACGTACAACATCATCTCTACTCTTAATTTCACATCGAATATCTTCTAATGAAGTAATAACACCATGATATTGCATTTGAATCATAATGTTTCCCATTGCTGTTGCTTCATGAGGTCCCGCTAATACTTCTCGTCCAGTTGCATCCGCAATCATCTGACAGAGTAAACTAGATTTTGATCCACCACCAACAATGTTAATAACAGGATAATGTTTCTCAGTTACAGATTCAATTTCATCTATGGCCGATTTATAGGCTAATGCAAGACTTTGATATATAGTTTTTACAATCTCACCTGTCGTACTTGGAACGACTTGGTTTGTTTTAATTGCATATGATTGAATTCGGTCGATCATATTACCTGTATAAGAAAATATAGGATCATCTGGGTTGATGATACACTCAAAAGAACGTGCTTTTTTTGCTAATCTTTCTAATTCGGGATATGTATATTCTTTACCTTTACTTTCTAACTCACGCTTTACTTCTTGCAATATCCACAGTCCGGTAATATTTTTTAAAAGTCTCGTCGTTTTATTAATACCAATTTCATTTGTAAGTCCTTTTTCTTTAGCCCCCTGATGAATCACTGGCTTTTCTAGTTCTGTTCCAACAATTGACCACGTACCACTTGAAATAAATAGAAAGTCATCATTGGATGGTACACTTACCACAGCACTTGCAGTATCATGGGCACAAACGTTAATAACTTTTATATCCTCTTTTAAAATTTCATCTTTGATTATTCCCACTTCTGTGCCAGGTAAACTCAACTCAGGGAATATATCGGTCGGAATTGACATATGCTTCATCAGCTGATAATTCCATTGCTTAGTGTAAGGATCGATTAATTGACTTGTTGAGGCAATTGTCAGTTCACTTTGCTTTACACCTGTAAGATAGTAGTTAAACAGATTCGGCATAAAAAGTAATGTATCTACAGCATCTAATTGATTTTCTTGCTGGTCTACGTAAAGTTGGACCAGGGAATTAATCTCTTGTGTTTGAAGACCTGACTCCAAAAACAAATCTAATTCAGGAAATGAACGCTCAATCTCTTCTACAATGCCATTGGTACGGCGGTCTCTATAGTGATGAGGATTTGAGATAAGACGACCCTCTTTGTCCAATAACCCATAGTCTACACCCCAAGTGTTGATGGCAACACTGTCTATTTCATGAACAGAAACTGCTTTTTTTATCCCAATAACCATTTCTTCACATAGCTTATCATAATCCCAATATAAGCCATGTTCATGAAAAATGGCATTATTTTCAAAGCGATGTACTTCTTCGATAATAAGGTTATGATTTTGATAAGTCCCCAGTATTACCCTACCATTTGAAGCTCCGAAATCTATTGCCAAAACCTTTTTTAAAACCCCCATATGTTCACCTACTTATTATATTTTCTATATCCAGGGTGTTTGCCAGTCACTTTATAATTTTCCCTCATATCAAAAAGTATTTCTAAATTCTCTCTACTAATTTCCTCTTCCGCTTTTCCATTACGCAAGGTTCTCGCTACCAATGAAGTTTTAGCCCAAAGTTCCAGTGTTTCCATTCGATAATAAGCTGTAATTAAATCAGAACCTACTGTTAGAGCACCATGGTTTTCTAATAAGATAACATCGTGTTCTTGCAGGAAGGGTGCAATTGACTCAGGTACTTCATCGGTGGATGGAATAGCAAACGGTGCAATCGGAACAGAACCAATTGCTATGACACTTTCAATTAATGAATAGGTGTCCATAGGAATTTTAGCTAACGCAAAACCAGTTGCTGTTGGTGGATGTGCGTGTACTACGGCTTTCACATCTGGGCGATCTTTATAGCAACGCAAATGCATTTTAATCTCGCTTGAAGGGCGGTACTGTTCTAATCCTTCAAGAACTTCACCTTCACCATTAATTTTTAATAACATCTCGGGTTTAATGAAACTCTTGCTTATTCCCGTAGGGGTCGCAAAATAAGTATCCTCGCCAATCTTTACTGAAACATTACCATCATTGGCTGCAACCCACCCTTGTTGCCACATTTTGTTACATACATCACATATTTCATCTTTGATTTTATTTTCTAATTCAATTTGAGTCATAGTATCTCCTTTTCAAATAAAGGTTAGAATTATTTATAACTCTAACCTTATCTTTAATTATTCAGTAATTACTTCAATAAGGGCGTGTCCATCTAACTTGTCAATATAAACTGTAACAATGCCATCTTTCTGTTCAAATTCCAATGGTTTATCTGAGTGTATTTCTCGTACAGTTTTGACAGACTTCTCATCAAGACGATATTCAATTTCAATATTATGTAGTGGAATAACTCCATCTATTGTATAAATATCTTCTGAGTTTTTTTGCATAATATAATGCAACAAATGAATTAAATGCTTATTGCCGTCTTCAGATCGATTCACTGTTGAAAGTAAAGTGTTTGGTCCGTTATGGCTTAAGTATTTTTTATCAATACTCATCTCTAAAATGTCTTTTACAATTTCTTTAATCCATCTCGGTGCATTCTTACGGTATATTCTGAATACCGGATGTGAGAAATAGTAGGCGTTGTTTTTACGTGTGACAGCAGGTAAACCTTTTGTTTTCGTTGATGGTGCATGTTGATGTGAACAGAACTTACCATCTTCTCTATTAAAGAATGTTTGCACACTTTCTAGAACTGTTTCTGAATCTATTGCATTAACTTTTGCACCTTTTAAATACATGACAAATTCTTCTTTAGGTAAATTTTTGCCTATTGTATCATTTGGAAGAATGAAATCACGATCGTAGTCAGCATCGCCTAAATATTCCACACCGAACAAATCATTTTTATAGTTGGCTTGATCATCAAATAATGATTGATAGCTAGAAATAACGGTGCCACCTTGTTTCTCAAAAGCAACCAATTTGTCATATAACGTTTCTTTGTATTGAATCACATCAGGTAAGATAATTACTTTATACTTGTCAAAGTTCATTTCGCTATCAATAATATCAAATTGATAATTCAGTTCCTGAAGCATTCTATTGATACCAATGAGTGATGGGTCTGTCCTTAAACTATGACCCCCCGCTACCCAACTCTCCTCGGGTGTTAATACGCCAATCTCTGTCACTGGAATATTAGCACTTAAACAATCATCTTCAATTTTCTCAACAATATTATAGACATGACCGATTAAATCGTATGCAGCTTTTGAAAGTTTGCCATCCGGATGTAATTGGTCCCCAATTGAGCTTCCATGTGCCCCAAGTGCAAACATATTTAATACTTCAAATTCGAGAGCTTCTTTATTTTTCAAAGAGTGAAAGTCTCCCCAATAAGTATGGAATTTTCCAGTCATACCAATAAATTGTTTATTTAGGTTGCGAGAATATCTTGCGGTAATCGGATAGTGATCATACCCCCATCCTCCGCTTGGCAGACTTTCGAGTTCTAGATGGGAATAAGCATCTAAATTTCGTTTATCGGCATATCCAACATGAGAACCGTTGTAAAATATTCCTGCTTTAGGCGCATGTTTGTTAATTAAGGAAGAAATCTCTGCTTTAAATTCTGTTAACATAATTTCAGAATAAGCTAAACGATTAATTGTAGAATCATTTTTGATACCTTTTAATACCATCTCTTTTTGACAGTACTCACAATTACAATCTGTTCTAAAGAGGATATCCATAAAAATTCCATCGATTTTATCTGGTCCAACAACATCAATTAAATCAACTAAATGCTTTTTAAAATAATCTCTATATGGGCTGTTTAAGCAAATCGTGTAATAGAAATGTGGCTCTGGTATGCCTTGACTGTTGATATAGTTGCCATCTGCATCGACAGCCAACCACTCTGGATGTGTCCTTGCAATATAAGCATCCCATTGAACCGTAGTGTATATTGGAACATCAATACCTTTACTATGGCACGCATCTATTTGATCAATTAACAAATTTTCATTAACTAAATGTGGGTGAATTGTTTCTGGAAATGCTTTAGAAGGATAATAGCACCAACCGTGATGACAACGTGCAAAACATGTTATTGAATTAACTTTTGCCGCCTCTAAAGTTTGTGCGAATTCATCCTTATTAAAATCAATACCTATATTCTTAATATGCTCACTTGTATGAAAGTCTAGATGGACTTGTCTTGTTTTAATCTGTTTCATTATAATCTCCTCACTCTTACTTATCCGCTACACCTGATGCCATACCTTCTTCAATTTTCTCTTGGAAAAATAAGTAGATGACAATCGGTATAAATAAACTAATTGCTATGGCCGCAAACATAGGACCGTACTCAGAACCTCTTTCTCCATTGAAAATTAGTAGTCCTAATGCCAGTGTTTTTTTACTTGGATCATTTAAGAACAAGAGTGGAAATAACACGTCGTTCCAAACGCCAAGAAAGTTCATAATTGCAATTGTGGATATTGCTGGTCCTGACATGGGTAGAATAATTCTTAAAAATATTTGAAAGAAACTGGCACCATCAATCAGTGCTGCTTCTTCTACTGACTTAGTAATTCCTTTCATAAAGCTGGTAAGCACTGCAGTACTAAACGGAATACTAAAGGAAATATAGAGTGTTACGAGTACAAATAGATTATTTTTCCAACCAAACGCTCCTATAATATAAGTTATCGGCACTAATATTGTATGCATTGGTATCATCATACCCATCAAGAAGAACAGTGATAAATACTTATTCATCTTAAAGTTGAATCGAGATAAGACATAAGAGGCCATTGAGTTTATCAATAAACCAAGAACAACTGATGAAATGGATAATATAATACTATTTCTCATATATAGACCAAGTTTTGCATCACGCCATGCCTGCGTATAATTACTAAAACGATATACTTTGGGCAAGGAAAATGGTGCACCAAATATTTCAGTATTGTTTTTAAGTGATGAGAATACTGTAAAAAGAATCGGTCCAACAAAAAGTAATCCCATAAGTATTACAAATATATAAAGAATAATTCTGTTTCTTTTGCTGACTTTCATTTTCTACGCCTCCCCTTTAGTACGTTTATTTATAATAAAATTGCTTGTAAGGGTCAATACTAAAACGATCACCAATAGCACAATACCAATTGCACTACCAATACCGTAATTATCATATTTAAATGACTGAGAATACATTAAAGTTGTCGGTAGGTTTGTAAGACCATTAGGTCCACCTTCAGTCATAACAAATACTAAATCAAATATTTTAACGGTACCAATGATATCTAGTAAAAATGAAGTAAGCAATATTGGTTTCATCATTGGAATTGTAATTGAGAAAAACTGTTTTGTCTCTGAAGCGCCATCAATTGTAGCGGCTTCGTAAATCTCGTTTGATATTCCCTTTAGTCCTGCTAATAAAATAACCATATAATAACCGATACCAGCCCAAACGTTGACAAATATAATCACTGGCATAGCGGTCTTGGGATTGACAAGCCAAGCTTGTGCTAAACTACCTAATCCAATCAATTCCAATAATGAGTTAACTGAGCCACTTGGCATAAAAATAAAGTACCAAAGAAGTCCAATTGAGGTCATCGGGAAGATTGTAGGCACAAAGAACAAGACTTTAAAAAACTTATATCCCTTAAACTTTGTATGTAAGGCTACTGCTAAAATTAAAGCAATAGGAGTATGTAGAAGAACACTAAAGAACACGAGCTTTGATAAGTTTTTTAGTGAAAGCCTAAACATTGGGTCTGCAAATACATATTTAAAGTTGTTTAACCCAACATACGTTAATGGTGCACCTGCAATTCCATTCCATTTATGTACTGAAAAATATAACGCCATTCCGATTGGCACTACGAGAAAAAAAGTATAAAGAACTATGGTTGGTAGCGCCATTAACTGAACCTTGATTTTTTCGCGTGTCGTTTTAACATTCATTACTACATTCTCCTTTGCTATATTAATAAATATTATTCGTTTTGATCAATTTCTGCTTGGATTTCAGCAGCTGCATCTTCAGCAGATACACCTGTTATTAAGCTTTGGAATGAGTTTCTAGTTCTATCTTGCATTGATTGCAATGGATCATAGTCAAATACATCAACTGCGATCGCCTCTGATGTTCCGGACAATTCAACATTTTGTAAGAATAAAGGTGTTACTTTTTCTAGATCCACATTGGCATCCGTTCTCGGAATAATAAATGTTGCTTCTTCTGCAAATCTTTTTGCATTTTCTGCATTTGTGAGACGTTTTACTAACTCGATTGTTAATTCTTTTTCGCGTCCTTCTAGTTTACCATTAACCATGTATGGACTAATTACTTGCATATCATGATTTTTAAATTCAGGCTTTTCTTCAAAGTATGGGAATTTCGCAAGCTTGAAGTATTCTGTTAAAGATGTTTTTTCCGGATCATTGAAGCCACTCACATCCCATGGTCCTGTAAATGTCATCGCTGCACGACCTTCTAAAAATTCAGTGCCGGCAATATCATTATCAATTCCTAAAACATCTTTATCCCATGCACCAATTTCATCTAGTTCTTTGATGAACTGTAATGTTTCCACAACATCTTTATCAGTCCATTTTGCAGTACGGTTACCAAGTTCTTTGGCTTTTTCAACACCTAACCAGCGGTAGAAAATCATATTATGTAAATGTCCCCATTTATAAGCTGATTTGCCACCCATTGCAATCGGTGTAATATTCGCAGCATTAAGTTTCTTGATTGCTTCTTTAAATTCTGTCCATGTTTCTGGGAAGGAACCAATACCTGCTTCTTGGAATAACTGTTCATTATAATAGAATCCAATAATACCAGACTCCATTGGGATACCATAAATACCGTCATAACCAGGAACTTGATAGTATTTAAGAGCACCTTCTGTAAATCCTGAAGACCATTCTTTATCCGCTTCTAATGCTTCAGTCATGTCCATTACGAGATCATTCTCGATATATTCCGCTAAATTCGCGACCCCTTGTACTCGGTAAATATTTGGCAAGGTACCAGAAGCTCTATCAGTTTTTAAAATATTATTGAAGGATGACTCATCTCCTTGTGAATCATTAACAATTTTTACTTCAGGATAATCTTTTTCAAACTGATCTAAGATTTCTTCAAAAATTTGCACTTGTTTAGACGTTCCAGCCATACGTGTCAATAGACGAATTTCAATTTTACCGTCTTTATTACTTGTTCCACCATTATTACCGCATGCTGTCAATACTGTTAACATTGATAATACTAAAAACAGTGATAAGATTCTTTTCATCATTATATGTCCTCCTTTGGAAATGATTATAAACCTAAAGAAAAAATCGCTAATTATCTTCCTCCTTTATTACTATGTAACCGCTTGCTAATAATAGAATATCATGTTTATTTTTAATTTAAGTACAACTCTTTTCCGCTCTCTTAGGAAACAAAAAACTCAAACATCTTTTCTACATAAAAAAAACTAAACAATTCCTAACTATTAGGTTTATTGTTTAGTTTATATTTTTATCTTTATTTAGTTCTTACTTAATAATTTCTGGTTTGGGATATGTTTCGCCAAATAACTCTACAGTAACTTCTTTCATTACTTGCTCTTCACCAGCAACAGGACGATCATTTCTATCTGTTTTTACAGAAACAATCTTATCCACATTTTCCATACCACTAATGACTTTTCCAAAGCCCGCATAGGCACCATCTAAATGAGGTGAGTTCTCTACCATGATAAAGAACTGTGATCCTGCACTATCAGGATGCATTGCTCGAGCCATTGATATAACACCACGATCATGCTTTAAATCGTTTTGGAATTTATTACTTGTAAATTCTCCTTTAATACCATAACCAGGTCCACCCATTCCAGTGCCATCTGGGTCACCACCTTGAACCATAAATCCAGGAATCACACGATGAAAAATCGTGCCATTATAAAAACCTTTCTCTACTAAAGAAATAAAGTTATTCACTGTATTCGGTGCAACTTCAGGATAAAGTTCTACCTCGATTACATCATCATTTTCCATTACTATTTTTACTACTGGATTTTTTTCAATCGACATTAAATTGTCCTCCTTTTTTGTACTACATGCTGTCATCAGCAATAATATTGATAACAATATCATAGTTTTTTTCATACTGTCAAATTACTCCTTTAACTTTATAATTATAACATATATATCGTTTAAACATGACCTTTTTATGGGTTCAATAGGGTTTGGATTGCCTTTTGTATTTGTTGTTTTTGTTCTTGGTCTGTTATCGTTGCTTGACCATCTTTCTTTTGCTGTCCATAATTACCAAACTGACTATGATTGCCTCCTTCAATTATGATCTCATGAGTTGATTGCGGAAGGTTTTCATAGTATTGAAGATATTTATCTTGGTCCAATATATTATCTTGTGAGGCACGAATACTCAACACCGGACCATCATAGTCTTTTAATGATTCTGTAGTATAGGATGCAAGGAATGTAATACTACTAATCTTACTGGGATTTTGTGATAGATATTTTCCTGCCATCGCCCCTCCCAGTGAATGGCCAACCAAATGCCATTTTGTTATATGCGGATGCGCAGCAATAATTTTATCCGCCGCATCAACCTTTAGTATCGCAAGGTTAAATGGCATCTTAGCAATCACAACCTCATATCCTTGCAATGCAAACGGCTCGAGAAGTAACGCGTAGGCATACGGTTCAACTTTTGCGCCGGGATAAAAAATAATACCTTCATTCTTTTCATGATTGGACCCTGACAGTAATATAACATTTTCATTGTTTGAAATCTTGACTTCAGGATTCAAATTATCTATTTTAGCTGGATAAGCTTGACTTAAATAGAACGTTGCACTCGAAAACAATATGACTACAATTCCTAATATCCACAGCCTTCTTTTTTTCATATACCGCTCCTTATAAAATCTCTTTGATGCGGCCTACTTGACCATCTTCTAACATGACTTTAATACCATGAGGATGTTGGGCAGATTTGGTTAAAATTCGTGACACTTTTCCTTCAGTCAACTTTCCTGTTCTTTGATCTTTTTTTAGTACAATTTTGACAGTTGCTCCTATTGTAACATTACTTCTACTATTACCTTGCATTTACTCACCTTCTTTATGATATTTTTATAGTAACATATTATCTTGATGTATGTATATCATGATGAGTCACTTGCTATGGTAATATGAAAATAGAAAGAGGTAATTATGAAGAAGAGAATCACAACAGTTTTCCTAGCAGTAATATTATTGTTTATGATTTATATCTTAGGTGCTTTAGGTTTGGCTTACTTGACAGATTTTAAACCTGATGAAATGAGTGAGCTTGTTATCATGAGTAATACAAGTGATGAGATTATTGAAGCAACAGCACCCTATTCTATCAGTACTTTTAATATCGGGTATGGTGCCTTAGGGAAAGACCAGGACTTTTTTATGGATAAAGGAAAAAACTCTGGAGCGTATTCTTATGATGAAGTCGCCGACAATATTAACTTTGTAAAAAGATATTTGGATGATTATAACTTTGACTTTGTCTTTTTACAAGAAGTCGATATAGAAGGTAAAAGAAGTTTTAATATTAATCAGTTTGAAATCCTTAAAGAGGGATATCATGCTACATTTGCGAAGAATTACGATGTTAAGTATGTTCCAGTTCCACTAACAAAACCCATGGGTGGTGCAAAAAGTGGGCTGGTCACACTTTCTAAAGCATTGCCCTCCTTTGCCCATCGTTATAGTTTTGCTGGTAAAGAAATGGCAATTAAACAGTTATTTGATTTAAAACGGGCTTTTACTATTCAAAGATACCCCATAAAAGACAACAATCATGAACTTGTGCTTATCAATGCTCACTTTTCAGCTTTCGATCCTGGAGGTTCGATTCGAAAACAGCAATTAGAACAAATGAAATCGATTTTAGTCTCAGAGTACGCAAAAGGAAACTATGTTATCTTAGGTGGAGATTTCAATCATGAACTCCCTGGAACAAGTGCCACAAATTTCCCTGCAAAAGAAAGTACGCCTGAATGGATTATGGACCTGCCAAGTGACTTTACCCCTCAAGGTTATCAATGGGCTGTAGACCCTCATAATCCGACCGTACGTGCTTTGGAAAAGCCCTATCAACCTCAAGATACATTTACTGCTGTAATCGATGGGTTTCTCGTATCTGAAAACATTGATATTGTAATGGTCAAAGGTATGGGGGATTTTGCTTTTGAACATTCCGATCATAATCCCGTGATCTTAAAATTCTCATTAAAACCATAAAAAAAGGACCCTATGGTCCTTTTTTGCTAGTTAACTCTATTGGCTGTATCGCCTGTTTCAAGTACTTCTAATACTGATTTAAGCGCGATTTGCATAATGTTTCTTACTGATACATCTGTATAGTGAGCAATGTGTGGTGAGAAAAGAATTTTCTCGTGGTTTAATACTTCTAGGAACAATGCATCATCAATTTCCTGATTACTGAAGTCTTTTGGAATAAATGGTGCTTCATTTTCATATGTATCAAGTGCTGCACCTGCGAGCAGTCCTTCATCTAATGCTTTAATAAGTCCTTGAGTATCAACAACTGAACCACGTGCTGCATTGACTAAGTAAGCTGTTGATTTGAAGTTTTTAAACATTTCATAGTTGAATTGGTGGTGGTTATCTGCAGTTGCTGGAACGTGTAATGTTACAATGTCAGCCATTGCGACAACTTCTTCTACTGAATCTTTATATTCTAAGAATGATTTTGCTTCTTCGTTTTGGTAAATATCATATGCAACAACTTTTGCGCCGAATGCATGGAATAATTTTGCGGTAACGCGACCAATATGTCCTGTTCCAATTACACCTACAGTCATTTCATTGACAAGTCCTGCGCGAATTGCTGGTTGCCAACGGAAATCATGTGCTTTTGTTTTTTGTTCGATTAAGCGTGTTTTACGGACCATATTGAGTGCTGCAGTTACTGCAAATTCCGCAATTGACTCTGGTGAATAACTTGGTACGTTACTGATAATAATATCGTTTTCTTTTGCTGCTTCTAGATCATAGTAATCAAAGCCTGCACTTCTTTGTGCAATTTGTTTAATACCATATTCTTTTAAGATTGGATATGCTTCTTTAGGTACTGGTGAGTTTTGGCTTGTTGAAAGACCATCAAAGCCTTCTACCATATGGATATTGTCCATTGTTAATTGACCATCAACAAAAGTAACTTCTACATTGTTCTTTTCTGCCCAATCTAAAGTTAATTGGACTTCTTCTTCTCTAACGTTGAATAAAATAAATTTATACATGTTAATCTCTCCTTTTATTATTTCTTTTCTGCGCCGGCAAATGTATACATTTCGTCTTCATATAAGCCCATCTTTGTAAAGATAGTATGGGTAATCATTGCAATACCTAATGGTACAACTAAATATTGAACTAATAGAATTACAATCTTAACAACGACATTACCTTCCATAAATGAGAATGCATTAATTGGTCCTGCAAGTCCTGTTAATCCAAATCCTGCTGATGCAGTTGTTCCTTGAATTTTAAAGATATATGCTGCAAGTCCTGTTACCGTAGCGTTAATTACAATCGGTAATGACATAATTGGATTACCAAGATAGTTTGGCATTAACATTTTTGGACCTGCAAAGAAGAGTGAGAATGTCGTTCCTTTGCTGTTTACTCTTGATGAGCCATAGGCAAGTGTAAAGAGTGTTGCTGTGATCCCTACGTTTGCTGCCCCAGCACCCAGTCCTGCGATTGAAATTGCATAAGCAATTGCAACTGTCGAAAGTGGTGTAACAATAATCAATGCAAAGCAAATTGCAATTAAAATCATCATGAGTAATGGTTGTAAGTTTGTAAAGTTAGCAATAAGTGATCCTAATAGACCTGTTAATTGTCCAACGTATGGCAAGGTTAATAACCCAATGAACGCAGGAACAACGCCACCAAGAATAGGCACAATAACAATACCTAAGTTCTTGACGCGGTTGTCATACCACTTGATGATCAAGACAGCAATTGAAGCTGTGATCATAATATTAATTAAATCTCCAGTTCCTTTTAGAACCCATGCACCATCAACGAGTCGTGCTGCGCCACTTGATACGAAAGTTGCACCAATTAAGGCTGCTGATTCGATGCTTGTTAGCTTAAATTCTAAAGCAATGAACATACCTACTAATGCTGGTACTGTAAATGTAATAGCTGTCACAATTTGTGATAGGGTTGCAAATACTGAACTATATTGTGCTAATGCTGAAAATATCGCTCCGAAAATTGCACTTGGGATTAAACCCACAACAATCCCCATTGCTGCCCCATTTAGAATTTTGTTTAAAAATTCTTTTGTACTCATCTTCTCCATAAAATCTCCTCCAGTTTTTTGAAAATGAAACACGTTTCACTTTGTCCGTGTACAAGAAATTTACCATGCAGAAATAAGCGGGTCAATTG
>DATBUC010000135.1:0-3488 GCA_036516515.1 Erysipelothrix sp. | reverse complement strand
TGGTTTAGAAGTTAAAACCGAATCCAATCCCGATGGCGATATTGAAATTGTATTTAGTGGATTACGCCCAGGGGAAAAACTCTACGAGGAATTATTAATTGGGGATAATGTGATCGCCACCGCCCATCCTAAAATTATGTGT
Organism: Erysipelothrix sp.; assembly: GCA_036516515.1. Taxonomy (GTDB): domain Bacteria; phylum Bacillota_I; class Bacilli_A; order Erysipelotrichales; family Erysipelotrichaceae; genus Erysipelothrix. Next base: position 3,346 of record DATBUC010000135.1, on the reverse strand, counting down.
GCCCAAGAAGAAAAACTCACCAGCACCGAATTAAAATCCTTTTTACAACAGTTACAACAAGCCCAACAGGCAATGGATCAGAAACGGGCTCGAGACGTGCTAGAACAAGCCGTTAGCGGCTTTACGCCCACCAGTGAACTGTGTGATCATTTGTATTCCCCTTTTTACCAGCCTTTATCCGTGGAGTCACCGGTTGCGGCAAGGGCGCTTCATTAATTCATTTCAAAAAAATTAGACATGAAAGAGCCTAATAATTAAAAACAAGAGTATGATCCAACGTTTATTAAACAATCGATTTGTGCGCAATGTGGCTGTAGTGGCTACGGGTACCGCTGGAGCACAAGCTATCACGATGGCTTGTGCTCCTTTTATTACTCGGCTATATGGGCCTGAAGCCTTTGGGGTCTTAGGAACATTTACTGCTACACTTGATGTTGTTACCCCCATTGCCGCCTTAACTTACCCTGTTGCCATGGTCTTACCTAAAAAAGATGATGATGCACGCAGCATAGCTAAACTCAGTTTTTTGCTAGCTCTTTGTATCAGTCTTATCTTTGCGGCCATTGTGCTCATCGGTGAACAAGCCATTGCTCAACTACTCAACCTGGAAGCCATAGCTCCTTATTTATTGCTCATTCCGCTTGCTATGTTTTTGAGCTCCTTGCAGCAAATTATGCAACAATGGTTGATCAGAAAAAAACAGTTTAAAGTCTCAGCTCGTATTGCTATTTCCCAATCACTTATTCTGAATAGTGCTAAAACAGGCATGGGCTTTGTGCATCCAGCAGGTGCGGTATTAATTGTCATCGCGACTTTAGGCAATGCGTTGTATGCTCTACAGCTTTGGCTTGGTGCTAAGCGTTGGAGTTCTCCAGCAGAGTATATCCATCGACCGGCGAAAGCATTACCTAGTTGGAAAAAGATGGCCTGCCAGTATCGAGACTTTCCTTTGTATAGAGCTCCGCAAGTGACCATCAATGCCTTTTCTCAAAGTTTTCCTGTGCTCATACTTGCAGCTTTTTTTGGTCCAGCTACGGCTGGATTTTATGCTTTAGCCCGTTCCGTCATTAGTGCTCCTGCAGGTTTATTGGGACATTCGATAGGGAATGTTTTTTTTTCCCAAATAGCGGAAGCTGTGAATAAAGGAAAAAACCCTAGACCTTACCTGTATAGAGCTACATTAGGTGCCTTAGGAGTCGCGTTCCTACCTTTTGTGGTTCTTATGCTTTGGGGTGGCTCTATTTTTTCCTTTGTCTTTGGTGAGCAATGGTACACGGCTGGAACATATGCGCAGTGGATGTCAATTTGGATTCTGTTTTCACTAGCAGCTCGCCCGGTGATTGCTACTATTCCGGTCATTAATATTCAAGGATTGTTTTTAGTAACGGAAATTATATTCACTATATTAAAAGTATTGGCTATTTTAGTAGGGGCTATTTTATTTTCTAGTGCATTATATGCGGTAGTTTTTTATAGCCTTATATCGGCGCTATTTTATGTGGTTTTGTTTTTTATTGTTTTTAATAAGTCAAAGCAAAAATTTCTTTGATGAGAAATGCTTTTCATCAAGGAATAGTCTTTGTTTTTTTAATGCGATTTTAATAGCCTAAGAAAAATATAGTTAACTAAGAAATCCTTAAAATTTTAAAAAACTAATATGATTGCTGATGTATCAATTGTTATACCTAGTTATAAGTCAGAAAAATTAATAGGAAGAACATTAAAATCTTTGTTGAAGTCTAAAATAATTCCTGAAAATATTTTTGTGGTAGAGGATGGCGTATTTGATAATACAGAAAAAATAATCAAGAGTTTTTATGGGGTTAGGCATATTCAACTTAAAACGAACAAGGGCGCGCCTAACGCAAGGAACGAAGGGTTGCATTGCGTAAAAACTCGTTTCGTTATGTTCATTGATTCAGATGATTATGTTTCAGAGGATCTCATAGAAGGGCTAGTTAACTCTGCTATTCAAAAAGACACGGATATTGCCTTTGGTCCATGGAGGCTAGCTGGAAGTAAAATGGGAAATGGGCCCATTCAATATCCGACACAGTCATCAGCAGAAGAGTGGGTAACCAGATGGCTAACCACAGAGTTTGTTCCCTCTTGCTCTGTAATGTGGTCAACTGATTTTGTGAAATCCATAGGTGGGTGGGATGTGTCACTCAAACAAAATCAGGATGGAGAGATAGCTATTCGAGGGTTAATGCATACAAAAAATCTGTCTTACTCAAAGCAAGGCTATAGTGTTTATTGGCAACATGCTACTCCTCATAGAGTAAGTACAGCTCCCATTGAAAGTAGATTATATGCTGCCCATGTAATTTTCAATCAAGTGGCCCCTTGGGTAAAAAAACAAGGTCTAGATGAGCAAGCTAAAATGAGATTAGGGGCATTTTGTATTAAGCAATATTGGGATTCTATTGAAAGTGGTGGAACTAATAAAAATGATGCTGAGATCTGGAGGGAAAGAGCGCTTAATCTTGGATATAAAAAATTAGGATATGATACAAAAACCAATTTTTTTGCCTCTGTATTTGGTATAAAATTATCACTTTTGCTAAGAAGCCAGATACATAGGCCATTAATAAATAAAAGAAAAAGATAGATTGTATAAATCGAATTTATATTTGTCTTTATGTTTTGTGTTTTTTTGTTCAATTTGAGTTAATAAGCCTCTAGGTAAAAATATGCTTAACAGTGGCAGGCAGAAGATAGTAATGGATTTTAATATAGTTGGTTTATATGACAGAAAAAATTAAAGATGACTCCTTTCAAGAAGGGAAAAGCAATGATTTTGCCTACTATAGTATTATTTCAATATTTATTATTTCTTTGATTGGTAGTGTACAAAATATAGAAAAAGAGTCTATTTTACCTTTTTTTCAAGTTGCTCTGCTCGCCTCGTTGGTTTCCTGTAGTTCTTTCCTTATTCTTTTAAGAAAAGGGCATGATAGATATTTAAGATCTCCTCTGTTTTTTTGGATTAATTTTTTTGGTGTTTTTATAACTTTTAGCTCAATATACTCTAAATATCCATTAGTTTCTTTTTTTAGGTCTTTGCAGTTTGTCTTGGTTTCCAACTCTCTTTATTTTATCTTGTCCTATGTGAAAGATTTAAGAGTTTTATTTGAGTCAATACTAAGAATAAACATAAAGTTTGCCTTTTTAGCAGCTTTTTATGGGATGTTTGTTTATCTATTTGGGGAGTATGAGCTAATAAGTGATTTTTATATTACTAAGTTTAGCTTTTTTGGGTTCGACTTAAGTCAAAGAATGTATGGTCATAGAATATCCTCATTTCTTGGAAATCCAAATACACTTGGTATATTTATTATGATAA
>DATBUC010000134.1:0-4062 GCA_036516515.1 Erysipelothrix sp. | reverse complement strand
AGTGTACTAGTGACTGGCGAACTTAAACTCTCTCAAGTGCCTAGTCAAATAGACTTTGGGAATGTTTTAATCTCAAATCAGACGCAACAGTTAGTCCCTAGAGTTGACCGGGATTTGATTGTTGAAGATACTCGAGGTCCTAATGGAGGTGGTTGGTCTTTGAAACTGCGTTTACTGAAACCAATGACCAATGAAAGTGGTCGTTTATTAAATAATGTGATGATATATAAACACGGTGAGAATTACTCAGAAATAAGCGATGAAGCGCAGGTGGTCGAAGTAGTTGATACTTCGTCCGAACAGACGAATGTTTCGGAAAATTGGAATGAAAAAGCTGGGTTACAAATATGGATAACACCAGAAAAACAGCTAGCAGGCCAATACAAGAGTGTGTTATCATGGTCTTTAGAAAATATTCCTGCTAATGAAGTTAAATGATAGGAGAAGAAGTATGAATAACGGAAATAGAAAGCGACGAAAATTAAAATGTTCAGTAAAATTATTTATAGTATCAGTGTTACTCGTTATTAGTGTAGGAATGCTGATAAAAGAACAAAAGCAAAATCAAGCGTTAGCGCAAAAGGTGGGAGCGATAACGGAATCTAACGCCAAAAAGAAAACTCAGATTGAGTCATTGAAATTTGAACGTGATTTTCCGCAGCAGTCGTATGCTCAAAAAACGAATGAACAATTAGAAAAGGAACAACAATCACCGTATTTAATCCTTCAAACCGACGAACGTTATCGTGATTTACACTATGGAGGAGGTTTGCGTGATACGTTAGATATTAACGGGTGCGCGATTGCGTCTTTAACAATCGTAGATTCCATTTTAAAGGAAGCTTTGACTGAACCAACAGTGGTGTTGGACTGGGCTAAGGATGACTATTTTACTGACGGAGGCACTTCATGGGCCATTTTCCCCGCTTTTGCTAAAGAGTTTGATTATGAATTTGAAGATTTAGGAGACAATATTGAAAATGCTTTGAGATACCTTGATGCAGGTAATCCCGTTGTTGTATCAGCTAAACCTGGATATTTTACGACGGTTGGTCATATCATGGTGTTAACTGATTACACTGATGGAGGGATTCGCCTGTTAGATCCAAATGATAACCCCCGTAAACAACATTCTTTAACTGCTTATCCTGTGGATGAAGTAAAAGGTGAATTTATGCATTATTGGGGCTTTAAAAAATCTTAGTAGTTTGTGAAATATATAGGTCAAAGATACATGGAAACATGTGTCTTTTTTTATAGAATTTTATTTGATTTAATTTTATATAAAGCATACACTAATAGATGAGAGAGGGGTAGAGAGATGAAACGCTTAGTTGCTATTGTAGGAACGAATTCAGACTTTTCGACAAATCGTCTATTGCTAAAATTTATGCACAAACATTTTGCCGATAAAGCTCAAATTGAAGTGGTGGAAATAAAAGATTTACCATTATTTAATAAACCAGCTGACTTTGTATTGCCAGATGTTGTTAAAGAGTTAGCAGAAAAAGTTGAAGAGGCAGATGGAATTATTATCAGTAGTCCAGAATATGACCATTCAGTACCGGCTGTACTTATTAACGCCTTAAACTGGCTTTCATACGGCATCTATCCATTTGTTGATAAACCAGTAATGTTAACTGGTGCGTCCTATGGGACATTAGGGTCATCTCGTGCTCAATGGCACTTACGTCAAATATTAGATGCCCCTGAGTTAAAAGCACGTATTATGCCTAGCTCGGAGTTTTTAGTGAGTCATTCGCTTCAAGCGTTTGATGATGAAGGGTGCTTAAAAAATGCTCAACAAATTGAATCATTAGAAGCTATTTTCGATGATTTTTTAGTCTTTATTTCCTTAATAGAGCCATTAAAAAAAGCACGAAAAATGAATCAAGGCCATGCCCAAGCGTTTTCTTGGGAAGAACAGGAGCGAGGTGAGTAAGGTGAAACTAGTTGGGATAGTCGGTTCAAATGCGAGTTTGTCGTACAATCGTCGTTTATTACAATATATTGAGAAAAATTATTCTGATAAATTTGACTTAACGTTGATTGAAATAGATCAAGTACCGCTTTTTAATCAAAGTCATGATCAAACTAACTCTGAGGTGATACAATCAATTCATCGTCAGATCGAACAGGCAGACGGTGTTATTATTGCTACGCCTGAGCATAATCATACGATTCCAGCTGCTCTTAAAAGTTTGCTTGAATGGTTATCATTTAAAATTCATCCATTGGAAAATAAGCCAGTGTTGATTGTAGGGGCATCCTACTATGCACAAGGCTCATCGCGAGCGCAGTTACATTTACGCCAAATTTTAAATGCACCGGGTTTACATGCGATGGTAATGCCAGGACATGAATTTTTGTTAGGTAATGTCAAAGAAGCTTTTGATGAAAATGGTCAATTAAAAGATGAGAAAACCAAAGCGTTGCTCACACAAACCTTAGAAAAGTTTCAGCGTTTTGTCCGTTTGGTAACGGCGATAGATAAAGTTGAATCGTAATAAAACACAAAAAAAGAGTGAATAAAAAATTCACTCTTTTTTTATATGTTTAAGAAAAACCAAACCAACCTAACGGGAAGAGTCCGAATTGTGAGACAACTGTAATCTGATGTTCTTTTACTCCTAGCTCCTCCATGATGGTGGCTTTGATATCATCTTCCGAATAGTGACTTTGTAGCTGATAATAAAATGTATTGCCTTTTTTGTTGGCTGTGATAAACCGCCACTTGCCTAGAAAAGAGAAAGCATCGATATTAGGTTGCTGAGAAAGATTACGCAAGATAATAGTCCGAGTAGGTGCCCAAGCTTCATTAAAAACACCTGATTGTTTTTCTAAAAAAGTGATTTTTTTCTTCGTTTGATAGCGTGTGATAATAGATAAAATCCAAATGATGAATAACGCGATAAGCGGAAGTTGAACCACGAAAAAAGGCAGACTTATTTTCTTGGTTTCGGACAGTGTGAGTAAGAGCGTCCAGACTAACATGAATGTGATAATCATTATATTTTTAAAGTTAAGCACATCGCTAGCGAATTGTTTTAAAAAGTCTAATTCTGTCTTCGTATGTTCGCTCAGCTCAATCGTATTCGGAGAATGAGTACCATAGAGATAAATCACGGTAGCTTGATAGAATGGTATTTTACGTGCAACAAAATGTTTATATTCGTGACTAAGTGCCTTGTTTTCTTCTAATGTCAATGATGTCGAAAGGAAATCAATCGATAGATTATCGGCAGAAGTGGAAGTATCTTGGTATTGAAAATAGTAGCGCAACCCTTTTACACTTGTGAGCATCCAACCTTTCGCATTCATTTTAGCGATATATCTTCGTTCTTTCCAACTACCCGGAATAAAAAATCTTATTTTTTTCATCATGGATTCTCCTTTGTCATATTATATAGGAGTTCAATAAACTTGTGTTGTTTTTCTAATAACGCTTTGCCACGTTCTGTTAAAACGTATTGTTTACGTGCGTCTTCTTCGGAAACTAATTGGATGTAGTCGCGCTCGAGAAAATCGGCAATAGTTCGATACATTGTAGCGGGTCCTACAGTCAACTGTCCGGCTGTTGCGCTCTCGATATATTTCATCATCTGATAACCGTGAGTTGGCTTTTGTAAGCTGTGTAGGATTAAATACCCTGAGTAACTAAGTGGAATAGTGAGATCTTTTTTATCTGCCATTATGTCACTTCTTTCATAACTAATTCTAGTATGTATAAACCATTATATATCCATATTAGTTATATCACAAGTGGATACACTTTAATAAGATGATAAAATAGGTGTTGACACCGTTTTCAAACTATTGTATATTATAGTTGATAATCATCAAAAATAATGTGTAACTATTTAATTAGGCACTACTTAGTAAAGCGAGAAGCCGCTTTATAAAGTAGTGCCTATTTTTTATTATCAGAAAGGATGAATGAAATGAAAAAGTGGAAAACGTTATTAGTTTTAGTAAGTTCTGTATTAGTTTTAGGAGGTTGTCAAAAAGCGACACCAAAAGAAGAAGTGAAAGATGACAAAACGGAAGAGACAGTTCTTTATG
>DATBUC010000133.1:0-5129 GCA_036516515.1 Erysipelothrix sp. | reverse complement strand
TGTTTCATTTTATTCATCTCTGCTTGAATTAAATCTAACTCGCGTTCCCCACCTCTTACGATAATTGTCAGCCGTTCATCGATAAAGAAGTTTAAGTTTTGTCCTAAATCATTCAATAGTTTCCTAAAATCTTCCCGCTGTTCTTCTTTAACCCCAACAACAATCATCGCAGTGAACAAATCATCTTCCCTCAATACAATATCAAAGTCATGAAGACGGCGTTTCAAATTAACCATATCTAAATCATCATTAACCCATTGATATAATGTATTGGCAAAAATCAATCTTTGATTTTTAACTCGTTCTTGTTCTTGTTCAAGTTTTCTTACCGTATTTGCTAATGTTGTATTCAATTCATCTTTATTGATTGGCTTCAGTAAGAAGTTTTCTGCTCCTAAATTAATGCCATCTTTTACATACTCAAATTCTTGATACCCAGAGAAAATAATAAAGTAAAAGTTAATCCCTTCTTGTTGACTGGCTCGTATAAAATCAATACCGGTCATTTCTGGCATACTGACGTCCGTGATTACAATGTCTACTGGATTATTTTTTACAAAGTCTAAAGCCGCTTGACCGTCATTAGCTTTGCCTACAAGCTTCAGGTTTAATTCATCCCAATTTATTAATCTTTCTAAGCCTGATAAGATCATATACTCATCATCAACTAATAGAACATTATACACGAACATCATCCTTTCTAAATATTATTTCTACTCTAAATCCCTGGCCAAAATTATCTGATAATTTCATATAATAACCTTGACCAAAATATGATTTTAACCTCTCGTGCACGTTAATCATCCCCACTGAACTTTCATTAATATCATCAAATTTTGAATGATCAATCTTGTATTGCAAGGCATGCATTTTATTTTTAGTAACACCTTTACCATTATCACTTACTTGAATAACAATTTCTTCACCTGAGATAAACGCATTTACATTTATCGCATTATCTACCCTTTTAAAATCCACGCCATGAATCAAGAAATTTTCAATCAGTGGTTGTAATGTGAATTTAGGAATCATGATTTTTCGTAAACGATCGTCGATTTCGAATTTATAGGCAATTCTTCCAGGGTAGCGCATTTGATAAAGATAAACATATTTTTCAGAAAACTCTAATTCCTTTTCTAGTGTTGAAGTTTTTTCCAAAGAAATATTATTCCTTAACAATGTTGAAAATGTATAAACAATGTCTGCGAGTTCATCAACACCTTCGCTTACCGCATACATACGTATAAATTCAAGCGTATTATATAGAAAATGGGGATTTATTTGTGATTGTAAAGCCATCATATTGATATCACGTTGCTTAATTTCTAATTGGTATATTTCATCAATATACCTTTCAATACTGTTAAGCATATCATTTATTGCCTGGGTAATATCTAAAAGTTCGGAATCCTTTCCTCGCTCACTAATTCTTGTATTTAATTCACCATACTCAACATTTTTTAATGTATTTAAAATATCGTGAACTTGATAGCTATAGGTACCAAATGTTTGATAAAGAATTTTCAATAAAATTAAATCTAAAATAATACCAAATAATATGATACTAAATGACATTTTGATACTTTGAAACAATATTGCTTTTTTCGATGCTAAGGTATAGACTTTTATATTTTTAGTTGCCACATCTTTAAATATATAGTACGAAGAATAGTCTTCATTTTCCTCAATAGGAATGTTCACAGTTAAATTTTGTCGAATTGAATCATATATTTTTGAATGATTTGCATTGGTATTACTATAGATTAATTGCCCTAAATCATTCGCAACATAGATTTCTACATCTAAATGTGCCGGAAGTGTTTCCAGCTTAGCGACAATTTCCGCATCATTATAGGATAAAGTTAGAACACCTTCTTGTTGAAAAGTTTCATTCCTAATAATATTTTTGCTTAAGCTCAATGATCTTGCTGGGTAATTTGCCTTATTTTTTTTCTTACCATATTTATTTTTTAAGTTAGAAACATACACATCATCAAAACCTTGAACATGAACATTTACACTTGATAACGCAGGATATTCATCGTAAACATCATGGACTTTACGGGGATAAAAAGTATAGATGGGATCAAATATCTTTTTACGATAGTAGTCGGCAGGACTCAATTCCATATAATCAAATAAATCATTATAGTGTAGGGGTTCATCAAATAGGGCGGCATAAATTCTATTTGTATCTGAACTATAATTCATGACTGTTTGTGAAACTTGCTTTGACAAATCAAGTGTAGCACGTTTAGACCAGACGACGTTTTCTCTGATAATAATCGTACTGACAAAAATAGAAAAAACTGTAATAACTACGATTAGTATTACAGCATAAAACCTTATTAAATTTTGCATAAGATTTCTATTTTTCATATTATTTCACTACAATCGATTCATCCAATAGTAAGAGCCACTTTCTTGAAACCAGATTAATAAGTAACACAATGTAGCTAACTACAATAAATAAAATTGAGGCTGGGGCTATCTTAATAATACCCCACAAGACAACAAAGCCAACAATGACTAATAAAGTCCCTTTCGCATTACCAAAAATCGAGAGAAAAGATAGTTTCATTAAGTTAAAATATCTTACAGCAAACATACTATTAATCGTAACAGCATATAAGAAAGTTAATGATATCAAGGCTAAAAAGAACACCAACAAGATGCTTAAAATAAAGAAAAAGGGTGTTTTTATTTGGACAGCGATATAAATGCTGTAGATAAATAGCAGTGAAATTATCAGCCAGTTATAAAATAATGCGTTGCCTCTTTTAAAATTATCTTTAAAAGAAGGGACAAGTTCAGACCATTTCATGGCATCAAAATTCCATCTATGCTCTTGGAACATATCCGAGATAACTAGGATACCGGGTCCAATACCTGCGACAATCCCTCCCATCAACATGACGAGAACAAACATAAAATTTAGTTTTATAAGCGTATAAAACTTATAGAAAAATTCTGTTACGATATTTGAAATCATGATATCATCCTTTATTTAGTAGAAAAAGGGGATTTCCCCCTTTTCTATTATATCATTTTTTTTATTGAGCTGCTTTCCAAGTATCAAATTGTGATTGCATCTCTTCTAGAACTTTTTGCATTCCAGCTGTGTTTAATTCTTCAATGAATTTTGGTAATGTTTCTTCTGGATCTAATGTTCCTGTGTTTAGTCCGTCTTCGTATTGGCTTAAGACGTTTTTAACGTTAGCAATTTCTGTTTTTACGTCGTCTTCAACAAATGTGAAACCTAAGATTGGTGAAGCAACTGCTTCTGCCATTGCTTTGTCACGTTCTGCGATCATTTCGTCTGTAACGTCTGCTTCTTGGTAAACTAAGTTGTTGTTTGCTGTGTTCCATGGTGACATGTGGTTACCTGGTGTAAGTTTCTTAACACGGTCTGTGCCATCCATTTCCCAGTCTTCACCTTTAACACCGTGAATCATTGTGTTTAATACTTCAGCATTTGTATTCATTAATGTTAAGAATTGGAATGCTTTTTCAGGGTGTTTTGAGTTTGATGAAATTACGAAGTTAGCCATTTGTGCTTGTGCAGTACTCTTAATTGGTTTTGAAACTGGTACTGAAACAAGTTTTCTTTGTGCTACTGTTGTAAGTAATTTATCACCAAAGTCTTGTGGTCCTTGTGTTTCCATACGTACTACCCATGTATCTTCACCATGTCCATATGATGTTTGGCTAGTTGCTGCGTCTTGTGGAATAAGACCTTTTTTGTATAAGCCATGGACTTCTTTTAATCTTTCCATTGCTTGTGGTGTTTCATATGCGTTAACGATTTTATTATGGTCGCCATCAATGTCGACTGCAAATGGCATACCACCGATTACGTAGTCAAAGTTTCCTAATGTTGCTTTGTAACCTTGTCCTACTGCAAATCCTGCGATTTCTTTGTCTTGTTCTTTAACTGCTTCTAAGATTGGTTCTAAGTCAGCGTATGTTTTAACGCCTTCGATTTGATCTTCTAAACCGTATTTTTCTAATACTGGGTAGTTAAATGTAAACATTTGTTGTGCGAAGACGTTTCCATTAACTGGGAATCCGTAAAGTTTTCCATCTACAAGGTTTCCTGTAATATATGCGTCATCTAATTCTGCAAAGTAATCTGCTGCGTATTCTTTGATTAAGTCATCTAATGCAACGAATGCACCTTTTTGTGCGTTTGATGTATAGTTAACTGCTAAAGCCATGTCATAGTATTCACCTGATGAGATAATGATTGGCATTTTTTGTCCCCAATCGCCCCATCCGATGTATTTGAAGTCAACACGTGCGCCGATTTCTTCTTCAGCGATTTCGTTAACTCTTTCCATGATTTTGTCAAAGTTATCTGGTTCTTCACCAACTTGGTACATTAATAATGTTACAACTTCATCGTCTTTTCCACCATCTTTACCTTTTTGTCCACATCCAACAACAAGTAGTAAGACTAAGAAAACTGTTAATACTTTAAATAATTTGTTTTTCATAATTTCCTCCGTATATGTTTCCTCTATTAATTTCTTTTATACATGTGCAAGCGATATGCGTAACGATTCTTCCTTACCCTTTAACCCCTCCAATCGTTAATCCACTAACAAAGTGTTTTTGGAAAAATGGATAACTTAATGCGATCGGTAATGTCGAGATAACAACCATTGCCATTCTCGTTGCCTCTTTAGGCATTGAGAGCTGGGCATCCAATCCAGCTTGTCCAACATTTTTTGATATATATTCAAGGTTAGATTGAATTTGCATCAATAAATATTGTAATGGAAATTTGTTCTTATCGTTTAAGTAAAGTAATGCACCAAACCAGTCATTCCAGAAACCTAATGCTGAAAATAAACTGATTGTTGCGATTCCAGGGATTGCTAACGGAATAACAATTTTTCTAAAAATTAAGAATTCTCCCGCACCATCGATACGTGCTGATTCTATAATTGAGTCAGAAATTGTTTTTCTAAAGAATGTTCTCATAATAATTACGTTAAATGGACTAAATGCTGCTGGGATAATCAATGCCCAGAGTGAATCTTTCAATCCAAGTAACTGTGTAACAACAATATAACCTGGTACCAATCCTGCGCTAAATAGCATGGAAGATAAAATAAATAATGTAA
>DATBUC010000132.1:0-3254 GCA_036516515.1 Erysipelothrix sp. | reverse complement strand
AACAAAATAATTTTTCATTAAACTTATGGCAATATCCTTATACCAGTGCTCGATATTATAATTTAGAACCCTTCTCAAAAGAACACCAAAAAGTCGTCGAAAACCACTTACGATGCTACTACGAAAGTGGTGGTCGTACTTTGACAACAACGATTGTTCATGACCCTTGGAATCATCAAACTTTTGATCCTTATCCAAGTATGGTCAAATGGACGCATCTAGGAAATAACAAATTCTCTTTTAACTACGATGAATTTGATCAATATATCCGTATTGCTAAACGGATCGGAGAATTTGATGAAATCTACTGCTTTTCCTTACTCCCTTGGGATAATCGCATCTTTTATTTCGAAAATGAGAAATTTATCGAGGAAAAACTCACTGTTGGTAGCAAACGTTGGACATCTATTTGGTCACAATTCTTAATTAGTTTTAAAAATCATGTCGAAAAACAAGGAATATTCGAGAAGGTTTTAATTGCTGTGGATGAGCGAGAAGAAAGTGAAATGCTTCATGCAATTAAATTAATCAAAGAATATGAACCCTCATTTAGAATTCATGCTGCGCTAAACTACTCTAGTACCAATCCGGAAATCATTGATTCAGTAGACGATCTTTCAATCGACATGGCTCAACTTGATGAAAATATTCATGAGGTCATTGAGAGTAGAAAAGCAAAGGGACTTAAAACCACAATGTATACTTGTGCTGGAGATTATCCTAATTCTCATGCTTTTTCTCATCCATTAGAGACTGACTGGACCATTTTCTATGCCTTCGCACTTGGATTTGATGGCTACATGAGATGGGCTCTTGACGCATGGGTAGAAAATCCTTTAATTGATTTAAGCCATTGGTATTGGGAAAGTGGTGATCCGTTCTTAATTTACCCTTCTCAAGATAAACAAGTACAAAAATCAATTCGTTATTTACATTTAGAAAATGCAATACAAAAAGTTAGACTGTTAGATGAAGTAGATCGCGCCTATCTAGCAAAGTCATTAACAATGCCGCAACATCGCATTGATGCGTACAATGTAAAAGTCGCTTTAGACGAAAAAGAGCAAGATAACACAATAAATGATGTAAAAAACACCTATAAATATATACATAGCAAGTACTTTAAAATGGTATAATAGACTTAGTAAAAAGGAGCGATTTACATGATTAAATTTGGTACTGGTGGATGGCGTGCAATAATTGGTGATGAATTTACCAAAGCAAACATCCAACAATTAAGTCAGGGATTATGTAATATAATGAAAACAAAGGAAATTGTTATTGGATATGATAGAAGATTTTTATCTGATGAAGCTGCAAAATGGGTCAGTGAAGTATTGACCGCCAATAACATCAAAGTCTTATTTAGCAAAAAAGCAACTCCGACTCCAATGACAATGTTTATTGTAAAAGAAAGAGGTTTAGAACATGGTATTGCAATTACTGCAAGCCATAACCCCGCACTTTACAATGGTGTTAAACTCTTTATTCAAGGAGGAAGAGATGCTGATGAAAGTTTCACAGCAAAACTAGAAAAAGAAGTTAATCAAGTGAAACCTGAAGATATCAAAACAATTGACTTTGAAGAAGCGCTAGATAAAGGTCTTATTGAATTTTTCGATCCGAGCAATGAGTACATTGATGCAATTTTAGAGTTTGTTGATGAAAAAGCCATAAGAAAAGCAGGATTAAAAATTCTAGTTGATCCAATGTTTGGTGTATCGAAAACGTCACTCTCAATGATTTTAAATACATTACGTTGTGATGTCGATATAATTAATGATCGACACGATACTTTATTTGGTGGAAAGCTTCCTTCCCCTGCTTCCGCTAATCTTCATCAATTAGAAAATCTTGTCGTAGAAAAAAGCTATGATATGGGTATAGCTACTGATGGTGATGCCGATAGAATAGGAATCGTTGATGAGAATGGTCATTTCATCCATCCTAATACACTCTTAGCATTGCTTTACGAATATTTATTAGAGTATAAAGGTGAAAAAGGAGCGGTTGTAAGAAACTTATCCACAACCCATTTACTGGATAAAATTGCACGTCATCATAATGAAAAAGCAATTGAAACACCTGTAGGCTTCAAACATATTTCCGAGAACATGGAAAAACATAATGCACTCATTGGAGGAGAATCTAGTGGTGGGCTTACAATTCGAGGCCATATCCTTGGTAAGGATGGTATCTTTGCCGCAATTCTTCTTGTAGAAATGGTTGCAGTAACTGAAAAGAGTATTGGTCAACTCGTAAGAGAATTGGAAAACAAATATGGTCGCACATTCAATCTTGAAAGAGATTATCGTTTCTCACAAGAAGATAAAGTCCGTATCAATAATCTACTATTTGTGGAAAAGTCACTACCTGAATTTCCACTGAATATAGAAAAAGTAGAGTACTTTGATGGATTAAAAGTATATTTCGAACAAGATGCTTGGATTTCCGCTCGTTTCTCAGGAACTGAACCACTCATTAGAGTCTTTGCTGAAGCACCTAGTGAAGAACTTGCAGCAACAATGGTCCGTAACTTAGAAGCATTTTTAGATATTGAGAAAATATAATAAATAAAAGGTTGTGAGCGCTTATGAACTCACAACCTTTTTTATTTATTCAAATTCAATCACTTGATTATGCTCATAAGAAGCAAACATTGCCTCTATCAATCTCATCACTCTTAGTACTTCACTATTTTTTATTATTGGTTCAGTTTCTTTATTAACAGTGCTTACAAAATTCTCATAAAATGATTGTTTTTGTTCCAATGGTCTGGGTAATTGTTGTTTGATTACAGATCCTTCATTAAGTGGGGCCATCGTTTTAGTAAGACCAGCCCCTGCTTTGATCGGTGTTGGTGCAATATGCTCTGCCTCATAATTATATTCAATCATTTCGCCATTTAAATTCCAATCATGAATAACAGCAGTACCTTTTAGCCCCTTTACATACCAGCGTGGCAGGGTTATAAAGTTTGTTGTTGCGACTTCTATTTGTGCAGTTACGCCATTTTCAAACTTTAAGTAACTGGTAAAGCCATCATCCGAATCGTGTCCTAAGACAAATGATTGATCACTATAAACTGTTTTTAATGGACTATCAACCATATCTAAAATTTGATCCAATAAATGAACGCCCCAATCGTAAAGCATGCCACCCCCATGTTTAGCTTTGCAACGCCAGTCACCTGGAATACCATTGGCCCCATGGACTCTTGACTCTATGTGGAAAACCTCACCTATTTGATGGTT
>DATBUC010000131.1:0-3314 GCA_036516515.1 Erysipelothrix sp. | reverse complement strand
ATAATATTTTACCTAAGTAAATATCATTGCCTTCTTTAAACTGTAAAATGGATTCTCGGATTAAGCCTTCATAGAAATGTTGATAAAAAAGTGTGTAATCAGAAAATCTAATCATTCCCATTACTGGTCTAAGTTTTAGATAACATTGATAACAAAATTTATATTGAAAAATATAATTTTCCACAAAACTGTAATTTTTGTTCATACTTTCAAAACAGATTGGGCATAATGGTTCATTTCCTCGATATTTTTTATGCACTGTTCTATCACTTCACTTTTACCTCTTGAATAGAAATAACATTTTCCTTTTTGGGGATTGAGCCCCCTTTGCACTCGTCCGGCAATTTGAATTAATGATGAGACTGAAAACACAGGATGATCTGCAAATAAGACAAATACCATACAGTCTTTGAAAGTAACACCTCTTTCTAATATTGTAGTGCAAATGAGTGTCCCAGATTTTATATTACGAAATCGCTCAATTTGCTTATTTTTATCATCAGAACTAGAACAGACGTACGGCTCGTTTAGTATTATTGATAGTTTTTTGGCCATAGAAATGGTGGGCACAAATACTAAATTCTTATCTTCTAAGTGGCCTTTGTAATCCATTAAAAATTGTATCCACATTAATAAAGATAAACGCCATATTGGCACTGGTAGAAATTTCATACTTGGTCTTATCGGTAATTTAACATGATAGATTTTATCCTCATCAATTAACTTTTGCATCGTTTCATCTCTTGTAGCACTTAAATATAGAATCTGCGATTGTTTTGTTAAAGCATTTTTAGCAAATGTTGCAAGCATTTCGTTGTTTGAAAAAGGAAAAGCATCCGGCTCATCTAAGATCATAAAATCAAAGGTGTTAGGATAGCGATAAAGTTGATGTGTCGTTAATATGATTAAATCTCCTTCTAATTTATCAGTATATCCTTTACAAACGGGGATAACGTCAATACCTTGAAAATAATCCTTAAGACGAATATAAAGTTCTAGCACAATTTCTCTTCGAGGAATTGCCCAACAACACCTTCTTTTTTCTAACAAATTTTTATGCAATAATGCCAAGCAAACCTCTGTCTTTCCTGCACCACATACAGCTTCTAAAAATATCGGTTTATCTCTTGTGCACGAACACAATTTATTTGATGCTTCTTTTTGATAGTTTGTTAGGTCAAAGGGAAGTTCTAAAGATACATTTTTAATCTTTGAGTCACCTAAATTTATAGTACGATTTTGAAAAGAAAGACACCGTCGACATTGGTTTTTATAAAAATAATCTGGGTGTTGAGCACCGCAAAATTTACATTGCATCTTATCACCAACTATAATTACATCGAAAGTATGGTTACTCCTAAAAAAAAGACGATTTTCATCGTCTTACTCTTTTATTACTGCTTTTCCTGTTTCTAAAATTGATGCTAAGTTTTGTAATTCCGAAGGAATAATAATTTTAGTTGCTTTCCCATCAGCTACTAAAGCCATCGTTTCAAGTGCCTTAATTTGTAAATAAGCATTTGTTGTAGACACTTCCTCCAACATCTTAGCTCCTTTTGCTTGCGCTTCTATCATTTTGTTAATTGCTTCAGCTTCCCCTTCGGCTTCCGCAATTCTTGCTTCTTTCTGTGCCTGAGCTCTTAAGACGAGGGATTCTTTATCTCCCTCAGCAATTAGAATTGCCGATCTTTTTTCACCCTCTGCACGAAGAATTGACTCACGGCGTTCACGTTCTGCACGCATTTGTTTTTCCATGGCTTCTTGGATATCACGAGGTGGAATAATATTTTTTACTTCAACGCGCTGTACACGTATTCCCCAAGGATCTGTCGCTTCATCAAGGATCAAGCGCATTTGCGTATTGATAATATCTCTTGATGTCAATGTTTCATCTAGCTCTAAATCACCAATAATATTTCTTAATGTTGTGGCTGTAAGATTTTCAATTGCACTAATTGGATTATGAATCCCATATGTATAAAGAACAGGATCTGTGATTTGAAAGTACACGACCGTATCAATTTGCATGGTTACATTATCTTTTGTAATTACTGGTTGCGGTTCAAAATCTTGAACTCTTTCTTTTAACGATACTTTATTAGCAACTCTATCTAAGAAAGGGAAAATAAAATGCATACCTTTTTCTAATGTTCGATTGTATGCACCCAGTCTTTCAATAACATATGCATTCGATTGCGGAATCACGCGAACAGAATACAAAACTATCACAATTGCGATTATAATTAAAACACCAATAAGAATTTCCATAGTTTCCTCCTATATTTTTTTTACTACTAATTTTACGCCGTCAATCCCAACGACTTCTACCTTTTCACCTGAATTAATCACTTGATTATTTTCAGACACGCAAGACCATAACGTTCCAGAGTAACTAACTTGACCCCAATTGTCCAGCGTAATTGGTTTCTCTAAGACCAGTTCTTTCCCTATCACGCGATCAGCATTAGTTGCTATCGGCTCTTCTCTAAGTAAAATCCTTTGCGCAATTGGTCTCACTAATACTAAAGACAAAATCGTAACAACTGTAAACACGAGTACTTGTATTACAACAAGATCTGTCAAAAATGTTGTAATTAATGCTGCTATTGATCCAAAAAAGAACCAAATTGTAATTAAATTACCGAAGGTTAATACTTCAAACAATATCATTAACGCAGCTGTAATCATCCAAATAATTTTCATATAAGTCCTCCTGTCCTACCTTTATAATACAAGGAACCAAGGCGACATGCAATAAAAAACGAAAGAATTACCAAGGCAATCTTTCGTTTCCTTTTACCATATAGCTTTTTTTAGCATACTGAGCAAGGGGATCATCGGAGTATGAATCGGAATAAAACGCTTCCATCTCTTCCATATTATACTGTTCTTTCATTCTAACTACTTTTTCAGGTCCGTAACAATTCTCTTTAAGATTTTCCCCTGTATAAGGATCTACAACAGAGGCGATTAAATTAATATCTAATTTATCACAAATCGGCTTAAGTAAAAATTCAGGGGATGCAGAAATGATAAGGTCATCATCACGCTTTTGCTCTATATACCATGTTTTTATATTTTTCTCATGTTCTTCCCAAAAATCCTCTACAACTTGAAAAATATCTGGAATCCCTTGAAAATAGGTATAAAAAACTGTTTTCATTTCTGTTTTCGTTATTTTCCCTCTCTTATACTGAGTGGCTGCTTTAACTTGTCTTGGCCAATACTTAATAATATGGGGGAATCTTTTCAGACAATATTTATAAAAATGAATTGAACTATCACCATCATAAATTGTCTTATCAAAATCATAT
>DATBUC010000130.1:0-2147 GCA_036516515.1 Erysipelothrix sp. | reverse complement strand
CAATCAATCTTTTACTTTTAATAGGCATCAAAATATAGGTTTTGTTCTTTGATTTCAACACCTTTAGCTTTTAATAATTCTTCAACAGTTACAAATTGATAGCCTTGTTGGCTAAGTTTCTCAATACCGCATTTAAAACCTTCATAACTTGTTTCGTATAAATCGTGCATTAAGACAATGCCACCATCGTGGGCGTATTTGGTGATGTTATCACAAATAGCACTTGGATTATGGCTGGCCCAATCCATCGTATCGATTGACCAGTTTACAAAGACTGAATTTGTATTGCTTCGGGTTTCTTTATTTGCTTCACCATAGGGTGGGCGGACCATATAAGGCCCCTCATAGCCGGTTGCGCGTTTAAATTCTGCGTTTGTTTTATTGATTTGTTCTTGGTAATCTTCTTTTGGGATTGTATTAAAGTTGGGGTGATCAAAGGAGTGGTTTGCCAGTTGATGGCCACGATCTAAAACAGACTTAACAATGGCTTCTTGTCCTTCAACGCGTTGACCTACCATAAAGAAAGTTCCTTGGCCATTATATTTTTCTAAAACATCCATTAATTTTTCAGTGACTTCATAATGAGGGCCATCATCAAATGTAAAGGCAATTAATTTATCATTCCCACTAACACCTTTATCTAAATAGACAGATGGAGCAATTCCGTCTGTTTTTTTAATGTCGCCTAAATCTGCTTTTAAATAAACAGTTGTTTCTTCTAAGGGTTTCTTGATCATCTGGTCTGTTTGAATGATTAAGTCATTGGGTGTAATCATAAATTGATAAAAGTGATCTGCTTGGGTATTTTCTAAATATTCATCG
Organism: Erysipelothrix sp.; assembly: GCA_036516515.1. Classification (GTDB taxonomy): domain Bacteria; phylum Bacillota_I; class Bacilli_A; order Erysipelotrichales; family Erysipelotrichaceae; genus Erysipelothrix. The sequence goes on along the minus strand of DATBUC010000130.1, from coordinate 1,325 downwards.
CGTGACGTTTCATTTTGTGGGCTGTTTTTACGAATTAGATCTGTCATGATACGCCCACCTTGTGTATCAAAAGGTGTTGCTAGGGGGATCATTGCTTCTTTGTCGAAGGTGCGCATGCTTTGATAAATTGTTTCTTCGTTAATGCTGAGATCTAATTTTACACTTGTATAATCCCCGATTTGATAACTTTCATAATCTTGAAGGGCCATGATTTTTTCATTTTCCTTGGTATTGCTTTTAATCAGCGTAATCATTTTATCTTTTTCTTCAGTTAACCAGGCATTCAAGGCTTCATGTTTGATTTTAGGATAATGTAATGCGGCGATATAATCTTTTTCTTTGATTTTACTGACTTCATGTGTTCCGGCTTGTTTGTTCTCGGCATTTACTGTTAATAAAGTTTTAGGAAACTGTGTCTTTTTATACAAGCCAAACAGCAACGCAATCAGCAATCCTAATGCCACAATAATTGCGATGGCTTTCTTTCTAATTTTTCTTTTGGGTGTTACTAAATTTCTCTGTCTCATTTCTACATCCTCGCTTCTAATCTTACTGTATTTATGATATCATATATGAGTATAAATACTAGGAAATGAGTTGAATTTTTTTGGAAATTTATACTGGACTTTATTTTTTGAATAGGTTATAATGTTTAAGCGTTGAAAGGCTTGTTGCGTGTCTTATAGATAGACATCCAACCGCACGACTTAAGGTATAAAAAAGTGGGAAACCCACCTTAATTGGCGAGTCTGACGTTAATAGATATAGGAGGTGCGCTATGTACGCAGTTATCGAAACAGGAGGAAAACAACTTCGCGTTGAAGAAGGACAAGTTATCTATGTGGAAAAACTTGATCTTGAAGAAGGTGAAACAGTTGTTTTTGACGAAGTTATCGCTGTTAACAACAGAACAATGAAAATTGGTACACCATATGTAAGTGGTGCAAGTGTTACAGCTAAAGTTGACAAACACGGTAAAGGTAAAAAGGTGACAATCTTTAAATATACAGCTAAGCATGTTGCTAGCCGTCGTAAGCAAGGTCATCGTCAACCATACACACGTTTAGTTATCGAAGAAATTAAATCTTACTAATTATGGTAAAGGTTGATATTTATCGTCAGGATGGTCACATCTATAAAATAGATGTTTATGATCATGCTGGTTCAGGTGATTATGGTTTTGATTTGGTTTGTGCTGGAGTCAGTGCTGTAATGATTGGTGCTTTAAATGCTCTAGACAGCTTAGAGGAAGATGCAATCTTGCATATGGATCCTTCGCCATTGATATCAATAACCTTAAATCATGATAAATTTAATTATTTAAA
>DATBUC010000129.1:0-1952 GCA_036516515.1 Erysipelothrix sp. | reverse complement strand
GTTTCATCGATATACCAACTCCCACCATATAGAGTCCGTCTTTTATGAGCATTTTTGGTGAGCAGCGGTGATAATCTCAAAATCCAACGATGAATCGTAGAATGATCCACAATAATTCCTCGTTCCAACATCATTTCTTCTAAATTTCTCAAGCTGAGAGAATAAGAAAGATACCAGCGTAAACATAACAAGATGATTTCAGCTGGATAATGTAAACGCTTAAATGACTCTTGAACTATTCCCATCAGCAATCCTTGTTAAGTCAATGTATTCACTGATAATATCAATTTTGATTTCTTAATGCGACAGAACCTAAACCTTCGTGGGTCTATGTATTTGGTACGGATATTAAGAACCAAATAGAAGACATTAAAGGCCAAATTTATATGAGTTTGAAGTCTTCAATTGAGCAAACATATCAGTATGGTTATGATGCTCACATCAGTTATGGTGAAAAGCCAACAGTTATTACAGAGAGAAATAAAAGGATATTAGAAAAAGAATTTAATGCTCAAATTTCAGCAATATTAACAGAAACAAATGCACAAGAAGTTTATAGAGCAGCGGGCGCTGCCGCAGAAGCGGCTAAACGGTACAATAGTGAACAAAGAGAAACTAGGCTAGCAGATGTGCGTAAGAAAAATGGATCTAGAAAAGAAAGAGGTATAGTTTATGAAGTTTCTTCAACTAACGATAGACATTTATCTCAATTAGCTAGCTCTGCTAAGTCTAGTGAAAATTCAGCCAGAAAATCTGGTCGGCCTTAGCAAAGAGGAAATATATAATGAAAAAAATAGTGTGGTTATGTTGTTTAGTCGTGAGTTTTTTAATTGTGCCAGCCATTGGAAAAATAGATATGAATCAAAAAAATAATAATGTCCATGTAGATTATGTGGGAAATTTTAAATTTAATTATATGCACTGCATTTATAGAATCAATGGATTATTATTTAATACAACAAATTTAGTCACTAAGAGTTGGAAGCCACCTAGTAATAAACAATGGAGTGAAGAGATTGGTATATTGTTTCATGAAGGAGAGAATATTTTAGAAATTGAAGGGATTCAATTGCCTGTAGAGCCAGAAGATGGCTCTAAACCTTACTGCGAATTAACAGTATACGCCACTGCAACAGACAGAGAAACTGGAGAAACTGATGGTAAAGTTGTCACACACTTAAAGTTGACTTTAGATAAAGATGGTAAATTCACAACTGAGGAGAGCCAAGTATTTACAAATCCTTCTGTAACTGATTCTCCTATTTTAATTGAGACAAACGAAAAAGCTATTACTGGTTTTGATTGGTTAAATAACGATCATATTATTCGTAGAAGTCTTTATATCAATCATACTCATAGAGACATGAGGTGGACACAAGCAGAGATTTTTGAAGAAACACCTAAAAATATTGCTAAATTATGGATGGTTTATGATGAGTTTACTTCTGCATTAACACAACGTGATGAAACAACACTCTCTAAGTTACTACGCCCTGCCGCTAAAGAGCGAGATCAATATGATGGCTATACAGGCAATGAGGAAAGAAAACTTGGAGATTGGATGGCTTTAATCCAAGAAGGATGGGAAAAAAGAGGATTTACCCCATCAAAAATTGACCGTAAAAACTATGAATTAGAACGAGCTACACACGGTAAATTATTTCGTTTTAATTATAAAGGTGGATTTAATGCATCTCCTATTAGATATGATTTAGATGGTGGAAAGTCATATGGTACTTATAATTTCTACTTTACAGAAATAGATGGTCAAATTAGAGTGGGTATTTTGTAAATATAGGATTATAAATTTGGGTTCTGTCGCATTAAGGAATTCAAGGCCTAGTTTTCAACTAGGATTATCCATTAGCCAACCAAAGAGTAAAAGGTAGCCACAGGATTCAAATAAAATCCTTCCGTGTGTATCTGCTTTTTATGAATCTTATGTAATGTTT
>DATBUC010000128.1:0-5787 GCA_036516515.1 Erysipelothrix sp. | reverse complement strand
AGTGGAGGTATTTATGGTACAACAGCCAATGGCGCAGAAACACTCGCCCATGTGATTACTCATATTTTTGGTCGCTTTGGCCTGGCACTTTTAGCGTTGATATTCACATTAGCTTGCTTAACCACTTCAATCGGTCTAATTACATCAATTAGTCAATATTTTTCTACAATCACTAAATTATCATATAAAACCTGGACACGTATTTTTACCCTTTGGAGTTTGGCGATTGCGAATTTAGGTTTGAATCAAATTCTTAAAATATCCGTTCCTATCTTAAACTTAATCTATCCGATTGCGCTTGTATTAATCATCTTAAGCTTATTTAATCGCTTTTTTAAATCCAACCACACGATATATTTCAATACGGTCTTGGTAACAGGTGTTTTATCATTAGTGCATGTCTTAGATTCATTAAAGTTTTACACGCCAAAATTTATCAATCAATTACCACTTTATAAACCAGGTTTGGCATGGGCGTTGCCGGCATTGATCGTGATGCTTGTCTCTAAATTATGGGTAATGAAACAAAAATAATCACCTGAGTATCAATTAGGCTTAATTGCTTTATAATATAAGTAGGTGATAAAGATGAAAAAAGAAATTAAATTAATGTTCTTACTGCTAGTGGCAATGACATTGACTGCTTGTCAAAGTAAACCTCAAGGCAGTGAAAAAGAGCCTCAAATCAGTGAACAACCCGTTCAAGAAAATCAAAATATACAGTTTATCGATTCAGAAACAATTTATCGTCAATTTATTGAAGAAAATACAGAAGCTAAAGTGAAAAAAATTAAATTTGAATTGGATGATAAACAGTATATTTATGAAGTTGAAGGTTTCTATGAGCAAACAGAAATTGAAGCACGTTATGATGCCATCACAGGTAACTTGATCAAAAAAGAAACAGATCAAGAAAACGATCCTCAAAAAGAAATAAGTTTAGCAGATTTACAAACTGCCAAAACACTTTTAGAAGCAGCGATTAAAGATGTCAATAATGATAAAATACAAGTGAAATCATGGTCTATAAGCTATGATGATCAACGCAAAGAATTTGAAGTAACCTTTATTGATGAAAATAATCATGATTTTGAATATGAGTACGATTTAGACAGTCAAGAATTAATAAAGAAAGATTTTTAAAACGTTTATTGAAAAACCCTTATTAAAGGGTTTTTTTTCTTGTAAAGTAAGCATGATATACTATACTTAAAGTAACGAACAAAGGAGTCTTTTTCATGAAATATTTTACAAGCGTAATTGTTGTCTTTTCATTTATTAATCTGAGTCTTAAGAATATAAAAAATGATCAAAGTTTTAAGCGAAAGTTGATTTATCTTACATTGGTTTTATATTTAACGCTCTTATTTTCCGTGACGTTGGTACCTTTTCGACCACTCTATCACTATATGCAAAGGGGTATACAGTTTAATATCGCTTTAGAACCTTATCGCGATATTCGCATTGGCCATTATAATGCTGTATTAGAAAGTTTAAGCAACATTTTAATGATGGTACCTTTAGGGTTTTTATTGAAAGCCTATTTTAATTGGCGTAGTGATTTCGTGGTTTTAATCGGTTTATTGCTTAGTTTTTCAATTGAGTTTCTCCAACTTTTTGATCACAGCAGAGTAAGTGACATTACAGATATTATTAATAATACTTTAGGGACTATACTGGGTGTTTTGATATTCTATATATTTAGAAAAATTTACTTGAAAAGGGGACAGCGTACATGATCATTTATGCTGAAGTTTATTTTGAATTACCACTGAGTCAATCCCTTAAGGATAAGCGCAAAGTATTGCAGCATCTTAAAGACAAAATCAGAAAGCAATATAACGTCGCCATGATCGAAGCTGACTATCAAGATGATTGGCGCAGTACAGTGATTGAAATTGTGACCTTATCACTGGCTTATTATCAGGGTGAAAAGACGATATTAAAGATCATCGACTTTATAGAGTCGCATCCTGAAGTCATGCATATACAATATACTATTGAAAGAAGGTAAAAAATGAAAGTAGATCATTATTTAAAGGTTGATGCGAACCATGAAATCGCAATTTATACGCAAGGCAATCCGCAAAACCCAGCTATTTTATTTTTGCATGGAGGACCAGGGGGCCATATTACACCAGCATCGTTTGATTTTTTTGATTTAGATAAGTGGTTTGTCATTGCTTTTGATCAGCGTGGTTGTGGGCAGTCAAAACCTTTTGCCAGTCTTAAAGACAATACCATTATGGATGCCTTTAATGATATTGAAAAAATCAGAGCTTATTTTGGGATTGAGCGCTGGACACTGTTTGGAGGCAGTTACGGTTCCACTTTAGCGCTTTATTATGCGATCCATGCCGCAGATAAAGTAGAACATCTTGTTTTAAGAGGCATATTTTTAGGTCGTGATGAAGATATTAAATGGCTTTATCAAGAAGGCGCTTCCTATTTTTATCCTTATGAACATGCACGTTTTAAAGCGATGATAGCGCCAGAAAAACAAAATGATTTAATACAAGGCTATTATGAAATCTTTTTAAGTAATGATCAAGAGCGTAAAAGAACAGCCGCTAAAGTATGGGCTGATTGGGAGTCTTCCTTAGTACATTTAATTCCTAAAAAATTAGAACAGGAAATATCTGATTCAGATATCTCAATTGCCTTATTAGAGTGCCATTATTTTGCCCATAAAATGTTTTGGGACGATGATAACTATATATTAGCTCACCACGAGAAGTTTAAAGCGATTCCAATGGACATTGTTCATGGTCGTTATGATGTAGATTGCCGCTTAAGTGCTGCTTACCAATTGGTTCAGGCGGTTGAGCATGGGCAATTACATATTGTAGAAGCCAGTGGACACAGTCCATTTGAACCAGAGATGAAGAAAAAACTCAGAGCAATCACCGATGGACTCGTATTAAAACGCAGTGTATAGTGGCTTTCTTGACATTTTACCATTTTAGGACTATACTCTTACTGGCAGTCATGACAGTTAAGAGGGAGGAATTATTAATTTGAATATTTATTTGAAATTAAGTTTAGCCATTATGGTAGGGTTGATCGGGGCAAAAGTTGCACGAAAATTTCAGCTTCCCAATGTTACCGGGTATTTGCTGGGTGGTTTAATTTTAGGACCATCGTTACTTAATATTATTACTCAAGCAGATAAACCAGTAATCAACTTCGTCAATGACTTAGCATTAGCGGCCATTGCTTTCAATATTGGTGGCGCCTTTTCTTTAAAAGATTTGAAGAAATTAGGTAAGGAAATATTTTTAATTACATTATTTGAGGTTGTTGGTGTTGTCTTAGTTGTTTTTTTAGTCATGTTTTTAATTTTCAAACAAGACTTAGTTTTTAGTCTAATGGTTGCCTCAATGTCAGCAGCAACAGCACCAGCAGGTACAATGATGGTAATCCAACAATATCGCGCCAAGGGACCTTTAACAGATACGATTTTACCCGTTGCAGCACTTGATGATGCTTTAGGTATTATGGTCTTTGGTTTTGCTTTATCAATCAGTAAAATATTGATTGGCGGACAAACAGATACGCATGTTGCGATGTTATTTTTGGCACCGGTATTTGAAATTGTTCTATCATTATTATTGGGGCTTGTCTTAGGGTGGTTATTCTCAAGAATATCGCGCCACATTAAATATCAAGGTGATCTATTATCTTTGACCTTATTATTAATCTTTGCGTCAACAGGTTTATCTTATCTCTTGCATCTATCACCATTACTTACCAATATGATGGTTGGAGCGGTATTTGTGAACTTGTCTTTAAAACCACAACGAACTTTTAAGTTACTCAATGATACAACACCGACGCTCAATTTACTGTTCTTTGCATTTGCAGGAGCCAGTTTAGATTTATCAGTTTTATCACAAATCGGTTTATTGGGTTTTGGTTATGTCTTATCAAGAGCGGTTGGAAAAATATCAGGCGCAACTTTTGGGGCAAAATTAGCCAATTCAACAAAAACCATTCAAAAATATCTGGGCATTGCATTATTACCCCAAGGCGGTATCTCTATTGGTCTTTCAATGACTGTGGCTAAAGAGTTACCAAAATATAGTAATAGTATTGTGACTTTAATTTTATTTAGCGTCTTAATATTTGAAATTGCAGGGCCAATTCTAGCGAAGTTCGCATTGAATAAAGCCGGAGAATTGAATCTTGTTTAAGTATAATATGTGCTATAATATAACTCATAAAGGAATGGTGAAAACATGTATGCTTTAGTACTTGTTTTAAATAAAACAGAATATCTAGAGGATATTTTGAATAAACTTTTAGAAATTGGCGTCAAAGGTGCAACAATTCTTGATAGTCAAGGAATGGGAAGTGCCATGGTGAGTGGTAACTTCGAACATACAGGCATGCTTTCAGCGTTTAAGTCTGCTTTCGATCGTCAACATCCTTATAATAAAACGGTCTTTACTGTAATTGAGGATGAAGCATTATTACTTGAGGCGATGGATTGTATCAAAAATATTGCCGGTGATCTATCACAGCCTGGTGAAGGCCTGATGTTTACTGTCCCAGTAATGCATATCATGGGCATGGCTAAAGATTAAACAACACGTACTGTGTTGTTTTTTTTATAAGCATGTCAGTTGAAAGTATCTAAAATTTGAGATAATATAACACTGTGAGGTGAAAATATGAAAGATAATTTGAGTTTAGATCTATTTGTCGTGATGTCTAAAGCCAATCGTGCTGTGACAGTGGCAGTAGAAAAGAAAATCAAAAGCTTGAATATCAATCCAACAGAGTTTGGTATTTTGGAAGTCATCTATCATAAAGGCACATTGCCAATTCAACAGGTTGCGGAAAAAATTCTGATATCTTCTTCTAGGATTTCATATGCGATAAATCAACTGGAAGAAAAGGGCTTAATTAAACGCATCCCTTGTCAAAAAGATAAACGGGTTATTTATGCTGCTTTAACTCAAGCAGGGCAAGACTTTATGGATTCGGTTTTTGAACAGCATACTCAAGATATTGAACGTATTTTCTCAGTACTCAGTGATGAAGAAAAAAAGACACTGATTAAACTGAATAAAAAACTAGGACTTTCACTCACATAGTTTTTTTAAGTATAAATCTCAAATTTGAGATAAGGAGGATATTATGAAAAAGGTAAATTTAGCGATTATTTTTTATTCAATGAGTGGTACTAACGTACAAATGGCCAAATGGGCAAAAGAAGAAGCAGAAGCACAGGGTGCCAATGTGCGTCTATTAAAAGTTGAAGAATTAGCACCTGAAGCAGTCGTGATGGGTAATGATGTATGGCGTCTTACAACAGAAAGTACACGCGATATTCCGGTAGTCACTTCAGAAGATATTGCTTGGGCTGATTCAATTATATTCTCAGCCCCAACACGTTTTGGTAACATGCCATCACAGTTAAAACAGTTTATTGACATGCAAGGTCCGATTTGGGCACAAGGAAAAACTGTCAATAAGGTCGTATCGGCTATGACCAGTACTGGTAATCTACATGGGGGCCATGAAGCGACAATTCTGTCCCTCTATACAGCCATGATGCACTGGGGTGCGATTATCGTTGCACCAGGCTATACCGATGATGCAATTTATAAAGCCGGTGGTAATCCTTATGGAACCAGTGTTACTGTAGATCAAGAGGGTAAAATGATTGAAGATGTGGAAGATGCAGTGAGACATCAAACCCGCAGAACATTAGAAATTGCCCAAAAAGTTATTGCTTAAGAGAGTACTTGCTACTCTCTTTTTTCTTACTTACATGATACA
>DATBUC010000127.1:0-3965 GCA_036516515.1 Erysipelothrix sp. | reverse complement strand
ATTTATATATTCCAATTCAGTGTTATAATCTATTTAAGGTAGGTGGTCATATATGTTTGTCGCTATTTATTGTGCTTCTTCTATGCCTCATAATCAAAAAATTATAGACACGAGTCAAGAGCTTGCGAATGCTTTAGCAGTTCACAATTTTAATATTGTATACGGTGGTGCAAATGTAGGTTTAATGAAAATCGTTGCAGATAGCGCACTCGATCATGGGGCTCAGGTAATTGGAGTTTTACCCAATGTCATTAAACGCAAAGAAATTGAAAAGACCAATTTAACACAACTCATCAAGGTTGAAACAATGCATGAAAGAAAAAAAATTATGGCAGATATCGCGGATGCATTTATTGCCTTACCTGGTGGTGCAGGAACACTTGATGAAATCTTTGAAGCCATTACATGGTCTCAAATAAATATTCACGATAAACCCACAATTTTCTTCAATATCGACGGTTACTACGATCCAATTAAATCTTTTTTTCAAAATAGTTTAAAAAATGGTCTCACTTCTCAAGCAAATTATGATCGTATATGCTTCATAGACAATACAAACGATCTCATCGACCTACTAAAAAGAAAACTGAGGGCAGACTCATAGTCTGTACTCAGTTTTTTAATTTAATATAAACCTAACGTAACTTGTGGGTGTAAGCGACACGGCACGCCATAACCTTGATCGCATCGTCGACCACCAAAAGCGGCTGGACCCGTTCCAAAGTTATAACTACCATCCCATCGTGCCCAAGCATCTGATAGAGATCCAGGACCCATATCAATTGTTTCAATATGGATGTGAGGACCCGTAGAAAGCCCAGTATTACCTGTTGCTCCTAAAGTTTGACCTTGAACTACCGGTGTCATTGGTGAAACAGATACATAGCTTAGGTGAGCATATAAGATACCATAATTGTGACCCCCAACATTTACAATATAGGAGACATAATTACCATATCCTCCACCACAATAACTATAACCTTCACCACACCCTGATTGGGTAGCAACAACAATACCATTAGCTACTGCATAAGCAGGCTGCCCACGGTTAATTCCCAAGTCAACTCCCATATGCGGTCCACCACCATACATTGCTGGATAGCGCCAAACCGAAGCTGTAACATCATAGGACCCATAAGGAACTGGTGTTCCAAAACCTCCTGTATTGGCTGGAGGGCGCGGAGTACCATTACCTTGTCCTCCACCTTGCGCTTCTTGTTCTTTTTGGGCTGCTTCCTCAGCTTCTTTTCGTTTACGTTCCATTTCGGCTGCAATTTCTTTAATTTTCTTTTCATCAGCACTATTCTTATGATTCACTTCTTGAATTTGTTTTTCTAACTCTGCTTCTTTTGCTCTTAATTCTTTTACAACTTCAACAATTCGTTCTTCATAAACTTTAATTTTTTCTAATTCAACAGAAAGTACTTTTTCTTTAGCTTTTAATTCTTCTTTTTTCACATCTAGTTTTGCTTTATCTTCTTCTAAAGCAGCTTTTTCTTCAGCGAGTCCCCGAATTAAATCTTCATTGTAACGTTTGATAGCATTCATACCATCTAAACGCAATAACATTGTTGAAAAATCTTCACTTCCCATTAAAAACTCAAATAGACTATTAACTCTTAAATTTGATTGCGAGTTTTTTATATAAGATTTTACTTTATCTTCAGTCTCTTTTATCTTATCTTCTCGCTCTTTAATTTTTGCTTCTGTTTGTTGAATTTCTTTCTCAATCAATTTTATTTCAGAATTAATGATATTCACTTCAGATTCAATCTCTTTTATTTCTTGCCTATATGTTTCTAATTTTTTCAATTCTTCATCAAGATCAGTCTTAATAGACGATTTCTGATCTTTTATTTTCTCAAGCTCTTCTTCTCTTTTTTTGACTTCTTCTTTAAGATTATCAATTTGACTTTGATCAGCATAAACTGCAAATAATGGTGATAATGAAGTGAGTATGAGGAGCAATCCAAGTACAATGATTATTCCGTTTTTAATAGATTTTTTCATCGTGACCACCTTAAATATTTACCAACAGATACTAAACTCCCAATTGCGCCTACAGTCATTCCTATTAAAATTAGAATGCCCGATATCTGATAACTTATCGGATTATAAGGTGCAAGTTTAAACATTTGTGTAAACAAATAACCGTGTGATTGTATATATAACTGCCTGTAACCAAATACTGTAATTAAAATAGGAATAATAGAACCCATAAAACCAATGATCATACCTTCTATGATAAAGGGCCAACGGATATACCAATTCGTAGCACCAACCGTTCTCATAATGCTGATTTCTTCACGTCGTGAGTGAATTGATACCCTTATGGTATTAGAAATTAAAAATACGGCAATCATGCTCAAGATCAGTACAATCACAATACCGATATTACGAATTTGTTCGAGCATATTGACAAAGTTAGTCGTTCCCATACCACCATAGTTGGTCTTAAAAACGCCCTCTAACTTATCAATCTTCGTAGCTAATGTTTTAATCTCATCACCACTTTTAGCTGTTACTAAAAATGCATCTAGCATGGGATTTTCTTCTCCCCGATAATCACCAAACAATTCTTCAGCATCATCTGAGTTATTGGCTTCAATAAAATTTTCTAATTCTTCTTCTTTAGAAGAAAAAACGACTGATAGTGTTTCGGGAAAAGATTGAATTTCTTGCTTCAAATCATCAATTTTACCTTCTTGGGATACTTCATCTTGAATTTCAACGTGTATTTGCACATTTTGTTCAATCGATTTCGTGATATCCATCATATTCACACTAAGTAGTAAGAACAGTGACATCAAGAGCAATGTTACTGTAACAGATGAAATACTGGAAAGTGATAAAGCAAAATGTCTAAATACGCCTAAAAAGCCATCTTTTATGTGCCTAATTATTCTCGCCATGACTAATATAACCTCCTGAATTTAAGTCTGCTACAATATGTCCGGCTTCTAAAGCGATGGTTCTCTTTTTGTATTTATTAACAATTTCTATGTCATGAGTTACCATTAATATAGTAGTATCTTCCTCTGAATTTATTTTTTCTAATAGTTGTATTATCTCCAACGATTTATCTGGATCTAAGTTTCCAGTAGGCTCATCGGCTATAAGGAGCATTGGCTGGTTCGCAATAGCCCGTGCAATTGCTACTCTTTGCTGTTGACCTCCACTTAATTCTAGCGGATAGGCATTTGCTTTTTCTGATAAATCAACGAGCCTTAGGACTTCCCTCACGCGTTTTCTAACTTCAATCCTTGGTGTATTAACAACCTCCAAAGCGAACGCTACATTTTCAAATACTGTTTTTCTTTCTAGTAATTTGAAATCTTGAAAGACAACCCCTATGTTTCGACGATAAATAGGAACTTTAGAATGTCGAAGTTTTCCAACATTAAATTCTCCTACTCTTACATCTCCTTTTGTAGGGATTTCTTCACCATTTAGTATTTTAATTAAGGTAGATTTCCCAGAGCCGGTCGGTCCTATAATGTATACAAACTCACCTTGGCCTATATGCAAGTCTACACCGTGTAGTGCATTGACACCATTTTTATATCTTTTTGAAACTCCATTTAGTCGAAGCATATTACTCAACTCCGTTCTTGTCTTAATAATTATAGCACATTACAATTGAAAGATTTGTGAAACTAAACTCTGTAAAATCCATTGCCATGCACTTCAGTTACGTCTGAAACAATGAAAAACGCTTCTGGATCAACCTCTTTTACTAACTTTTCTAGCTGTGAATACTGTGATCGATACAGTACGGTGAGGATGACATCTTTTTTCTCTTTAGTGTAGCCTCCTTGCGCCTTTAATACTGTACTCCCTCTATCAATATTAAGATGAATAATATTTAAAACATCTTCGATGTATTCGGTAATGATAATTACTTGCTTAGCTTCATCACCACCAATAAATTGTATTTTATCAATCGCAAAAGTTGTTGTGAATAT
>DATBUC010000126.1:0-7803 GCA_036516515.1 Erysipelothrix sp. | reverse complement strand
TCTTCTGGATTTCTCAATATTGCTCTGTTTTGACCCACTTCATCACCTAATGAAAGTTCTAATGCTTCTTTGGGTGTCACTGATAAAGTAACAGTCATATAGGTACTTTGATCTGGTCCGACTTCTTTTTGTTCATCTCTGATTTTTTTATCTAGAGCAATCACTTTTTTATTTTGTAGCAATAGTTTTGCTTCATCATCTACAATATTAACAATATCAATATAATTACCAACGCGAATGAGTCCAGCAATTCCTGACGAGGCTTGCACATCTAAAGTTATCGCTCTTTCTCCTGTTGGAATATTGTAACTCACGCCAGATTTTTGACTCCCTGGTTCGGATATTTTATCTTTAGTAACTGTATCTTTTGCATAAATGTCTGTAATACTTACATTACCGACGACTTCCTCTAAAGTGTTGATTGCACTTCCAGTTAAGGCAGTTTCTAGCATTGGTACCTTCTCTACCATTTCTTCTTTGATGATTGTTTGCTGGGGAATATCGACAACTGCCACATAGACTTCTTTTATTTGTGTATTGACATTATTTTTCTTAGAGAAAGGACCCATTAAACCAAGGACCAAAACTAATAACGAAATACCTAATGCAATTAACTTAATTTTCTTCATAAATAACTCCTATCTCCAAGGACTCCAAATACTTGGACTTACACTTTTAAATTGAATCCCTTTAATATCAATTTTAATCGGGATTTCACGAATACCAAACATACCCAAAGTTGATGTTTCGTAGACATCAGTAATAATAATATCTACCCGTGCATCTCTACGGACATAACTTGTTGTCGCTTCATGCCACTCAACACGTACTTGGCTATCATGCAATCCATTCATTCTACCAATTTCCCGAGCCAGCTCTGTTAACATCTCTTCTGGATTGTAGGCATTCCAACTTTCTTCCGCAAAGTCATGGGTCGCTTCGCGAATCATTTGCCCTATTTCATTAAGATGATCACGACGGTTATAAGCTAAAATAATATCCGTAGAGAGCGCAACAAAAACAAGTAGCAAGGATAATGTTGCTGCAAAAAGAACTAAGACTGAACCCTTTTCATTATTTTCTTTCTTATCCTTAACGATCATGTTGTCCTCATACTTCCTCTTCTAACTTTATAAACTTCATTTTTTAATGTGATTCCGTTTTTAAAAAACATATTGGCAATTGGTGTAATAGGTTCTAAATCATAATAAATAGTAGAGGTAATTTCATAAGTCGTGGTGTTAAAATTTACGTCATTTCGATAAGCCTTGTCGAGCCCTGCATAATCTACTTTATAAGCATATTTACGTCTTCCAGCATAAATAGAAATACTACTATTTCTTACTCTAATACGATCTGGGTTAATCTTATTGCCTTTATTTGCATTAGATGTAACGAACTTTTCTTTTATTTTATGATCTGCTTCCCATCCCTCAGTGATATAGTGCTGATTGGCTTGGGCGACCCAATTGTCTATCTGCTTGTCATAAAATTCCCAAGTAATATTTCTTGTTGTATAACTAAATATCACTTTTTGATACGAAATCCATCCTACATCAATAATAAAAAATACAAAGATTATAAAAAGTGGAAAAACAAGCGCGAATTCAATCATGGCTTGTCCTTTTTCTTTATTATTTATCATAGCCATCACTTCCCACATACATTAAGCCCGTATATTCATGTGTAAACACAAGATCTTTTCCTCTAAAAATATTTGTCATTAAAAACAAATCATCGGTTACATACTTCACTTTTACGGTTACAAATTGCCCATCATTCCTATTAGGTGCAGTCATAAACCGCTGTGTTTTGTAGTCAAAATGGTGTCGCTCAAAGTGTCTTTCTGTCACCTCATGATAAATAACTTCATATTCTAATCCCGCTTCATCAAAAAGCTGGTTTGATTGTATTAAGTAAACAACAGCCTCGTCTATATTTTGAAAAATCGAACCTGTCTTTATTCCTTCAACAGTTCCTTTTTCTGAATATAACGCCGTCATTTTGTGGATTTCTGCAGCAAGGTGTTGCAGGTTTGTTTTAATGAAAACAACGCGGCCTACATCATAAATCCCACTAATTAATATGATAAGAATCGGTAATACAAGCGCAAACTCCATCAATCCTTGTCCGCTTTCTTTATGATTTTTCTTCATCATGTCACCTTTCTTAAAAATAAAGGAGATGGTTTCATCTCCTTTACGATTATTCAGCTGCTTTTCCTGTTAAGCCATCGCCAATCTTTTCAAATGTTGATGTGATGTTTTTACCAACTTTTCCAAGTGCAACGATTGCAACGATTGAAACAAGAACTAAGATTAGTCCGTATTCAACCATTCCTTGTCCTGACTCTTCATTTAATAACCAATTTTTCATATTCTCACTTCCTTTCTATCTTCCTAAAACTTCTACGATTTTCATAACTTGTTCAAACATTTTAAATACGGAATTCTTACCTAATGAAGAAAGTGCAATTACACTTGCGATTGCTACTAATATTAGGATAAGACCATACTCAACCATACCTTGACCATCTTCGTAATTTAATTTTACTTGCATTGTCTATTCCCCTTAAATTAGATTTACAACGATCGTTGCAAACAAAAATCCATATGTGATTTGTAACCCCATAGGAAAGGTTGTCTTCATGGTATATTTTTTAAATATGAATCCGTATGCAATATAAGTCAATAAGACCGCTGCGATACACATCATAAATATGAGTACTTGCTGAGAGCCAAAGAATGCGGCCATCGCAATCGTCAATTTAACATCACCTGCACCAACGCCCCCTTGGCCAAAGTAAGTGCTGGTAATTTGTGTACTGACATAAAAAACTACAGCTATCAGCACCATCGCGATAACACTACTCAACAATCCTTCAAGATTGTTAACATAGCTTTGTCTTATAAAGGCCAGACCCAATATTGAAAACACGATTTCATTGGGAATAATCCTGATCTTTTGATCAACTCGCATAGATACAATTGCTAAGGTCGAGATTGTTGCTACTAGAATTAAATCAAGTCCTTGATAATAAAGTGACTGACTCCCAAACACAATAACTAGTAATATGTAGTTGGTTATTTTTGTATAAGATTTAACATCATAAACCTTATACGATCCTTCAGGCTTTCTTGCTTTTTTATAGGCAATTACCTGCGCAACTATCTTTGGTAAATAGTAAGCAACAGCCAAAGCTGATAGTGTTGATATCAATGTTCTCAATTGAAAGATATTGACTGTCTGCTTCATAATCTACCTCTTTCTTAACCGTGTTAATAATAGCATAGGTAGGAAGAGCTGTTCTTTTCATATATTTTGTATCTTTTGTAAATTATTGTCATAAAATCGTTTATTTTTGTGTTTTTTAGCTAAATCTATATTTTTTTGCATGTTTTTGCAAATAAAAACACCTTGTTTACAAACAAAGTGTTTTTTTTACTATATTTTAATAAATTTTAGAAATACGATATCTAATGGATTCATCGGTAATGTCGCTTCATAAGCTTCTCTTATCGTTTCGATGGAAACTGTGATCTCAGGCGTGAGCTTATTTTTAATATACTGAATCTCTTGTGCCGATAAAGCATCCGCATTTAAATAGGTGAGCCAACTGTGATAACGATAGAACTCAAATATCGGAATTCTCGACTCTACAATCTTATAATTACCTTTAATGTTATCCAACAAAAGATGTACTTCATGCTCAGGGTTAGGCTGGATATCCTTTAGGGACACTGCGCTCGTCTTACTTTCAGGGCTTGCCAACAACATAATATGATAATTGTCATCAAAATCTGTCGAAAGGATTAAGCCAGGTTCAACATAGCGGAAATTTTGATAAAGTGAAGACATAAAGTAGGCAAAATAATAAGAAATCGTTTCCATCCCCTTATCATTAAAGAAGGTTCCCATTCGCGCACCTTGATGATCTTTTATAGTCCATGAAGTTAAATGAAACTCAGCTTTTAGTTCAAGCATGCTTTTAATAATATTTAAACTAAACAATGCTTCTTTAATTGGACTCACTGATACCTGCTGATGATCATAATTAAGGGTGAAATCTACCAAATACTGATAAGGGAGCTCGCTTAATAGATTAGCGAGATTAATCTTATCACTGAGCTCTTGTAGATCTGGACCATCTTCATTTGTTGCATCCATTCTATATTCTAAACTCAGAAACTGAGGTTGATTACCCTCGAAAGCTTTTTCTATTTTCTTGATTGAAATACCAAAGTCCTTAAATTGCTCATATACCCCAAGGTTAATGCCCCAGTTGATTTCATCAAGAAGTAATCTCTTTTTAATTTGATTTATCATCTTACCACTCTGTTCAATAAAACATTGTCTATTTACCTCTGACTTAGAATTCTCTAAGTAAAATTCAAAACCCCAATGTTGTAAATGAACAAGACCCAGTTGTAAAGAGACATAGTCTAATAAAGAATCTAACGCAAGTTGATGTTTAAAGTACATTTCCTCGCAACTTAATAACTCTTCACTAATATTTATTTTCACAATCAAACTAATTCCAAGCTCTTGTAAAGTTAATAGTAAGACCTTAAAACTCGACTTAATGAGATTTTTATCGGTTAAAGAGCCCAAGACAGGACAATAAGAACCTTCCTTTAAGATAAAGTCAACTCTCAGTGCATCAGGATTGAATGATTTTAAGGCATCTACAAAGTCATAGATGTAAAAATCTTCCTTGCTTAATTGTTTTAAATCAATGACTTTCCCCCATGATTTATTAAGCTTGTTGAATCTCAATCCTTCTAAGTCAACTTTGTATGATTTAATCATACTTTCTTGATCCTGCTCAGCAATTTTTAAATCGATTAAAAGGTTTTCTAAATTTTCAATTAATTCAGCAGATAATTCTGTTTGCTTTAAAGGTTTATTTATCTTTCTATATTGGCTGGGTGTCATTTGAAATTCTTTTTTAAATATTCTACTAAAGACTTGAGAGTTGGCAAAGCGTGAATCAATTGCGACCTCCGTCAATGATAAATTTGTATTAATTAAACGGTGCACTGCAAAGTTCAACTTAATATGCTTTACATAATCTGTAAAATGGACGCCCATTATTGCAAAGAATTCTCTTGATAGATGCGAATAACTAATATGATATTTTTCTGCAAAGGTTTCTAAGTTTTTATCTAAATCATAGGACAATTCTTCAACTACGCGATAGACAATTTCTTTTGTCGTTAAAACCTGCGCTTGCTTCTCGTTATCAATATATGTTTTCTCTTTAATAAGATCAAGTATTTGAAGCAGGTTTACTTCCAAAAGATCATGATTATTAGGTGCGTGATGATTTTTTAACAATAAATCAATCAACGCTACTTTTAATTTATAATTTGTCTTTTTATGATAAAAGTTTTCAAATGTTATCGCATCCTTACCAAAATAATCTAAAACAAATTCTTTTTGAATTTGAAGTACGATCACTTCACTATATTCGCTCGCGACTAAATTGTGACATTTATGAGAATTAATGACGGCAATATCCATTTCGAATAAATTAAAAGTTTTACCTTCTGTTTCAATAGCAACATTCCCATTGAGCACCAAGATTAATTCCAGTTCCGAATGGGCATGGATTTCAAATCCTTGACTTCTAGCATAAAAGACCCGTATGGGGTCGAATGATGTATACGATTTGATAATATTATAATCACCTAATGATATAGTTTTATTCTTATTTTGCTTTAATACTTCGTTACGATGCAAAATGAGCTCCTCCTTTAGGAACATTGATATATCAACACTATACTAGATAATACCCATATTTTACTCATTTTACAATTATTTTACATTAATTTCACAATTTATTCACTAAGAAAAATGTTGTACCCAGTAATAAACCCCATCTTTTATATAAAGACTGACATACATACTTGTCCATTTTGCACTCATCATATTTTCACGGTGGACCGAAGAATTATTAAAACTATCAATAACCGCACGTGCAGACTTTTGTCCATATGCAATATTTTCAGCCATGATGCGTTCATCGACGGTGTACCAGGCTGAGCCATTGGGTCTGGTGTGAGAAAAGGTCTGCGCTATCTCCATACTTCTTTGTTGACTGGCATGAGCCAGTGATTCATTCCAATTTAATTTAGGTAAACCCAACTGAGCTCGCAATTCGTTTACATACGTAAGTGTTTCATATGCAACCGAGCTGTCATAACTACCGTTGCTTGTTTGTTCTTTCCTAATTCCTACTTGGATAATTTCACTCAAAGCTTCTTTGATGATTACTTTCTCAGAAGAAATGAGCGTACGCGCGCCATCTACCACTTCATATTTATCAATGATTTTATACACGCCATCTTCGCCAGCACGCAAAAGATTGACTTGACCTTCATCGAGTTGATCTGTACTTTCTTCTATTGTGTTATAGGCAATTGCCCCTTTTGTCTCTACCGTTT
Source organism: Erysipelothrix sp. (assembly GCA_036516515.1). Taxonomy (GTDB): domain Bacteria; phylum Bacillota_I; class Bacilli_A; order Erysipelotrichales; family Erysipelotrichaceae; genus Erysipelothrix. The sequence goes on along the minus strand of DATBUC010000126.1, from coordinate 1,357 downwards.
CATAAGAAACAAAGTGCTCTTGTGGTTCAATCGTTTTGCTGTCATTTGTTTTGGCATTATTTGCATCTTTTAAGTGCAAACGATCTGACTTATCTGTTTCTTTGACTGAACGAGTTTTTGTTTTTTCAACTTGTGACTGCTTGTTATTATCCGCTTTTTTATAGTTTAAGGCGATAATTTCCAAATCATTAGCTCTATGATTTTGCTCTACTGGTATACCATATTGTGTGAGATCTAATTCAACTTTAGATTCCTTGTGTTCTACTAAGGGCGTTGTTTTAATATAGACAAATATACTGATGATTAATACACTGATACTGATTAATAGTTTCTTTTTCATATGCATCCTCAATTTCCATTGCTATTTTAGTTGAATTATTATATTAGAACAAGCCTTTTTTCCCCTTAAGAAATTAATAATAAATTTTCCACAAATTGTTACAACAAATTATAGATACATATTAATCAAATCTTTTGGATGTGCCTATTTTTGTAGTTCAATATAAAAAAGCAACACTATCTTTATGTAATAGTGTTGCTTATAGGATTAATTATCTTTTCGTTTAAGTATTAAGCCAATAAGTATCAATGAATAATAAACGATACTATTGTTGCTTTGTCCTGTGTTAGGTAATGTATCTACTACAGGAACTTTGCTAAGATTTATAGACTCTCCAAGAACCTCCTCTACTTCAACAGGAGGGGTAACTGGTGTTGGTTCAACTGGTTCTACCGGTGCTGGCTCTACTGGCTCTACTGGTGTTGGCTCTACTGGTTCTACCGGTGCTGGCTCTACTGGCTCTACCGGTGTTGGCTCTACTGGCTCTACCGGTGTTGGCTCTACCGGTGTTGGCTCTACCGGCTCTACAGGTGTTGGCTCTACTGGCTCAACCGGTGTTGGCTCATCTTTAATATTGGTGATGATAAAATCTGTATCTTTTCCGGCTTCAATGATATTAGTAAATCCATCTAAAAGGATTTCTTTAATTTCGTATTTGATGATATTACCATTTTTATCATAGGGTAATAGCTTTTTAAATGTCAGAATTTCATCGCCTTTATTTAAGCGTCCTTGCTTTATTACTTCTCCATTTGCTAATAATTGAATAATGATATTTTGTTGCGGATCAATGGAATGTCCTTGATGATCTTGCCAAACTTTTTTAACTGTTATTTCCTTTAATTTTGGACTGTTAGTGTAGGTATACGTAAATTCTTCACCATTTTTATTATTGATTAGAATTTCAACAGGCGCTCCAAGCAAATAACCAATCGGTGCTTCAACTTCTTCAAGTATATAAGGACCATTCGGTATATCAAGAACGGTTGCCACTCCCGCTGCATCAGTAACTAATTC
>DATBUC010000125.1:0-18142 GCA_036516515.1 Erysipelothrix sp. | reverse complement strand
GAGATTGTTAAGGTTGTTTTTACTTGTTTGTTAATTGCCTGTATTCTTTCGTCAGAATAAGTTACTTGTTCATTGAAAGGGGTAAACTGGGAATCGTAAGAACTAAAATAGCCTACTTGATTATACCAAGATCCGCTTTGGAAGATGACAATGTTCTCTTCATCTGAAAAAATGTCTTTTCCTAAGAAAAGTCTCGTATCATAATCGAGCGCAAATAGATTTGCGATTGTAGGTGCCATATCAATCGTGCTTGACACTTTTTCAATGACTTGTGCTTCGGTATTATTATGATAAATAATAAAAGGTGTTTGATCTAAATCATAGCCAAAATAACGATCATGCTCAGCGTATTGATTAATATATTCTGCAGGCATTTTTAGGGGTCTATGATCTGCAAATAAAGCGATAACAGTATTGTCAATATCAGCGAGATTTTCTAATAAGTAAGCCATTGCTTTATCAAGTTCTATCGCCTTAGATAAGTAAGTTAAAATCTCTAATGGTGCTTCTGGGTAAACCTCTTTAACCAGGTTTTGATAACGAAGCCCTAATTCAGAAGGCTCATCGTAAGGAAGATGAGTTGAGGAGGTAATGATATAAGACATAAAAGGTTCCTCATGATCATTGAGGTAGTCAACAACCCCCTCCATCATGGTTAAATCACTTTGCCATCCACTGATCAAATAAGGAATAAGTGAGTCAACATCTCTATAATCTTCAGACCCTAAAACAGGATGGATGATACTTCTGGGGTAGAACTCATCATTCCAATTATGAAATGATGAGGTTTTATAACCTTCTTTTTTAAAAAGGTTAAACAGTGTTTGAGGTGAGGCTTGTTCATAGTGGGCGCTCATCGTACATGTATCAATAACTGGGTAAAGTGAAGTTAAAGAAATTAATTCAGACTCTGCAGTCGCACAATTGAATTGTGGTGAATAAAAGTGATTGAAGAAGAGTCCCTCTGTTTTCAATTTATATAAGGTCGGCGTTAATGTTGGATGAATCGCTATTGAATCGAAAGCTTCAACCAAAATATAAATAAAATTTTTTTCGGAAAAGAGACCCGTCATCTCGTTCTCAGGTGTAAAGTCCTGGTTAAGAAAGAAATTATCAATCGATTTTAAGGTTTGGTTCTCTTCTTTATCACGCACAGAAAGCCAAACAGTATCATCGACAACTCTATTTTTTAAGGATAGATCTTCCAGTACTTCCTCTTTTTCAACATTATCAGATTCAATCGTTACTTGTTCTTCAATTTCTTTGGTAGCAAATAAAGAGTACCTTATATCACTGGGGATAAAAGCACTCATCCCTAATTGATTAAGGGCATTTTCCGTATAATAAGGCCGTTTATATAAAGTGAGTGAATCTTCAAAGATATTGCTTGGATCCCCGATCGTAAGGGATAGGATGTAGCCTAGATAGAATAAAATTAGCAAGATGCTTGAAAATAAAAAATTGAGGACTCTAATGTGATGTTTTTGAGTTAAAGAACGGTATTTATAATATGTATAGAGCGATAAAATTAATAACGCTATAAATAGATAGGTACTTCCCTTAATATATTTTAAAAAATCAAAAGCATAGCCTTTGACATCCGGAGTGCCCTCTAAAAGAAAGCTGAGAGAGAAAAAATGTCCATAATAATATTTAATGCCTGTTTGAAAGAACGCATAGAGCGATAGAAGTGAAAACACAAAGGTGGTCATAACAGCAGCAATTTTGCGATTTACTATTTTGTTGATAAAAAATAACAGATAGCCTAAAAAAAGTGCGTGGATTAATGATCTGGCCCACAATATAGGAAATGCATCGTGTTTATTGATGACTCTAAATAGAATTTCTATACTAAGGACAGGTAAAAAATAAAGTAAAAACTGTTTGAATCTCGCTTGTAAGTTCATCTGAAACATCCTCTCAATTACTATTTTCATTATAGGGTAATCATTTGGAAGATACAATTAAAAAAGCCCTATGAAATAGGGCTTAAAGTGATGTTTTAATGTCATTAATAAATTTTTCTCGGGCATCTGGTAAATGAACATTGCCACAATGTAGCCATTGTGTCGATTGCGCACCACATAATTTCATAATGCCATCGAGGTATAATGTTTCAATAGGGTTGCCTAAAAATTCAGTCAAAGGTATTTTTTCTATATGGGCAGTTGTAATTGCAACTGCTTTTTTAATATTCAAAATCCCTTTCATTTCACCTTTATCATTTTGTTGATAAGTATGGCCATTAAGAAAGACTTTATCAAAGAAGCCTTTAAGAATTGCTGGGGGACCATACCACCATATAGGAAAAATAAAGACAACATTATCTGCATTTTTTAAACGACGTGCATAATCTTCTGCTAAAGGATCCAAGTATTTTCCTTGAGAGAAAAGTTTTAATTCATGGCTATGATAAATGGGATCAAAGCCATCGGCATGTAAGTCAATAACATCAACTTGATGTCCCTTGGTTTCCAAAACATGTTTGCTTGTTTCTAGGACATGATGGTTAAAGCTGCCCTCCCAAGGATGTGTGTAAACAATTAATGTATTCATGATACCCTCCTTTTTTTAAAATATAACAAAGTGTGTCTTGACAGTCAAATGATATTATCTCAAAATTGAGAAAATAATTTATATCTTTTCGTGATAAGATTGTTTTAGGAGGGGTACTATGGACTACATACAAACGTCATTGAAACTTATTATCGGAATTATATATGCCATCTTAATTATGCGGCTATCAGGCAGAAAAACTTTATCTCCTTTGTCTTCTTTTGATCAAATAAATAATTATATTTTAGGAGGAATCATTGGAGGGGTCTTATTTAATAAAAATATCGAAATAAAAGAATTTATTTTTGTTCTTACTTTGTGGGGAATACTAACCCTAGTCATTAATTTTTTGAGGAAAAAGTCTAATAATGTTAAAAGATGGATTGATGGAGAGCCAATCATTTTAATAGAAAAAGGGAAAATTAAGCGGAAAGGTATTGAAAAAGCCAATATATCAGTACAGGATCTTTATCTTAAATTAAAAATACAAGGTATCTACGATATTAGTTTTGTGGAATTGGCGACCTTAGAGCAAAATGGCAGTCTCATTGCTTTTAAAAAAGCAGATATGAACTTGCAAGCCATTCCTTTAGTCATTGATAAAATGATTTATCAGGAAAATCTAGATTTACTTGGCCATGATGAAAGATGGTTAAAAGCGCAACTTGCGGAAAAAGGAATTAGCAATCTAGATGAGATTGCCTCTGTTGAATATTATAAAGACAATATTCGTATTATTGATTTTGATTAAGAGGTGATTGATAGAACTCCTCTCCAATAATATGGTAATATTAATAAGTTGAAAAAGGAGAGGGTAAGTATGAATAACAATTTTTGGCAAACTTTACCAAAGCCATTTTTTGTCTTAGCTCCTATGGAAGATGTTACCGATATTGTATTTAGAAAAGTCATTGCACAAGCAGGCAGACCGGATGTCTTTTTTACTGAATTTACCAATAGTGAGAGTTACTGTCATCCAAAAGGGAAAGATAGTCTCCGTGGTCGCTTAACTAAAGATGAAGATGAATCACCTATAGTGGCGCACATATGGGGAGATAATCCTGAGCATTTTCGTAAAATGAGTATTGGCATGGCAGAAATGGGTTATCAAGGTATTGATATTAATATGGGTTGTCCTGCACCGAATGTTTTTAAACATGGACGTGGATCAGGTTTAATTTTAAGGCCTGATGTCGCAGCTGAATTAATACAAGCAGCGAAAGCTGGCGGGATCCCCGTAAGTGTTAAGACAAGATTGGGCCATGCATCAGTTGATGAATGGCGCGAGTGGATTGGTCATCTATTAAAACAAGATATCGCGAACTTAAGTATTCATTTAAGAACTAAAGTTGAAATGAGTAAATACCAAGCACATTGGGAGTTAATACCTGAGATTATGGCCTTAAGAGATGAACTTGCGCCCAATACGTTGATTACGATCAACGGAGATATACTTGATTATGAAATGGGAAAAGCATTAGCAGACAAATATAACGTTGATGGGGTTATGATCGGCCGTGGTGTATTTCAAAATCCTTTTGCATTTGCAAAGGAGGGTAAAAATCCAACAGCTGAAGCGCTCATCTCTTTATTTAAGTATCACTTAGATATGTATGATCACTATACTAAAATTGAGCCGAGTTTAGCGAAACCATTACAACGTTTCTTTAAGATTTATATTCGAAATATTGAGGGAGCCAGTGAATTAAGAAATAATCTTATGGGGACTAAAACGACAGAAGAGGTCAGAAAATTGATATATGACTTTGAAAAAGAGATGAATGTGTAAAAAGATAAAGATTGCTTTATCTTTTTTTTTGCATCATCCTTTACAATGCTATACCTGTGTGCTAGTATAGTAATACAGCAATACAGGAGGTTATTATGAAAAAAGCAATCGAAATTAAAAACCTACATAAATATTATGGAAAATTTCATGCATTAAATGATGTCTCAATGAATATTTATGAGGGTGATATCTATGGACTTATTGGTAAAAATGGTGCTGGTAAAACCACATTATTTAAACAAATTTTAGGTCTTTCTAATTATCAGGAAGGTCACATATCAATTCTTAATAGTACAGATGTGAATAGTTTAAGAGATTCAAGACAACATGTTGGTTTCTTTATCAACTCAACTTTTTTTCCTTACCTAACTGCAAAAGAGAATCTAGAATACTTTAGAATATTAAAAGGTATCGAGGATGAAAATGAAGTGCAACGGGTCTTAGAAATTGTTGAACTAGCGAACGTAAAAAAGACCTATAAATCATTTTCTATGGGAATGAAGCAACGTTTAGGTATTGCGAATGCGATTATGGGGAATCCTAAAATAGTAATATTAGATGAGCCAATCAATGGTTTAGACCCTCAAGGGATTGTGGATGTTAGAAATTTAATTCAAAGATTAAATAAAGAGTTTAATATGACCTTAATTGTTTCCTCGCATATTTTAAATGAGCTCGGTTTAATTGCAAATCGTTTTGGAATGATTGACAATGGTGTACTGCTTACCGAGATAACAGCGGAGGAATTATTTGATCTTAAAGATGCGCTTGTTGTTAAAACAGATACCTATCAAGCCCTTGAGAAACTTATTCATGAAACAGACGGTCTTGAAATTATTTCAGGGAACGAAATTAACGAACTAAACATCAAAGGTGTTGAAGATTCTAGCTGGTTTATTAAATATTGTCTTAAGAGTGATATTGATATCAAAGAAGTTTATTATCACAAAAATAGTCTTGAAGACTTCTACTTCTCATTAACTGAAGGAGGCATACGCTAATGTTTAAATTAATGAAAGCGGATTTTTACCGCGTATTTCATAAAAAGTTTTTCTACATCTACACTATTTTCTGCACTGCTGCATTTGGTTTAATCGTATTAGGTATGAATCCTAGTACAATCTCTAATGAGGAATATGTAACATTTGCAAATATAATTATTATGTTATCAACTCTAGTGATTGGCATCTTTTTATACAGTATTCTATACGGTGATGACTTAAAATATAAAAATAGTCAGTCGATTTTAGGTTTTGGCTATAATCGTAAGGATGTCATTATTAGAAAATTTATCATTTTCACGCTCTTAGTCATCTTAGCATTTGCTTATCTTTACTTGATCATCAATATTTACGCATTTCTTTTTAACTTTAAGATTGATGCACAAATGCACAAGATGATGTTAAATAACATATTCAAGAAAATTCTAATGATCTTATCGTATGCATCGATTACAAATATGATGGCTTTTTCTACACAAAATGCCACAGCAAGTATCGTCGTCTTTGTTCTTTTAGTAACAGGAACAATCAGCACTATTCTTAATTTAATTCTTACTGCTGGACCAGTAGTGCGTTTAATTGGCGATCTTTCTCCCTATCTTGTAAGTACACTTGTTGAAACAATGGGCGCCAGCTTATTAACAAAAGGAACGATTATTGGCAAAGAATTACTCTTTATGCTGCTTTATCTTGTAATTACTACGATTGCAGCAATGCAACTTTTTGAACACAAAGAATTAGAATTTTAAAAATAGTGATAAAGCCCCTCTATTGCTTATTTATGCTATGATAAATTAAACAAGGAGGTAAGACTAATGTGTACAAGTATTACAATGACAGCACAAAATAATAGTGTATTACTCGCCCGAACAATGGATTTTTCTTTTGAATTAGATCCTGAAATGTCCATCTTTCCTCGTAATTACCCACTGCACTTTATGCATAAGAAAAGTATCTTAGATACGCATTATGCCTTCATGGGCTTATCACAGGATATCGGCGGTAGATTTCTCGCGGATGGTCTTAATGAAACAGGTTTGGCCGGTGCAGCGCTTTATTTTGAAGGTTACGCAAGCTATGAAAATTCAGTTCAAGGTGATGCATTAGCACCACACGAAGTATTAATGTGGGCCTTGGCTCAATGTGAAGATGTTTTAGAGGTTAAAAAGATGTTTACCACACATCAAATTGTTGCCGCTGAAGTAGATTTTATTAAAAATGTTCCTCCGCTTCATTGGGTTTTTACAGATCGAAGTGGTGCTTCAATAATAGTAGAACCTAAAAAAGAAGGCGTGATGATTTATGATAACAATCTGGGTGTGTTGACTAACAGCCCTGATTATCCTTGGCACCATACCAATGTTAGAAACTATATTGGCGTTTCTCCTAAACAAGTAGAGTCAAAAGAAATTTATGGAGAAGAATTTAAACCCTTTGGTCAAGGTTCAGGCACCTTTGGCATACCTGGTGATTTTACGCCACCATCTCGTTTCATTCGTGCACTTTATGCAAAACTAGGCATACAAACTGCAAAAGATGACGAAGAACTGTTAGTTAATGCAATCCACGTATTAAATCAAGTTGATATTCCTAAAGGGAATGTCATCACCCCAAGAAATACTTTAGATTACACACAGTACACGTCATATATGAACTTAAGTGAAAACAAATTTTATTATCGTCTTTATGATGCTTTAAGCATTCGTGAGATTAGTTTATCTGCATATGATTTAGATGAGAAAGAAGTTATTATTTTATAGGAGGGAATTATGAAAAAACTGAGATTTGATGGAGATTTATGGTCATACTTTAGTATGGAACTTGTTAATTTAATTATATTATTTTTTACCATCGGTATTGGCATGCCGTGGGTATTGGTAAGAAGATATCGTTGGGAATCCCGACATACCTTACTTGAAGGTAAGAAATTTGCCTTTGAAGGAGAAGCGATAGAATTGTTAGGACGTTGGATTATTTGGTGGATTTTAACAATCATTACTTTTGGTATTTATTCAGCTGTTGTAAGAGTTAAGATTCTAGAGTGGCGCATTAATCATACAGTTTATTTAGATTATTAAAAAAAAGAGCATAAGGTTGAAATCGATTCAACTTTAAGCTCTTTTTTTATAAAGATAAAGTGCACAGTCATCATTGTTAAGTAGGGGCTCGTTAATTTCTAATTGACGGTTTTGGTACCACAGTCCAGAACCATCAAATTGATAGCCGTTTTTAATATATAATCGTTGTGCTTTACCATACCCTTGGTGCAAACCAACACCGATTGTTATGATGTCATAATTTTCGAAAGCTACTTTTTCTACTGCTCTAAGAAGTTGGTGTGATATTTTTCGGCCTTGATATGATTCAAATACGTTCAAATCCATAATCTCAGGGATTTTTTGATCTTTAAAAGGCCCATTTTTAGCTTCATATACCAAGGTTACATATCCCATTATTTTTGTCTCATCCTTCGCAACCAAAACGATTCGTTCATCGATTTTTTGTTGTTTAAGGTAATCATGTAAAATCTGGGTGCGTTTGGGCCAACCTTGTGCTTCAAAAGCTTGATCAATTAAGTATATATCTTCTTCCGTAAGTTTTTCAATTATCATAATAGAACTCCTTTTTATAGCATTATATACCGATTTTTTAAATCGAGCAATAAAACAAGATAGTCAGTATAATCATGGCATGGTACAATAAAGAGTAGAATTGAGGTTAATTATGAAATATGCGAGAAAACAAAAAGGACAAGATTTGCAAAAAGGACATATTATTGAGCATGAGGAAAGAAAAACTTATCGTCTCAATAAATATATAAGTGATGCTGGTGTTTGCTCAAGAAGAGAAGCAGATAGACGCATAGAGGCAGGTCGCGTAACTATTGATGGCGTTGTTGCAGTTGTGGGTCAGCGCGTAGAAGAGGATCAAATTGTAGCGGTTGATGGTCAACCAATCACATTAGATCTAAAAAAAGTTTATATCGCTTTAAATAAACCGGTAGGTATTACCTGTACGACTGATACAACAATCCCAGGTAATATTAGCGACTTTATGAATTATCCACAGATGATTTTTCCTATTGGACGTTTAGATAAAGATTCTTCAGGTTTAATTTTACTGACGAATGATGGTGATATTGTCAATAAAATTCTTCGCGAAGAATATGGTCATGACAAAGAGTACATTGTGACTGTGAATAAAGATATTACTCAAGAGTTTGTTCAGAAAATGCAATCTGGAGTGAAAATATACAATCCGGTAGCACATAAACAGCAAGTGACGCAAAAATGTGACGTTGAACAAATTGGTAAAAGGACCTACCGCATTATCTTAAGTCAAGGACTGAACCGCCAAATTAGAAGAATGACAAAAGCCTTAGGTTATCGTGTCAAAAGTTTAAAAAGAGTTCGAATTATGAATATTTCGCTTAAGGATTTAAAAGTTGGTGAATGGCGTTATTTAAGTAATGAAGAATTAAAAGAAATGAATGAAATCATACAAAGAGCACTCTAAAAAATGAAAGAAAGTTGGATAAAATGAGAATAGAAATGAAATCAATTTATAATTTAGATCGAGAAGGTTTGGTAAGCTACCTCAAAAGTATTAATGAGCCAGCTTTTAGAGCAACACAAATTTTTGAATGGCTTTATGAGCATCGCGTAGAAGCATTTGCAGAAATGACAAATCTTAGTCAAAAATTAAGAGACCAATTAGAAAAAGACTTTGTGATTAATACCTTAAAACTTAAAACCAAGCAAGTCGGTCATGATGAGACGACAAAATTTTTATTAGAGTGTGAAGATGGCGCTTTAATTGAAACGGTATTAATGAAACAACCGTATGGATATAGTGTTTGTTTGACGACTCAAGTGGGGTGTGCAATGGGATGTAAATTTTGTGCCTCAGGACTTTTGAAAAAGAATCGTAATCTTTACACTGGCGAAATCATGAATCAAATTATGTTTGCGCAACGATTTTTAGATGCACAAAATAAAAGAGTGAGTCATATTGTCTTAATGGGGATTGGAGAACCTTTTGACAACTATCGATATGTTATGAGATTTTTAAACTTAGTGAATGATGAAAAAAGTTTGAATATTGGTGCACGTCACATTACGATTTCTACATCAGGAATCGCACCTGTAATCAAGCGCTTTGCAGATGAAGAAAGCCAAGTAAATCTAGCGATTTCTTTACATGCTCCTAATAATGCATTACGCTCTTCTATTATGCCGGTAAATGATATGTTTAACCTAGAAGAATTATTTGATGCTTTACATTATTATCAAGATAAAAGTAATCGCCGACTAACATTTGAATATATTCTTATAAAAGATGTGAATGATCAACTAGAACATGCCCAACAATTAGTCGAGTTAATCAAAGGCATGAATGCTTATGTTAATTTAATTCCTTATAACGAAGTGGCAGAAAATCCCTTTAGACCAAGTAGTCGTAATCAAAGCATGCGCTTTTTAAGACATCTTAATGAAAATGGTATTCAGGCTACAATCCGTGAGGAAAAAGGGGGCGACATTGATGCTGCTTGTGGACAGTTGCGAGCAAAAGCAGAAAAGGCCAAACGGGGACAACGCTCATAGTTGTCCTTTTTAATGTAACTCAAGTACTTTTATGGTATTATTTTGATAATGAAAGTAAAAGGAGAACATATGAAACTTAATCATAAAAGAACACTTATTGTTGGTTTAGCATTTATGAGTATTTCTGGATTTTGGCAACTCTATGATTTTATTATTCCTTTAATGTTGAAAACTGAATTTAATATCGCCGATACTTACGCAGGCGTAGTTATGTCACTCGATAATATTCTGGCATTAATTTTATTACCTTATTTTGGCCGTTTATCAGATAACACCAAAACAAAACTGGGGCGAAGAATGCCATTTATTATTGCAGGAACACTTATAGCTTCCATGGCAATGTTACTTTTACCATATGCAGCCCAGCACGGCAGCATTAAACTCTTTATTATCGGGTTAGGGGTCTTGTTACTATCACTTGCCTCATACCGTAGTCCGGCTGTAGCATTGATGCCTGATATTACCATTAAACCATTAAGATCAATGGGGAATGCCATCATTAATTTAATGGGTGCAATTGGCGGGGTCATTGTGTTAGGTCTTATTGCTTTACTTCCACCAGAAAAGATAGGTTCTTACTATCCGATATTCATCTCTGTTTCGGCCTTGATGCTTGGTGCATTATTGGTAATGGTGGTTTTTGTTAAAGAAAATAAATGGGCATTAGAAGCCTCAGAAACGACAAAGTCACTCCATATTGAAGAGCATGAAGATTTAATACAGGAGAAAGGTGTTATGGGTAAAGAAGTAAAAAGAAGTATGATTTTTCTACTTGTGTCCATCTCGCTTTGGTTTATGGGTTACAATGCAGTAATTTCAGCCTTCTCACGCTATGCAACCATTCATCTTAATTTTTCTGCAGCACAAGCATCGATGATTTTATTAATTGCGAATGTTGCAGCCATTATTGGTTTTATCCCCATTGGAAAATTATCTAGTAAATATGGTAGAAAGAAAATGATCTTACTGGGATTAATTGTATTAGGCATTGCTTTTGGAACTGCTGGTTTATACCAAGCTTATTCTCCATTAATGTTTATTAATTTTATTTTAGCAGGCTTATCTTGGGCAACCATTAGTGTCAATTCACTTCCGATGGTCTTAGAAATGTCCAGTGAGGCCGAGGTGGGTAGATTTACCGGGTTATATTATAGTTTCTCAATGGCCGCTCAAATTATTACGCCTATTTTGTCAGGTCTTCTATTTGATCTTATTGACTATAGTATTTTGTTTCCGTACGCTTTCTTATTTATTGTCTTAGCATTCTTTACAATGTCAAAAGTAAAACATGGAGATAGCGTGATTACCAATGAGTTATAAAATTATTATCGTTGTATTGCTTGTCTACCTTTTCTTAATTAAAGGAAAGGGATGTAAAATTGATAAAAGACCTTACGCACATAGAGGATTCCATGATCAGCATGGAGGCCCTGCGGAGAACACACTAAGCGCTTTTCAAAAGGCGAAAGATTATGGTTATGGGATTGAATTAGATGTACAATTAACTCGAGATGAAAAAGTTGTTGTATTTCATGATGAAACGTTAAAAAGAATGACACAAGATCATCGCAAGGTGAGTGAACTCACCCTTGATGAACTCAAAACAATCAGTATTGGTGGATCGCGTATTCCAACATTAGAAGAAACACTAACACTGGTAAGTGGCCAAGTGCCTTTGATTGTTGAGTTAAAGTCACATGGGAATTATCGTAAATTGTGTAGTGAAACTGCGCTACTACTTGACCGTTACGAAGGTGATTTTGTAATTGAATCCTTCGATCCACGAATTGTGTATTGGTTTAGAAAGCATAGACCAAATTTCAGACGGGGCATCCTCATTATGAATTACAAAAAGTATGACAGTGTGATGCAAGGTTTACTTATTAATTCATTGCTACTGAACGTCTTAATGAGACCACATTTTATTGCGCTTGCAAAAGATGTTGTCGATAAGCATCCAAGTGTATTATTATATAGGTATCTTAATGGTAATATTGTTGTGTGGACAATCCATGAAAATGATCCATATAAAAAGGAAGATATCATCATCTTTGAATATTTTAGAGCATAGGGGGAAATATTATGAAAACAAAAATAGATACAATATTTGCATCATATAAAGAAGATTTAGAATCACTCATCAGTATCCCAAGTATTTTGGAAGAAAGTGAAGCATTTCCATTTGGTGAAGCAATTCAAAGAGCATTAGAGAAAACTTTATTGATTGCTAAAAAATTAGGCTTTGAAACGTACATTGATCCAAATGGTTACTATGGTTATGCAGAAATTGGAGAGGGTTCAACATTGTTTGGCGTCTTAGGACACATTGATGTTGTTCCAGTGGGTGATAAAAATAACTGGACACACGATCCATTTACGTTAGTAGAGTCAGAGGGGTATTTATTTGGAAGAGGAACTTCGGATGATAAAGGACCCTTGCTTGCCTCTATGTATGCTTTAAAAGCAGTGTTAGATTCTGGATATAAACTCAATAAAAGAGTACGCTTTATCATTGGAACAGATGAAGAATCTTTCTGGCGTTGCATGGCAGCTTATAAAGAAAATGAAGAAATGCCAGATATGGGCTTTACACCCGATGCATCTTTTCCTTTGATTTATGCTGAAAAAGGCTTAGTTCAATATCAATTATTTAGTCACGAGCTTACAGATGTGAATATGCATGGCGGTATTGCTTTTAACGCAGTCCCTGATTGCGCAGTGATTGATTATGACGAAGCTGTATTAGCCGCATTAAAAGCGTTAGATCGACAATATAAAGTTAAAGAAAATAAAATTGAAGTTTATGGCAAGAGTATTCATGCTATGTTAGCTGATGAGGGAGAAAATGCGATTGTTTACGCAGCTGAAGCACTAGAAAAAGCAGGTTTGGGAAATAAAATGACACAATTTATTGTGGAAAAACTAGCAAATGCGAATGGTGAAAACATATTTGGAGTGGTTGAAGACGATGTTACTGGTAAACTGACCATGAATGTCGCAATGGTGGAAATCAAGGAAAACGTGCAAACATTGTCCTTAGATTTTAGAGTTCCGATATCTTATGAATTAGAAAAAATCGATGAGAAGCTTAAACAAAGTGCACACCAATACCAAATTGTTGTGGAAAAGTATGATGAACTACCAAGTGTTTATTTAGAAAGAGATTCCGAACTCATTGAAGGCTTGATGGCAGCCTATCAAGAAATTAGTGGAGATTACAAATCACAAGCAATGACAAGTGGTGGCGCAACTTATGCACGTTCGATGGAAAATATTGTTGCTTTCGGAGCGTTATTCCCAGATGATATTGCTACAGAACATCAAGTTGATGAAAGAATTTCAATAGAAACATTAAAGAAAGCGATGGCAGTTTATGCCCAAGCATATATTAATTTAGTGGTTGAGGAGAAAAAATGAATCTAAGATACGAAAAGTTTGAAGAAAAACATATAGAAATATATTATTCATGGCGCAACGATCCAGAAGTCGCTGCAAATGATCAGGCTGGTTTTTTAAGGCCGATGGGCTTTGAAGAAGTAAAAGAATGGTCACAACGCATGATTGATGGTCCAACTTTTATCGCTTACGATGGAGAAGAACCTCTAGGTACATGTGCTTTTATGAACCTTGACCAAAGAAATCGACATGCAGAGCTTGCGATTGTCATTGGTAATAAAAAGTATTGGTCAAAAGGTTATGGCACAAAAATTATGGAGCAGCTATTGGACTGGGGATTTGAAGGTTTAAATCTGAATAGATTATACTTACATGTGTTTAGCTTTAATGAGCGTGCTATTGGTCTCTATGAAAAAATGGGCTTTAAGCATGAAGGAACGTTACGAGAAATGGTGTATCGTGATGGAGCATATCATGATCTACTCGCCTACGGGATACTTAAAGATGAATATTATAAAAATAAATTGAAATAAATTATTTTTTAAGTATAATCTTTAAAGGGGAATTTAAGGAGGAACTATGATACGTCTAGCAGGAGAAGAAGATTTAGATGCAATCAAGCTAATAGCAAGAATTACCTGGTCACAAGCTTACGAAAATAAAATTCCAGAAGCAATTCAGGATAGGTTTTTAGAGCGTTATTACGAAAAATCAGTCTTACTTGAACGCATTAAAAACGATGAACTTATTGTAGTGACAGATGATGACCTGATTGTTGGTTATGCCTTTTACAGTGTTACAGAAGGAGTCATGCGAATATTAGCGCTCTTTGTCTTACCAACATCACAACGCATTGGTTTTGGTTCCAGATTACTTGAATATTTATTACAGTTTGTGCGCATTAAAGCGGATATTGCCGAAGTCAGATTGGAAGCTCAAACACAAAGTGCCATTAATTTCTATGAAAAAAATGGTTTCGTTAGAAAAGAATCTGAATTTTTTGAGATTGAAGGCTATCCATTAAAACAATATATTTATCAAAAAGAAATAAAGTAATATGCTTTGACACTCAATTTTACATTTGTTAATATAAGAGTATAAAGGGAGTAGAAGCCTATTTTAGGTCACTGTTTCGTCAACACGACTCGATGAGTCCGGAACGTGAATAAATTCGAGACTTTATCCAGTTGTTTTTAAACATGCGGATAGGGTCTTTTTTTATATCAGATCCTATATAAGGAGGAAAAAATGGAAAACAGAAAATGGTACACTGTTTCGCTAGAAGAGATAAAAGATCTCAGTGATATTAATCATGGACTCAGTGAAGAACAGGTAAAAATAAATAGAGAGAAGTATGGTGAAAATAAATTAATTGAACCAGCTACAAGGAGCTTCTTTCTCAGACTGCTTGATCAGTTTAAAGATGTCACCATCATTATCTTATTAGTAGCAGCTGTGATTAGTTTCTTTGCGAAACAAAAGACAGATGCAATTTTAATTATCGCGATTGTTGGACTTAACGCCTTAATTGGTATGGTTCAAGAAGATAAAGCAGAAAAATCATTAAAAGCATTACAAGACATGTCATCGCCAAGTGCGAAAGTCATTAGGGATGGTGTCGAAACTTCAATCAACTCAAAAGAGGTTGTTGTTGGTGACATTATTGTTTTAGAAGCCGGTGATTTAGTATCTGCCGATGTGAGAATTGTAGAATCCAGTTCATTAAAGATTCAAGAGTCTTCATTAACGGGAGAATCAGTGCCGGTTGATAAACATGCTGACACTGTATTGCCAGAAGATGCCGTATTAGGAGACCGTAAAAACATGGCGTATTCCTCTGGTACAGTAAGTTATGGCCGTGGAAAAGGTCTTGTTGTAGCGGTAGGTATGGATACAGAAGTTGGGAAAATCGCCAGCATGTTGACGGAAACACAAAGTGACCCTACGCCATTACAAACACAATTAAACAGCTTGGGTAAAATACTTGGCGTGGCAGCGATTGTTGCCTGTGCAGTAATTCTAGCTGTCGGCGTATATAATCAACAAGATTTTCTAAATATGTTTTTAACAGCTGTCTCTCTTGCAGTAGCAGTTGTCCCAGAAAGTTTACCAGCAGTCGCTTCAATTGTTCTTGCACTGGGTGTGCAAAGATTAGTTGAACGAAATGCGATTGTACGTAATTTACCATCTGTTGAAACATTAGGTTCAGCAACAGTTATTTGTAGTGATAAAACTGGAACCCTCACACAAAACGTGATGACAGTTCAAGAGTATTGGACCAAAGATGATAAAGAACATTTAGCTACGGGTCTCTTGCTCTGTAACGACTCGAGAAAAATAGATGGCGAGTGGGTTGGAGATCCAACAGAAACAGCGCTATCTGCATGGGGTGAAGCAATCGGTTTAAACACAGACACGCTTTACCACACATGTGCACGTTTAAATGAAGTACCTTTTGATTCAGGCCGTAAACGTATGAGTACAATTAACGATTTAGACGGAAAAAATTATGTATTTGTTAAAGGTGGGGTTGATGAAGTACTCGCCAAGGTAACTCATTTTAAAGATGGGGATCAGGTAGTAGCCATCACACCAGAACATCTTGAACAAATTCATCAAGAAAACGATCGCATGGGTGAAAAAGCCTTGCGTGTTCTTGCGCTTGCTGAAAAAATTGTAACAGAGACAGATCTTACTGAAGCAGAAATTGAATCTAACCTAACTTTTGTTGGACTTGTTGGGATGATCGACCCTGCCAGACCTGAAGTTAAAGATGCAATTGCTGTAAGTAAAAATGCAGGCATTCGAGTCGTAATGATTACAGGTGATCATGCTACAACTGCTGAAGCGATCGCCAAAGATATTGGTTTAATGGAAGCCGGTCAACGCGTTATTACAGGTAAAGAATTAGATGCAATGTCAGATGATGATTTATTCCATCAAGTCAAAGAGATTGCAGTCTATGCCCGTGTTTCTCCAGAGCATAAGATGAGAATTATTTCAGCTTGGAAACGTCATGGTGATATTGTTGCGATGACAGGTGATGGTGTCAATGATGCACCCGCACTAAAACGTGCAGACATTGGCGCTGCGATGGGAATTGTTGGAACTGAAGTAGCAAAAGGTGCTGCTGATATGGTCTTAACCGATGATAACTTCGCAACTGTAGTTACAGCAGTTGAAGAAGGTCGTCGTATTAAGGACAACATCATCAAAGCAGTATCATACTTATTGTCCTGTAATACAGGAGAACTTCTTGTCATTTTAATTGCAATCTTATTCTCCTTAGGACAACCACTCCTTCCAATCCACTTATTATGGATTAACTTAGTTACAGATAGTTTACCAGCCCTTGCGCTTGGTGTTGATGGTGCAGAAGAGGGTATTATGTGCCGTCAACCAGATCGTAGTGGCTCTTTAATTAACAAATCCGTTCTAATTAGAATTGCTTATCAAGGTGCAGTCATTGGTCTTGTTGCCTTGGTTGCATTCCTTTATGGGACAGGTGATATCGGGACACACAGTGGTAGTTTAGAGCAAGGCCAAACAATGGCGTTTGTTGTCTTAGCCTTCTCACAACTTATTCATTCCTTCAGTGTCCATGCTGGTCATGGTTCAGTATTCACTAGTTTTTGGAAAAATAAATGGTTGATTTACGCGACACTTATTAATGGTTTAATGATTTTAGGCGTTGTCTTAATTCCTGGTATTAATGATCTTTTCAAACTGGGTAATATGGATGCGCACCATTGGTTAGTTGTTGTAGGATTAATGTTTGTGCCACTATTGGTGGTAGAAGTATTAAAAGTTATTGAACGATCAGTAAACAAGAAATAAAAAAGAGGGAAAGAAACATTTCGTTTCTTTCCCTTTTTAAAAGGATGGATGAGACGATGAATAGGCCACGAGTTGGTGTTGGTGCTTTAATCATTGAAAACAACAAAATACTTTTAGTGTATAGAAAAAAAGAACCTGAAGCAAATCACTGGAGTATTCCAGGTGGAAAAGTTGATTTTTTGGAAACAATCGAAGCAGCAATTATAAGAGAAGTGTACGAAGAAACAAACTTAGAAATAGAATTAGAATCTTTAATTTGTGTAACAAATCATATTTTTGAAAATGAGGGAATTCATTATGTTGCACCGACATTTAAAGCAAAAGTAAAAGAAGGAAAGATAAAAAAAGGCATCGACCCTGCGATATTAGATATTGCTTGGTTTCCAATTGATGACTTACCCAACCCCCTCACATTAACGACATTAAATGCGCTTAATGCCATAAAAAAAGAACGTTGAATTAAACGTTCTTTTTGTTTGCAACTGCTATTGCTTTATCATAATCAGGATCAACAGCCATGTCTTGAACAATTTCCATATATTCAATTTTCCCTTTTTCATCAATAATGAATATTGATCGTGCAAGGACATCAAATTCTGGCATATATAGCCCAAAACCTTTTTCAAAAGATTTATTGTAATCACTGGTCATGTCAACATTTAAACCACTTGTAGCACACCAACCATTTAATTCTTCGACAGTGTTATTAGAGACATTAAGAATTCTGATATCCTCTAATTCACTTGCTCTCGTGAAGAAGGTACGGGTTTGCCGCTCACATGTTGATGTATTGATGTCAGGATAAACACTGATTAACAGTCTTTTGCCAATTAAATCTTTACTACTAATTTCTTTGTTTTCTCTATCGATAAGTGTGAAGTCAGGAATCATATCTCCAACTTCAACAAATGGTCCTTCAATACTTGTAGGAACACCTTTTCTTGTGATTTGCATTGTAT
>DATBUC010000124.1:0-6307 GCA_036516515.1 Erysipelothrix sp. | reverse complement strand
TTAATTCCGCGAGATATGATATCACCAAGCCCACCTGCACCAACAAATGTTCCAATTGCAGCAATACCAATCGCTACGACTAATGCATTTCTAATCCCACCTAAAATCATCGATAAAGCAAGTGGTAACTTTACTTTGAATGTGATTTGTCTTTGAGTCATACCCATTCCTTTGGCTACATCGAGTAAATCTGCATCGACTTGTTTAACACCAGCATAAGTATTACTTAATAATGGTAAGAGTGAGTAGAGAAAGATTGTAGCGACAACGGTGTTAGGCCCCAAACCCATGACTATCATTAAGAGTGAAAGCATTGCCATTGAGGGAATGGTTTGAATGATGTTAGCTAGGCGCATCAACCAAGAAGCAAGTTTTTTCTTCCTAGCCATATAGAAACCGAGGGGAATTGCCACAATACTTGCAAATAGGACGCCATAGATTGACATCAAAAAGTGACGAATAAATTGGGCAAACACATAGCCGCCATTAACAAGATAATATTGGATAATTTCATTCATCTTTTGCTCTCTCCTTTCTACGTTGATTCAATACTTCAACAATTTCCTCATACTGAGGATTATCATTCAGTTTTTCACTTGGTTTATCAACAAAGTAATTATTCTCTTCGAGAAATTCGCGGGCGACTACTTGAGGTTCAATTTTTTCTTCATCTGATTTTCTATTTAGTAATTGCATTGTTTCGCTGTTGATTTCGCCTGCTAAGCGGAGCATAATTGATTCTAATTCTGGATATTGTATAAGTACATCTGCTGTTAGCAGTGGACTAGCATCATAAGGTGGAAATAGTTGAAGATCATCTTCTAAAACTACTAAATCGTAGGCTTGAATTCTACCATCCGTCGAATAGCCTAAAACAATATCCATTTCATTAGAAGAAACAGCGTCATATACCAATCCTATTTCCATTGGTAATACTTGTTTAAAATCAAAGCCGTAGGTATCTTTAAATGCTTGATAGCCATCCCCTTTACGATCAATCCAAGCTGTATCAACACCGGCTCTTAATGTATCTGCTTGAGCTTGAAGATCACTAACCTTTTTGATGTTTAACGTTTCTGCCTTGTCCTTTGCCATCATAAAAGCATAGGAGTTTTCAAAACCATAACTTGGAAACCAAACCATGTCGTACTTGTCAAAATAACCTTCTACAACTGCTTCCATGGCTTCTTTGGGTTCAGTAATTGGTTCTTTTCCTAATTCTCCTGTGAGTGATGTCCCAGTATACATTGACCCAGAAATATTTGTATCTTTACCTGTGAGTGTTTGTAGAATGAGTAGGGTTGATCCTAAGTTATTAATGAGATCTGTTTTAACTTCAGGTAGATGATAATCGATCATCTGTTTGGCTATTTCAGAAAGAATTTGCCTTTCTGTCGTGTTACCTCCTGCAATTACAATATCTTGTTTAGCATCACTACCAAGTCCTGGCAGACTACATGCAGTTAAAGTTAAAACAAGTAATAAGTTAAGCACTATTTTTTTTGCTTTATTCATTGCATATCACTCTTTTCATTACTAAATCTAGGTGTCATATTCGTTTCTAAAAGAGCCAGAAGACTATCTGTAAGTAGAGCCATAATCGTTATCGGAATTGTTCCAGCAAGAATCATTATATAGTTAAAATTGTTGAGCCCATTAAATATAAAGTCTCCTAAACCTCCCGCCCCTATGTAAGCGGCAAGGCTGGCCCAAGCAATAACATATGTTGCGGAAAGTCTGACACCACTCATAATGACTTCAATAGATAGGGGAATCTGTACTTTCGTTACCACTTGAAACCGTGTCATTCCCATGCCCTTTGCTGCATCCAGCATATTTTTATCGACAGATTCCATCCCTAAAACAGTATTTCTTAAAATTGGAAGGAGTGAGTAAATAAATAGTGCGATAATTGCTGGTAATTTACCCACACCAAAAAGAGGGACCATAATCGCTAATAATGCTAATGATGGAATTGTTTGTAAAACAGAAGAAATGGCAATGACAATATTAGACACCTTCTTATTCTGAGATACTAGTAGGCCCAAGGGAATTGCGAAGAGCACTCCTAGCGCTAATGCACTCATACTCATTAAAAAATGTTCTAAGATTTTATTTAACAATGTTAACCCAGAAATGTTTTGAAGAAAAATCATATTATACTTTCCTTTTCTTCTCCATTTTGACTAATTTCAACAGCTGATTGCACTTTATGGTCTCCTAAATCTTCACCACAGGTTTCATCAAGCGGTTCATACTCTTTCCATAGCACATCAAAAAACTCGGAAACGATTGAACTTCTGGTTACCAGGCCGACAAGATGACCTTCATCATCCACCACAGATAAGTTTCGATAACCTAAATCATGAATATAGTAGATAGCATCTTTGATACTTGTTGTATTTAAAACAAAGGTTACTTTTTTCTTTAAATCTTTTACTAAATTATTAGGATTTTTATTTTGCGTCAGCGCATACAAGTCAACACGGCCTTTTAGTTTATATTCATCATCGACAATGAGAATGTCATCTACTTTACTCTCTCTCATTATTTCTGCCAGTTTGCTGACTTTCTCGTTTTCATGAATTGTAATTGGGTTTTTAAGCATGATTTTTTCAACAGAATCATATTCAAAGGCTGCTTGATTCAATCGCTCTTCACCAATTAACTCTTCCACAAATTCATTATTTGAGTTCATGATGATTTCTTGAGGTGAGCCTACTTGAACTATTTTTCCTTCGCTCATGACAACAATTTTATCAGCTAATTGTAGTGCTTCGTCCATATCATGGGTCACAAAAACAATTGTTTTGTTCATCTCTGTTTGAAGCGTTTTAATTAAAGTTTGCAGTGATTCTCTTGTAATGGGATCTAATGCGCCAAAGGGCTCATCCATTAGTATAATTTCTTGATCAGCCGCCAATGCTCTTACAACCCCAATTCGTTGTTGCATCCCTCCGCTTAGTTCTGATGGGTAAGCGTCAAATAAATCTAACGGCAAATCAATTCTTTCCATAAGTGATTCAGCCTTAATACGCATATCTTCCTCAGACCAGCCTAGTAAGCGTGGTACCATCGTGATATTCTCATAAATTGTCATGTGAGGCATTAAGCCTATTTGTTGAATTACATAGCCAATTTTTCGTCTCAGTGCAACTTCATCCAAATCATCAATATTTACGCCGTCAATTGTCAAAGTACCTTCTGAGGGTATTTCCATCTTATTAATCATACGCATACTGGTTGTTTTACCACTACCAGAAGTTCCAATAAAACAAACAAACTCACCTTTATTGATTGTTAAGTTCATGTTGTCGACTGCTTTTTTATCTTTTCCATACCATTTTGAAATATTTTTAAATTCTATCATTTAATCTCCTTTACAAATAAAAAGAAGCATCATACGATGCTTCGTTAGTCTTGTTATTATAAATAACATACCTTAATACTATAACAAATTATAGCAATATTGCAAAATATGATGCTCATTAACAATCATCTCTGTTTTGATCACTGATGTCATTCAATTGAATTGTAAGTGCATCGATTGAAATACTCAATTCCTTCAATAAATAGCCAAGAGATATAATCAATAAAATTAAGGACATAGAAAACAAGATAATAGATAGTTTTGCTTGATTCACTACAGCAGCTAACATGCTTGAAACTGCTACGATAAAACCACTTGCACCGAATATTTGCATCTTCTTAATGACATCCATACGATATTTTAAATTTGCAATTTGATCTAGGTTTTCTTGTCTTGGATTCTTTCGATGTTCACTATACAGATTACGAATAAGATCTGCTAAAACTACAAATCTATTTGTATACGCAAGCATTAATAGCGATATTGCTGGAAAAATTAAGGCTGGTGTTGTTAAAGAATAATCAAATTTAAAACTCATACATTACCTCCTATGATTCGTCATTTACTTTTAATTTGGCTCAACTTTCTTCTCAGGTTCAACTAAACTATCAAAGACCCATGTTTTACCCTTGTCTGAGCTGATATAGCGCGCCTTAACATTGCGCTTGTAATCACCGTTTTCTCCTTGATTCACAAGCATTATAAAACGGTCACCCTGCTTGAATGGTGCTTCAGCCTGGATAAACACTTCAGACCAGCTCACCACATGGTCTATACTTCCCTCAGGCAATATAACTTCTGTAAATGTTTCACCTAAATCATTTGTGCTATACAAACTGGCGCTGTTGTTGAAGGTAAAATATACTTTATCATCTAGGACCGTCGAATCATAAATATGCATATTACGATTCGGGGTGAAGCCTTTAGTCCAGGAAATTCCTCCATCTGTTGTTTCAAACATTGTCATAACATGTGAATTTATCGCCACATAACTTAATACAGAAATAGAACCGTAATCACCGTCAAAATTTATATAGCCTTTACTCATATTGCTGAGTTCAGCCTCATCGATAAGTTTCAAAGTCGACCAATGCTCTCCCTTATCAAAACTTTGTGCTAAATTGATACCTTCATCTCGATAAATAATCCCTATATGATCCTCTGATATGTATAATCGCTTATCATTTTGATACCATCCTTGGCTTTTAATATCAAAGTTACTCGAAAGAATGGGTGTTTGTAGCCATTTTTCGTCTTTACTAAAACGCACCTCTAGATATTCCTTATCTAAATGATAAAGGCCTACTAAGGGATCAACATTTTCATCCTGCTCACCTTCGTATCGCCAATATGTTTCAATTTCATCATATGATTCATAGCTTTTTTCATCGTGATACTTTAATAGATTATCTTCTCGCTTAAGATAAAGAACTAAATCATAGACACATGAATGCTCAGCACATACCGGCGTTTCTTTAAATAAAAAAATATTTTGCTGCTCTGTATCAATCTCAATTTGAGCACGATAGGCAAAAACATCATCATAAGATTCCTCTAATGAAAAAATCTTAATATTAAAGGAGTTGATTGGTTGTCTTAAGTTATACTTATTTTGATAACTATGTAAATACGATGATACCCATGTATAAGCACTGGTATTTACATTTTCTTGTGTGTAAGGTTCTTTTACATTTACTTGATGTTTCTCGATATTTTTGGACTGTTGAGAATAAACCATTCCTAAAACAAACACAAGAGACATAAAAAGTATAAAAAAGACCAACTGTATTATTTTCTTTTTATTTTTCATATTTTACCCTCTTAGAAAGATCCTGCTTTCAGTTTATCAGTTTATTCAATCTATGCCAACCTAATCTAGCTAAATAAAAAAACCTTCCATTATTGGAAGGTTTAATTTAAGTTTTATGGTGGCCTCTCTCAGAATCGAACTGAGGACACACGGATCTTCAATCCGTTGCTCTACCTACTGAGCTAAGAGGCCATTGGTTGCGGGGGTAGGATTTGAACCTACGATCTCCGGGTTATGAGCCCGACGAGCCACCAGACTGCTCCACCCCGCGCTGTATCTATTGCTTAGTTATTATAACATAAGCATATAAAATTGCAAGATTATTTTAATGGCGGAGGAGGGGAGATTCGAACTCCCGCATGCGCGAACATCTGCTGGTTTTCAAGACCAGTCCCTTCAGCCACTTGGGTACTCCTCCAAATATGTATCTTAATGGTGGACCCTGTAGGACTCGAACCTACGACCAACCGGTTATGAGCCGGTAGCTCTAACCAACTGAGCTAAGGGTCCGCTTTCTTATACCTTTAAGTCACCAAAATAAAAAAATGGTAGCGGGAGTGAGGTTCGAACTCACGACCTCCCGGGTATGAACCGGACGCTCTGGCCAGCTGAGCTATCCCGCCAAAATCATCAATTTTCAAGTGTTTCAAACATAATAAATGGTCGGGATGACAGGATTCGAACCTGCGACCCCCTGGTCCCAAACCAGGTGCGCTACCGGCCTGCGCTACTTCCCGGTCCCGTTATCGGGCTGCAAAGGTAAGTGTTCTCTGCTTTTCGATAACATTTTATTTTCAGCGGTGAGGGAGGGATTCGAACCCTCGGTAGGGCTTTAAGGCCCTACGACGGTTTAGCAAACCGTTGATTTCAGCCACTCATCCACCTCACCTCCTTTTGTAAGGGTGGCAAAAATAATAGTAACTCCTGAATTACCCAAAAAAGAAATCCCAAATTCTAATAATTTCTTTTAGAATTTGGGATTTCTCTACGGTTACAACCGTTGTTTTATAAAGAGGCTAATTGTACTTTCTGTTGCAACTCCATAACATTATCACGGAACACACCGTCTGTATCCATTAAGTCCTTCACCGTTTGGCAAGAGTGGATTACCGTAGTATGATCTCTGC
>DATBUC010000123.1:0-1511 GCA_036516515.1 Erysipelothrix sp. | reverse complement strand
TAAGTCCTTGATAACTTATACTGGGAAAGTTCACAATTAAAGCTGCAATCGATGCTGTCATCACTAAAGGATAAGTCATTTCAAGACCATCTCTTATTGCAATTAAAACCTTATTGCTGCCCAAACATGATGCAATTTTTTTTGTAGAGCATGATATTTTTTCCTGATTCATTATTAAACCTTCTTTGATAGCTGTAATAACGCGCTTTTTAATACTCTTTCTGCATTGAGACTTCCATAATCTTCTTCATCAATAACCAGTATAGGAATACCAAATGATTCATATTCATCTATTATATGATTGTAAAGATGTTTGATCTGCGGCCCTAATAGAATAATATCAGGTTGGGTATGGCTTACAAACTCACTCATATGCATAAAAGAATGTGCTTTTATTTCTACGGGTAACTCGTAATTTAATGCAATTTTTTTCATTTTATTTGCAAGAAGACTTGTCGACATCCCTGCATTACAAAATATATATATTCTTTTCATGTACAGACCTCAATCTTTTTTTCTAATGCATTGAGACGTCGGTATTGTTTGATGGCATTCTCTGCCATAACTTTAATAATTTCAGTTGAACTCAAAGTATCTTCTGCATGAATTACTAACATATTTATTGGAATTTTTTGATTTAATTCATTCTCTATTAAATCGTAATGGTAGACATAGGCTTTCTGTTGTGACAAATAACCCTCCTCGATTGCTTTTTGCGCTGAAGCAAAATCGTTATTTGAAGCAAGAGTCATTGCTTCTATAAAGTGTGATCTCGCTTCTCCCGATGACGCAATAATTTTAAAGCTTATCTTATCTAATAACTCTTGAGTAATCATTATGTACAACACCTCCTAGTCTTTTAATATCAATTCTAAAAAAGATTCATAATCTTGTGTTTCTGTAAGCAAAAGTATGCTTTCTTTATCACTGCTATATTCACTCAACCACTCGAAAAAACTCCATAATATATGACGGTCTTGTTCATTAATCGCAAGTAACATAACTAAACTCACATCATAGTTTCCCCAATGAATCGGCTCTTCTAATAGCGCTATCACAATTTTTGATTCTAAACTTTCAAGTTGTAGCGGATGAGGTATTGCTAAGCCTTGCTCAAATGAAGTAGGAACGATGTCTTCTCTTTTATGGACAGAATCTTTGAATTCTTTATTTACATAACCTTTTTTTTCTAATTTGTCGCATAAATCCTCGATAACAGCGCGATCATTCTCAGCCTTATAATCTACAAAGAATAACTCAGGGCTCATAATTCGTGGCAAGGACTTTTTCAATAGTTTTTTATTTCTTTTCTTGTCTAAATTATTTAGAGCCAGTAAAATCTTACCAATATCTCGGTTACTAACAAACGCACTAATAGTCACTACTTCAATAGTTTTCATTTGTATCTGTGGTACTAAAGATATGACTAAATCAGTTTCATGATCTAAAAATCCTTCAGCATAGTAGTCAACAGTACTGATAATTTCCATTCTATCTTTAAAGCTATTATT
>DATBUC010000122.1:0-2442 GCA_036516515.1 Erysipelothrix sp. | reverse complement strand
TTAATCAGTGAAGAAGTCCAAGGCATTGAGACACATGCTGTAGGGGTACCATTTATTTATAAGAATGTGAGCTTACAGGAATAAGATCAGGAAAACAGCACAGTAGCGTAACGTTGTGCTGTTTTTTTAAAAAGAATAGGGGGCACTATGAATAAATCAACTTTAAAATACATTGCGAAACGCTTAGTTATTGCAGTGATTACACTTATAATCATTATTACAATTTTATTTTTTATGCTTAAATTAATGCCAGGATCACCTTTTAACAGTGAAAAATTGACGCCCGAACAAATGGCTTTAGTTTATGAAAAATATGGCCTTGATAAGCCTGTTTATGTTCAGTTGATACAGTATTTAAAAAACATGCTGAGTGGTGATTTTGGCCAGTCTTTCTCAGTCGCTAGAAATGTTGATGTGAAAGAACTGATTTTACCAAGGGCAAAGATTTCTTTCTCTATTGGTTTATTGTCGGTATTATTTGGCACGGTGGTCGGTGTTGCTTTAGGGATTTTTGCCGCCCTGCGTCACAATACCATTTGGGATAATATTGCCACGGTCATCTCAGTTTTAGGTGTCTCCATCCCCTCATTCGTTTTTGCCTTGGCCCTTTTAATTCTGTTTGGGGTAAAAATACCGGTATTTCCGGTTATTTATAATACCAATAAGCCTTTTGTCTCAGCGATACTGCCCATGCTGGCCTTGTCAGTTGGGGTTATTGCGAATGTAGCGCGGTTTACTCGAAGTGAAATGATCGAAGTTTTAGGTAGTGATTACTTACTTTTAGCCCAGGCCAAAGGCTTGGATAAGAAACACTTAATCAAACACCACGCCCTACGCAATACCTTGATTCCCGTCATTACCATTCTTGCACCAATTCTGGTTTCTTTATTGACGGGCAGCATGGTTATCGAACAAATTGGCGGGATTCCCGGTCTTGGGACTTTGTTAGTCAAAGCGATAGAAGTGAATGATTACAATGTCATTATGGCCATCGCTTTTATGTATAGCTTACTTTATATTGTGATCATGTTACTTGTCGATATCTCTTATGGCTTAATTGATCCACGAATCCGTTTAACGAAAGGAGCCCATCATGGATAAAATACAATTCTTAGAAGATGATTTTAACTTTGCCAAGCAAGATTTCAAAGATGATTTACATGATAAACAAAAAGTAAATTCATTTATGAAAGATGCCTATATTCGCTTTACCGCCAATAAAGGTGCGGTCTTTGCTTTATTTATCATCTTAATCATCATTTTAATTGCCTTGATTGCCCCAGCGTTAAGTCCATATGAATTCGATGCTGTTTTTACCAATAAACAAAGCATGGGACCAAGGATTCCTTTATTAGAAAATTTAGGCATTTTTACTGGTACAGTTAATGGCGTCAATAAATATGAAAGTTTAAATCTCATGCAAGAATATCATTATTTTGGTACCGATGTCTTAGGTAGAGATTTGTGGGTACGCGTTTGGGAAGGGACCCGCATTTCGTTAAAAATTGCCTTAATCGCCGTTTTAATTGATATCTGTTTTGGTATGGTTTATGGCTTAATTTCTGGTTATTTTGGCGGTAAAGTAGATGCGATTATGCAGCGCTTTGTTGAAATTGTCAATAGTATTCCCAGTTTAGTCATTTTGGTTTTACTTTTAGTTGTCATGAGTCCTTCTTTAAAGACGATTGTGATCGCTTTGATGTTGACAGGCTGGATAGGGATGAGTCGTGTCACCAGAGCGCAAGTACTTAAAGTAAAAGAACAGGAATTTATTTTAGCTTCAAAAACATTAGGCTCAAATCATTTCTTTATTATCTTTAAAGAAATCTTACCCAATATTTTTGGACAAATTATTATTATGTCGATGTTCTCTATTCCCAGTGCCATTTTTTATGAAGCCTTCTTAGCCTTTGTCGGTTTGGGCTTACCGGTACCCATGGCCAGTTTGGGAACCTTAATCAACACTGGGTTTAAATCTATTTTGGTAACGCCTTATATGACGGTGATTCCGGTTGTGGTCTTAGCGATATTAATGTTAAGTTTTAACCTATTAGCCGATGGGCTGCGGGATGCCTTTGATCCCAAAATGAAAGAAATGTAGGTGATGAGTATGAAAGAAAACGTCTTAAAAATTAGAGATTTGTCCATATCCTTTAATACAGATAGTGGGGTAGTTGAGGCCATTAGAGGAATTCGTTTAGATTTATTTCGTGGGGAAACCTTAGCGATTGTGGGTGAATCTGGCTCAGGGAAATCGGTCACGACCAAAGCAATTATGGGTATTTTAAGTAATAATGCGATTTTAAATGAAGGCAGTATCGTCTATTCCTATGAAGATCAAGGTGTTCATAAAGAAGTCGATTTACTACAAATGAGTTCAAAAGATTTGAGTCGCGATATTAGAGGTCAAAGAATTGCCATGGTATTTCAAGATCCCATGAC
>DATBUC010000121.1:0-2905 GCA_036516515.1 Erysipelothrix sp. | reverse complement strand
GGGGCTTTTGAAGTCAATCTTGAAGAAGAAGATTTTGTGAATCTTATTCGTAGTTTAACAGAACAAGGTCAAGCCAGTGCAAGCAGTAACTTACGTCATTTAGGGTATAAAGATTTATCAGAACCAACGCAAATTAATCTTTATCCCCAAGATTTTAGTACTAAAGATGATGTCATTAATTTTATTGCTGAGTATAACCAAAGCATGCAAGCACAAGATAAAGATGACAAAGTCGTTACCTATACTGACTTTGTAGGTGCACTCATGTCATCTGTTACGACCATTATTAATACTATCTCTTATGCATTAATTGCCTTTGTCGCGATTTCCCTTGTGGTATCATCGATTATGATTGGGGTTATCACCTATGTTTCAGTCCTTGAACGGATTAAAGAAATTGGGATTCTTCGTGCGATTGGCGCAAGTAAAAAAGATATTCGTCGTGTCTTTAATGCCGAAACACTGATTATTGGATTTATCGCTGGTGCTTTTGGTATCTTTGTAACTTATCTGATTACAATTGTAGCCAATATATTGGTCTATAATAAGTTTGGGATACAAAATATTGCGCATCTTGAGATGAAGGCTTCGCTGATTTTAATTGCAATTAGTATGTTCCTTGCTTTTATTTCTGGTCTGATGCCTGCGTCTACGGCTGCAAATAAAGATCCGGTTGAAGCATTACGTAGTGAATAAAATATAGAAATGAAAAAGCACTTTTTCTTAATTTTTTAAGAAAAGGTGCTTTTTTTGATGTAAGCGTTTCATTCAAAAATTTCCTAAAATCGTAAAAAACAGACATATAATGCACCCTTTAAAATCATAAAATATGATTGTAGCAGGTTAAAGAACCGCTAAAGGAGTGAGTTTTATGAAAAATGTCATTATAAGTTTAATTGGTCTGGGCTATGTTGGTTTACCTTTGGCCTTGGCCTTTGATAAAAAAACGAAGGTAATTGCTTACGACAATAACAAAGAGAAGATTGCCCTTTATCAACAAGGAATTGATCCCACTCAAGAAATGGGTGATCATAAGATTTTAGCTTCGAACATTCAATTTACTGCGAACAAAGCAGATCTAGAACAAGCGAACTTTCATATTATTGCAGTACCAACCCCAATTGATGATCATTATAAACCGGATTTAAAGGCTCTTAGATTAGCCAGTGAAACAGTTGGCTCAATCCTCAAAAAGGGCGATACTGTAGTTTATGAATCGACAGTCTATCCTGGTGTAACAGAAACAGTTTGTTTACCTATTTTAGAAGCGAAATCTCATTTAAAATGCGGTCATGATTTTAATTTAGGCTATTCTCCTGAACGCATTAACCCCGGGGATCATAGACATACATTAGAAACAATTGTAAAGGTTGTTTCTGGTAATGATAAAAAAGCGAGTGATTTTATCGCAAGTGTTTATGAGTCAGTGGTGCCTGCTGGTATTTATCAAGCAGAAAGTATTCGCGTTGCGGAGGCGGCAAAGGTCATTGAGAATACACAAAGAGATGTCAATATCGCATTGATGAATGAGTTATCCACAATTTTTAATGGGCTTAATATCGATACACAAGCGGTTTTGGCCGCTGCGAGAACCAAGTGGAACTTCCTAGATTTTGAACCTGGTTTAGTTGGCGGTCATTGTATCGGAGTCGATCCTTATTATCTTAGCTATTGTGCTCAAGAAATACCGTGTAGTTCTGAGTTAATTTTAACGGCGCGAAAGATTAATAACGAAATGGCCCTTACAATTGGGGAAAGCGTGGTCAAAAGCTTATTAACACTCAAAATTAGTCCGGATAAAGCCAAAGTAGGCATTTTAGGTTTTACGTTTAAGGAAAATACCAATGATATCCGTAATAGTAAAGTTTTTGATCTTTACCAAAAACTTCAATCCTATGGCATCGAAACGGTCGTGTGTGATCCGTATGCTAGTGTAGACGAAGTAAAGAAAATTTATGATATTGACTTGCAACCTCTTGAGTCATTAACTGAACTTGATGTCATCATTTTAGCAGTTGCTCATGACCAATATCGTACGCTTGATCATGAATTATTAAAAAGTTTTTATAAAAATGATCAACGCATATTGTTTGATTTAAAGGGTGTCGTTGCCGATACTGAAGGTTTTATTTATGACAGTCTATAAGACGAAGGCGGTGAAATAATGAAAGGATTTTTACTCTTAAATAGTATTATTATAATGTTTGTTGTGATCGTTAAGTTAAATTTTAAACAAGATAAAGTAATCTCTTATGATAAAACCGTTTCGCGATTTCAAGGATTTAAAAAGACTAACATGATCAGAGGCGCTAAAGGCAGTCATGAGATTTGTGAGCGTTATGGTTTTAGCGTTGATTTTGTCTTATTTCTACTTTTCGTTATTGTGTGGCTGGGGTGGCAACTTTTAGCGATGCGACATAGCTCGGATAGTCATTATCGTGCATGGTTTATTTTTGTGGGTGTTCAAGCGCTTATTTTGATGTTCTTCGCCCTTTTTGAGCCTAAACGATTCCAAGATTTAGATCAAAATTATGATGTTATTGTAACCATACCTGTCTATAATGAAAATCCTGAATCGTTGTATGCTTGTATTACATCGATTCTCAATCAAAGTGTCAAACCTAAAGAAATTCATATTATCGATGATGGTTCCAACATCAATTATCATTTAGTCAAAGTAGCTTTTTATGAAATGTGTGGAGAGCTCGGAATATATGGAACATGGCATCAACAACATAATCAAGGGAAAAGACATGCGCAAATGAATGCACTAAAACATTGTAAGTGTAAGAAAGAAAATAGTATTGTGTTGACTGTAGATTCAGATGGGTTGCTTTCTTCACAAGCCATTGAAGAAGGATTAAAACCATTTTCAGATCGAAAGATTCAAAGTGTAGCGGGTCTT
>DATBUC010000120.1:0-35117 GCA_036516515.1 Erysipelothrix sp. | reverse complement strand
GTTAGACGATTTAAAAGCAGAATTATTAGATGGCTTAAGTGAATTAAAAGATGGTACCAAAGCTCTTTATGAAGGCAATGAAACCCTAAATGAAGGCGTACACAAACTTGAAGAAGGAACTATGAGCGCTAAAGAAGGTGCCCAAAAACTAGAAGAAGGTACCAGTGCACTCAATGATGCTTTATCTCAAGCACAATCAGGTAGTGAAGCACTTGCAAGTGGGGCGCAACAAGTTGCCCAAGGAAATCAACAACTGGCAAATAGATTTAATGAAGTGATCAAAATTATTAATAGCAATGGAGCCAATATTGCTTCAAGTGCGCTTAATGAGAAAATCAAATCATATACAAATGGTGCAAATCAAATTAAAGGAAAACTCAACGAGTTAAATACTGAAATTGAGAAAAACAAACAGAAGCTCGTAGAAAGTAACCAACAATTATTAGCTGCTGTGGAAACAATAACATCTTATCAGAAACAAATTGAATCGTTAAAATCCCCTGAGAACTTAATGAGCATTGATTTAGATGGAAACAATAATACTTTGGGATCCATCCTATATAAAATGGATCCTAACGATCAACAACTTTTGCTTAAGTATATTCTAAATCAGGCAGATATTATCGATGAAAAATTAAATATTACTCAATTCATACTGAATGAAAAAATAAATGAGTTATCAGAGGCAATAAATAAATTAAGTGGTGTACAAAGTGAAATCTCAAGTTCTTTAGAGATGTTAGAAACTGCCCAAAAAAGTGCACTTGTAGAAATTCAGCAATATGCAAATGAATTAGGAGCGCAATTAGATATGCTTGCCGAAGGTTCACAAGCAGTAGCTGTGGGAAATGAAGGATTGAATGCAGGACTTTCTGAAATTGCAGGGAAAGCGCCTGAATTACAAGCAGGTACGAGTGCCTTAAATGCTGGTTTAAATGAATTAAATAGTGGTGCTTCTGCTCTAAGTGAAGGAAGCGATCAACTTCTTGATGGTTCAAAAACACTTTATGAAGCTGTTGCAGAAATTGATGTTGACGAAGACAAGTTTGATGATTTATTAGAGTATAAAGATGAACTGGAAGCCCTTATGAAGGATAACGATACTTTCACAGGTAAAACTGATACAATGGAAGGGAAGGTTAAGTTCATTTACAAAACCAATAAACAAGAGAAGGAAGCAGAAGTCGTAGAGCAGGTTGAAGCAGATCATGAAGAAAAAGGTTTCTTTAACTGGCTCAAGAATTTATTTAAATAATAAGGAGGCGCTATGAGGAAAATGTTTAAACTCATTGGAGTATTATTGATTGCGTTATTTGTGATTTCAATAATGCCCTTTGTGCGCCCAAATGCACTTGATGCAAGTCAAGAAGAACAAATTAAGCAAATATTAAATCAAAAAAGTGTTAACAATGAAAGGGTCAGTTTTATCGCTGATCCTTTTGATGCGTTTGCCCTAAGGATGGCGATGATTGAATCAGCCCAAGAATCGATTGCCATTACTTCTTATATTGCCCATCCGGGTGAGTCTACCGATATGTTATTTAGTGCTTTATATGATGCGGCCCAACGCGGTGTAAAAGTTTCGATGGTCTTTGATAGTAAGTTAGGCGGTATGAGTGGTAAGTTAGCCCAATCACTGGCAAGTCACCCTAACATTACGATATACCACTATAATCCGTTTCATTTATTTAAACCCTATCAATTACAAGCAGTTTTTCATGAAAAATATTTTTTAGTTGATGAGCATATGCTTGTTTTAGGCGGGCGTAATATTGGTGATAAGTATTTTGATCCACCGAGTTTTACTTCGTCGGTTTCTTATGATTATGATATTTTTGCTTATCAAGATGAACCCACGCCATTTTTCGCATCAATTAATGCGCATCATGAAAGCTTAATCAAAAATGAAAATGTAGAAAAACTAGAAGGCAGCGCAAAGGCATATGCAGTGTTGCAAGATTATCCTTCATATGCTTTAAAACCCTATCTTGAAAAAACGGTCAAGGTTGATTCAATCCAATTTGTAAGTGACCCATTGACACCACAAGACAGCACGCCTTTTATTGCGAGTTTATTACGAGAATTAGCTTTGAAAAGTGAAAAAGAAATCTTAGTCCAAACACCCTACATGACCCATCACCCAAAATTGTTTACCACATTAGCGCATAAAAAGGAAGACGTTGATATTGCGATCTTAACAAATTCTATTTCATCATCATGGAATTTCCCAGCCTTTGGTGCTTATTATAATTTTAAAAAACCCTTTATCACATCTTCTGATGGCCTATATGAGTACCAATCAGAAGATGGAAAAGATTCAATTCATGGTAAAGCTTACCTGATTGATGAGACTTTAGTTTTAGGTTCATTAAATTTAGATCATCGTAGTTATTATATTAATCCAGAAACGGTTGTATTGGTTGAAGGTGAAGCGATTGCGAAAATGTTCAAAGATGAGTACCTACACAAATTGGAAAAGTCTTATGCAATCAAACAGGGACATTTAGAGGCAGGTTTTAAAAGTCCTGCTCAAGCGCCTTTATTTAAGCGTATACTGATGCGGGTTGTCGGTTTTGTAGCTTATCTGTTTAAAATATTAATTTGAGATTTAACTCGAATATGCTATAATGATGTGTAGATAAATCGTTGAAGAGGCCAAGTAGAAACATTTAATTATTTCACAGAGAGAACGTGTATGCTGAGAAACGTTTAAATAAACTTGTTTTGAATTCACCTTGAAGAGGAACTAATCATTCCCGGCGCCACCGTTATCGGAGATGAGATGTGTTTTATGAATGCATAAATCAGGATGGTACCACGCTTGTTCGTTCCTGGACAGGGGTGGTTTTTTTAATTAAGGAGGAAGAATTGTGGAAATTAAAAATTTAATGAAACAAGGACTAGAAGCCATAGAGAAAGCGACAAGTCTTGATAGTTTAGAAGATGTAAGGATCGCATTCTTAAGTAAAAAAGGGCACTTGACTTTAGCAATGCGTGAAATGAAAAATTTAGCGCAAGAAGATAGACCCGCATTTGGAAAAGCGGTTAACGAAGCAAAACAAAGTTTAGAAAAAGAACTCAAGATGCGCTATCAAGAATTAAAAAATGAGGTATTGCATGAAGAAATGAAAGCAGGCGCGATTGATGTTACTTTACCAGGCATTCATTTAGAAAAAGGATACCAAAATCCTTTAATGCTCATTATTAGAGAAATGGAAAAAACCTTTAGAGAAATGGGTTATGAAATTATTGAAGGTGATGAGCTTGAGTTAGATCTTTATAACTTTGAAAAAGCCAATATTCCTAAAGATCACCCAGCACGAGAAATGCAAGATACTTTCTTTATTGACGAGCACCACCTTTTACGTACCCATACAACAGCAATTCAAACAAGAGCTTTAGAGAGTAAAGCACCTAACTTACCAATTAAAGCGGTATGTCCAGGAAAAGTTTATCGTCGTGATGAAGATGATGCGACTCACTCACACCAATTTATGCAACTTGAAGGGATTGTTGTGGCGCATGATATTACTTTGGCCGACTTAAAAGGAACACTTTCCTTATTCGCTAAGAAAATGTTCGGTGATGAACGTGTCATTCGTTTTAGACCTTCATACTTCCAATTTACAGAACCAAGTGTCGAAATCGACGTGAGCTGCCATATGTGTGATGGTAAAGGCTGCAACGTATGTAAAGATACCGGCTGGATTGAAATCCTTGGTGGTGGTATGGTTCACCCTCAAGTTCTTAAAGACGCCGGTTATGAAGATGAGACCTTAACAGGTTTTGCCTTTGGTGTGGGGGTTGAACGAATTGCCATGCTGAAATATGGTATTGAAGATATCAGACAATTTTATACAAATGATTTACGCTTTATTAAACAATTTGGGCGTTTTGAATAAGGAGGAACTATGTTAGTTAGTCGAAAATTTATTAATCAATATGTAGATTTAGAAGGATTATCAACTGAAGAGATTGCCGATAAATTAACCAATGCTGGTCTTGAAGTAGAAGGCATTGAGACATTACTTGATGTTGATCATTTAGTTGTTGGAAAAGTGTTAACATGTGTGCCTCATCAAGACAGTGATCATTTGCATATTTGTGAAATTGATGTTGGTTCAGAAGTATTACCCATCGTTTGTGGTGCCGATAATATTGCCCAAGACCAAACGGTCATTGTTGCTAAAGAAGGAGCTGTTTTACCAGGCGATTTTGAAATTAAGGAAAGTGAAATTCGTGGTGCTGTTTCCAAGGGAATGGTCTGCTCACTTGATGAACTGGGCATTGCTGATCATTTTTCAGAAAAAGAAAATGAAGGCATTTATGTTTTTAAAGACGATGTAACAATTGGGATGAACGCTGTTGAAGCATTGGGTATGAAAGATGAAGTCATGGATATTAAACAAACACCAAACCGCTCAGATTTTCTATCAATATTTGCCATAGCGCATGAACTATCCGCTTTATATAATCGCGAATTGACTTTACCAAGTCTTAAAAGACCTGAAGTCACTGAAAGCAAG
The DNA here is from genome assembly GCA_036516515.1 of Erysipelothrix sp. Classification (GTDB taxonomy): domain Bacteria; phylum Bacillota_I; class Bacilli_A; order Erysipelotrichales; family Erysipelotrichaceae; genus Erysipelothrix. The sequence continues at coordinate 30,591 of DATBUC010000120.1, read as the reverse complement.
ACAGATATCGAAGTTAAGATTGATTCAGATCTATGCCATCAATTTATTGCAAAAAAAGTAAATCATGTCACAATCAAACCATCACCAAAATGGTTACAAGAAATTTTAGTGGCCAGTGGGGTCAAACCGATTAATAACGTGGTAGACATTTCTAACTTAGTCATGTTAGAAACAGGTCAACCCATTCATTACTACGATGCCCGTTTCATTGACGGTACGATTCGCATTGCCGATGATTTTTCAGGGGAAGTCACAGCACTTGATGACAAACAATACCAAATCGAGCCGAATACTTTAATGATTATGAAAAATGAAGCGCCGATTGGTATTGCCGGAGTCATGGGTCTTGGTAATTCAATGATTCAAGAAGACACCAGTGCAATCGTCATCGAAATCGGTAGTTTTGACCGTGTTTCAGTGCGTCAAACAGCAAGCAAGTTAGGGCTTAATACAGAAGCATCCATTCGTTTCTCTAAGCCAATGGATCCTTTAGCACCTGAAAAAGCCATGGCTAGAAGTATGCAATTACTGATGGCTTATGCTGATGCTGATGGTTTTGAGGAAGATGTCAAAGCAGGAAATGTCGCTTATGAAGCGAAAACCATCACAACTAATATTGATAAGATCAATCGCTTATTGGGAACAGACTTTTCAGAAGAAGAAGTAATTGATGTCTTTGCAAGACTTCATTTACAACCGAAAAAAGAAGCTGAAACAATCATCGTAACGGTCCCTTCATTCAGAGACGATCTTGCAATTCCAGAAGATCTTAGCGAAGAAGTAATTCGTATATTAGGTTATGATCGTTTACCTGAAACATTACCTAAAATGGACTTAACGATGGGTAATCTTACACCATCACAACAGTTTATTCGCTTTTTAGAAGATTTATTACTCAGCGTTGGGGCACATCAAACCGTAACTTATACACTCGAAAGCGCTGAAAGTGCCGATCAAGTGTTAAGTTTAGGTGAAAAGATTAAGCTCCTCAGTCCTTTAAGTGATCAACGGGCTTATTTAAGAACGCAACTCTTACCATCAATGATTAAGATGTTGGCTTATAATCAAGCACGACAAAATGCTGATGGACTTTACTTCGAACACAGTCGTGTGTATGCGAAAGACAAAGCAGAAACACGCTTAGCATTAATTGGTCAAGGCGAAATATCCAAAAACAACTGGAATCAAGCCGCTGTAAAAATTGATTTCTTTACGCTAAAAGGGATTTTCATGGAAGCAATGAATCGCTTAGGTTTCCAAGACGCGCGCTTCCAATTTATAAAATATGAAGGCGAAGATGAAGTATTCAATCCTTATAAGACAGCCAAAATTTTATTTGACCGTAAAGAAATTGGTGTTATGGGCCATTTACATCCAGTATTAACTGAAGCAAAAGATTTAAATGATACAGTATATTTAGAAGTTAATTTAGATCCCTTTATGAATGCGAAGTCAGGTAAGATTAAGGCAGAACCAGTAGGGAAACGTCATGATATCTTACGTGATCTTGCCATCTTAGTGGATAAAAATGTAAGTGCACAAGATTTAATGAACACTATTAAAAAGACAGGGAGACGTGATTTAAAATCAATTGATGTCTTTGATGTCTTTGAATCAAAAGAACTCGCCGATCGCCGTTCAATTGCCTTTGAATTAAGATTTGATGGCGCTGCCTTTAAATCAAGTGAAGACGTAACGGCTTTAATGGAAAAAATACAAAAAGCGCTTGAAGATAAACATCAAGCGATGATTCGATAGGAGGAACAAAAATGGGACGCGCATTTGAAGTCAGAAAGGCCTCAATGGCCAAAACAGCCGCAAAGAAAACAAAAATATACTCACGCTATGGTAAAGAGCTCTACATGGCAGCGAAAAATGGGATTCCTGATCCAGAAATGAACGTTGAGCTCAGACGCTTAATCGAAGAAGCACGTTCAAAAGAAGTACCAAGTAATGTCATTGAGCGTGCAATTGAAAAAGCCAAAGGAGGCACAGGTGAAGATTACCATGCCTCTACTTTCGAAGGCTTTGGACCAGGCGCTTCAACGGTTATTGTTGAATGCTTAACAGATAATGATAATCGAACTGTAAGTGAAGTAAGAAATTGCTTTACCAAATCCAAAGGTAAAATGGGAGTCAGTGGCTCGGTTTCTCACTCATATGAACATGTCGCTGTGATCTCTTTTGAACATGATGATTCAGAAGCTATATTTGAACTCGTCTTAGAAGCAGGTGTAGATTTATCTGATATTGAAGAAGAAGAGGGTCATTTACTGCTTACACTTGCACCAACAGATTTACATAAAGCAAAAGAGGCAATCAAAGCAGCCATCCCAGATGTCAAGTTTGATGTTTCAGAAATTTCTTATATTCCCTTTGATTATGTCACCTTGACCGATGAACAAGATCAAAAAGATTTCCAAAAATTAATGGACATGCTTGATGAAGTTGAAGATGTACAAAACGTGTATCATAATGTGGCGGATGGTGTCTAATGTATCAAATTGTTGAAAACATTAGTGATGCATATCCGCTGTATAAACAGGCCGTCTATAATTTCCTTTCCTCAATGGAACCTTACCTCGATGAAAATACTTTGAAAATGTTAATTCAGCCAGAGCAAATTCATGTTTTTAAAGTGCCATGGCGCGATCGTCATGGCCAAATACAAGTGAATACAGGCTATCGGGTGCAACACTCACAAAGCTTAGGCCCTTATAAAGGGGGCTTACGCTTTGATCCCAGTGTCAACTTAGATACGATGATGTATTTAGCCTTTGAACAAACGCTAAAAAACGCACTGACCAACCTGCCTCTAGGGGGTGCAAAGGGCGGATCAGATTTTGATCCTCACGATAAAACAGACGCAGAAATATTTCATTTTACGGAAAGTTTTATTAAGCAATCGCATCATTTATTTGGACCAGATAAAGATGTTCCCGCAGGTGATTTAGGTGTAGGTAAAAAAGAAATTGGCTATATGTTAAGTCATTATCGTAATTATCATCGAGATTTTACCGGGGTCTTCACCGGAAAACCAATTGAACTGGGTGGTGTTTTAGGCCGTCAAGAAGCAACGGGTTATGGTCTTGTCTATATGGTAGAAATTCTCTTAAATGAATTAGAATCAGATCTTCAAGACAAAACAGTGATTGTATCAGGTTGTGGCAACGTAGGGATTCATGCCGCTGAAAAAGCTTACCAAAAAGGGGCTAAAGTTGTAGGTATTAGTGATCGCGATGGTTATGTGTATGATGAAACAGGTTTGGATATTCCTTACATCAAAAAGCATAGTTATGAAAATGGTAAAACTTTACAAGAGGTGATGCCTGATCGCTTTGAACCTGGCTCAGTATTTGAAAAATCAGCTGAAATTGTCTTACCTTGTGCGACTCAGAATGAAATGACCGAGGAACACTTAAGAATGTTAGTCAACACAGGTACTTATATTGTTGCGGAAGGGGCAAACGGTCCCTTACAACAAGGTGCCCATCAAGCCTTAAGAGAACTTGACGTTTATTACTTACCAGGTAAAGCAGCCAATGCGGGTGGCGTTGCTGTATCAGCGATTGAAATGCAACAAAATGCCAGCAAAGCTGTCTATACTTTTGAAGAAGTTGATGCCAGATTACAAGAAATTATGCAGACGATTTTCACCAATCTAAAAGAAACATCGCTAGAACTTGATGATCCTTTTAACTTTTTTAAAGCAGGCAATCATATTGCTTTAATGCGATTAAAAAGTGCGTTGAAGTTGCAAGGTCTTTTATAAATTGTTAAGATAATTATAAGGAGGCCGATACAATGGAAAACATTAAAGATAAAGTAGCCGATGTATTAGGTAAAGGAAAACACGAAGCAAATAAATTAGCAGACAAAGCAAAAACTGAAGCAGAAAAAGCTAAAGATAGTGCTGAAAAAGCTGCGAAAAAAGCTGGAGAAGAAATTAAAGAAGCTGCAGACAAAGCAGAAGACAAAGCAAAAGATGTTGCAAAAGACGTCGAAGAAAAAGCAAAAGACTTAGGCGATAAAGCAGCTGACACAGCGAAAGATCTTGGAGACAAGGCAAAATCATTATTTAAAAAATAAAAACGGGTAAATTCCCGTTTTTTTTTACGATTCAATTTTTTTAATCACAATCAATGCAATGATTGTAAGGATAAAATTAATTAATAAGAGTATACCCAAGAGAAAAGGGTGCGATTGAAAAGGCAAATTCACATTCATGCCATAAAAACTCGTAATAAATGTGGGGATAGAAAACAATAAGGCAAGAATTGTGAGCCGTTTAACATAATTATTCTGTTTTTGCGAATAGATTAAATCAGAAATTTCCGTTAACGTATTAACCTGCGCCTGGATGGTATCAATATTAAAATTAAGCTGATCAATTTTAATCGTAAGATTTAAATATTCATAATCTTTTAAATACTTAGATTTACGATTGAGATAAGCGATTATTTTACTTAAATTATCTAAGGACTCATCTAAATAATGACACGCTTGGTCGATCGCTAAAAGACTTTCCAACTCAGTTTTAGAGACAGCACCATCTATTTTTTCTTTGTGATGACTTATTTTCTCATCAAGTTTATTTTTCTCATCAACAACTTCATCAATATAATAATTAAGTAAACTAACTAATGTATGGTCTGTTTGAGCTATTTTGGGGTTATTACTTGAAAAACACATATTATGAGGGTCAAGATTAATTAAAAGTACTGTTTTGGAAACAGGTAATTTTAATAATATCAGATCTTCACCATTTTCATTCGCAATAATCTTTGATATTTTATCGTCATCTTGTATTAAATTAGAGAATGCTGTCCATTTCATATGATCACCTAATGTTATTATACCAAGAAATATAAACTTTCCCATCAGCTTTGATTTAATAAAAAGATTTGACAAGTTCACATTTACTTGTTACTGTTACAAAGAACGGTATCGGGGTGCCTTTTGGCTGAGATAATACCCGCATAACTTGATTCGGTTAACACCGACGAAAGGAGTACCATCTTAGCTTTTTTACGTGGCTAAATTGGACTTCTTTCATTATTTGAAAGGAGTTTTTTTTATGGAAAAACGTTCAGGGTCACAACAATGTGGCCAAGGTAATAGCGACATTACAGGATGTCGTATTGGCATCTATCCGATGTCTGATGATTTTGTTGAGATTATCCTTAGCGCAATCGCAACAGTCGATGCTTCAAGAGTGTGGTCAAGCACAGATGCGCTAGGAACACTTTATCGTGGACAACAAGAAGATGTCATGCATACTGCAAAAGCACTCATTTGTGCAGCGTATAGAAAAGATACACATATGACAGCAAGTATGACTTTTTCAAAAGGCTGTCCGGGTGATGTAGAAGCAGATTATCTAGCAGGGATTAAGCCATTAACTCAATATCCAGCTTTAGAAAATGAAGATGAGCGCTGTGAAGCGACCATTTCATTTTACACATTTGGTCATGCAGACTACATGGATCATATCTATCACGTCATTGATCTCTGTAAAGCAATGGGTGTCTATTCAGCTAAAAGCCACTATTCAACGATTTTAAGTGGCACAATTAAAGAGGTATTTGCCGCCTATAATGCAATCATGACCTATGCTGATGAAAATTTAAATCACTATGTGATTGAAACAGTTTTATCACTCAACAGTCCAAGTAAAGGAGCAAACTAAATGAAAAAACTAAATTGGGAATTAAAAGATGTGATTATGGTTGGGTTATTATCCATTATATTTGCTGTAATCTATCTTGGTTTTGTTTATTTCGCAACCTTTTTAAAATCAGTATTAGCCCCAATTGGCTTGGCACCGTTTGCCAATGAATTGGTCTTTGGCGTCTGGTTTATGGCAGCCACACTTGCAGGCTATATTATGCAAAAACCAGGCGTCGCCATCATCGCGGAAATGATGGCTGCTTTAATTGAAGTGCTGATGGGGAATTTCTATGGACCCCTCGTATTTGTTTCGGGATTTCTCCAAGGATTAGGTGCAGAGTTAGGCTTTGCAGCTTATGGATATAAAAAATATGATTTGAAGTCACTTAGCCTTGCCGCATTTTTAAGTACTGTATTCAGTTTCATTTGGGGCTTTTTTAGAAATAGCTTCACAAACTTATCGCCCCTATACATCATCGCAATGTTTGTTGTGAGAACAATTTCTGCCTTGATTTTCTCAGCTGTGATTGTAAAAAGATTGGGAGATGGCTTAGTGAAAAGTGGGGCAGTTGCTCAATATCCACTCGGTCAAAATGATGTTAGCGCTTAAGAATATTAATTTTGCTTTTGAAAATAATCTGATATTTCAAGACTTAAGTTATGAATTTAAAAAGAATGCGTGTTATTTAATTACCGGCAATTCTGGTTCTGGTAAAAGTACTTTGGGACTTATTGCCAGTGGTTTACTTGAACCCAATCAAGGCACCGTGCTATGCAACGATAATAAACCATTGTATGAAGTTGCTTATATGTTTCAAAATCCTGATTTACAATTCTGTATGGCCACTGTCTTTGATGAATTGATCTTTGTTTTAGAGAATATGCAGGTTACACCCAGCAATATGCATCGTCAAGTAGATGAAGCTTTAGTATTCAGCGAAATACTACATTTAAAACACCGTGAACTTCATAGTTTATCCATTGGTGAAAAACAAAGTGTATCGCTGGCTTGTATTTATTTGCTAGGTAAGGATTTTGTCATTCTAGATGAACCTTTTGCCAATATTGATGAGAAAAAGACACAATCGTTACTACAAAAATTGTACAAACTCCATAAGCTTCACAAAACTAGCTTGATCTTCATTGACCATGAATTTGCTCATTATTTTTTTGAATTTGAAAAAATACTCTTTCTGCAAGATCAAAAATTAAAAGAAATCAAAACAGTACCAAAGAAATATTTACCTAAACTTCCTAATTTGTATGTTGATCCATTACCTTATATAAAACTTGAAAATGTACAGATTGAAATAGGGGGCCATGCTTTATTTCTACCCCTTAATGAAATCATCTATAAAGGAAGTCTTGTTGCGATTACTGGGGAAAGCGGGGCAGGAAAGACCAGCCTGCTTTATGCTTTACTTGGTGTCAGAAAATATAAAGGTAAAATTACTTATCAAGATAAAAAATATCATCCAAGAAAAATAAAACTAGGTTTTGTATTCCAAAATCCAATGGATCAGTTTATTGCCAGTACGGTGTATGATGAAGTTTATTCTAGCTGTCTTGATCATCAGAAAACAAGGAGCATTCTAGATTATCTCGATCTATCAGCGTATCAAAACTTATCTCCTTTTAAGTTAAGTCAAGGCCAGCAGCGCCGTCTTGCTTTAGGAATCATCTTAATGGGTGATTTTGATCTCATTATTATGGACGAACCTACATACGGACAAGATCATGCGTTGGTGATAAAAATTATGAATCAACTCAGAACTGTGGCTGCTGATGCAGGCAAAACAATTCTTTTTACTAGTCATGATTTAGAATTAGTTGAACATTACGCAAGCCACATTATTAAGGTGAAGAAACATGTTTAAGAAAATTAATCCTAGTTTCAAACTTATGGGCATATTATCGATTACTTTAAGTTACACTGTAACGCAGTCTTTACGCCTTAATCTAATCTTTATCGTAGGTCTTTTTTTACTCCTATTACTTGAGTCAGTGTCACTGATACGTATTGTTAAAACGATGATTCCTGTGAGCATTGCTGCCTTTGGTTTCTTTATGACAGCTCTAATTTTCTCTAACAATACCAATACAGAACATCTTACCACGCATATGATTACTGATTTAGAATATGCTTATCTTTTAGCCAGTCGAGTTTATGTCTTTGCTTTGTTAGGGATGCTTTTTACTTATACCACAAAACCGAAGGATTTGATGTATTCGTTAAGGGATCAATTGAAGATACCAGATCAATTTATTTACGGTATCTTCGCAACCATTAATCTCTTACCCGTTATCAAATTAGAGGTTAAAAAGAACCAATTAGCTTTCCAAGCACGAAATCAAAAAGTATTTCCTTATTCAAGTAAAGTGTTAATTCCACTTTTTACCAAAGTGATACTTTATTCAGATCATCTTACACTGGCCATGCTTTCAAAAGATTTTGGACGATACGAGACACGTTCTCATCATAAAAAGATAACGCTCAGCACTCGGGATTATATTTTTATCATTTTAGCGTTGAGTCTAAGTATTAGTTTAATTATTTATGCAATAAGATAAAAAAAAGACGTATTGACTCTATTTAAGTCAGTACGTCTTTTGTATTTAAGCTGAGAAAAATTTTACAACAGCATCGGCAAGTAATTCAACACCCACGCCACTGGCACCTTCTGGATCAAAGTCACTTTCAGATTTATATGCTGTTGCCGCAATATCTAAGTGAGTCCATGGTAATTTTTTCGCAAAGCTTCGTAAAAATAAACCTGCCGTTGTTGTACCGGCACCACATGTGCTGGCATTTTTAATATCGGCACGTTTCGATTCATTACATTTGGCTAATTCTTCATCAATTGGTAAGCGCCAAATTTTGTCACCAATTGCTTCACTGGCCGATTCTAAATGTTTATAAAAAGTTTCATCATCAGATACAACACCGGTTATTTTATCACCTAAAGCTGCATAAACAGCACCTGTAAGGGTAGCGATATCTACGATACGCGTAACATTTTCAATTTCATGAGCATACCAAATCGCATCCGCCAAGGTTAAACGACCTTCCGCATCAGTATTGATGACTTCGATTTTTTTACCAGACATGGAATTAATAATATCGCCATTACGGTAGGCATGGCCAGAAATCATATTTTCACATGCTGCCACCACCGCAACAACATTAACCTTCGCTTCTTGAACGGCAAGTAAGTTAATTGCCCCAATGACCGCAGCACTACCACCCATATCGGCATGCATGGTTACCATCCCTGTGGCTGGCTTAATAGCAAGGCCACCAGAGTCATAAGTAACTCCTTTACCAACAAGACCGATGATTTCTTTTGAATCAGGGTTATTCATATAGCGCATGACAATGAGCTTAGGTTTTTCATCTGAACCTTGCGCAACTGATAAAAAGGCATCCATCTTTAGGGATTGGATCTTAGCTTCGCTCATGATTGTTACATCAATATTATGATTTAAAGAGAATGACTCGGCTTCAGCAGCAAGCTGAGTTGGGGTCATCACATTAGCCGGCTCATTGACTAAGTTTTTAGCAAACGCTACTGACTTGATGCGATGATTAATCGCGTTAACCTTAACTTTATCAACACCATAAACATGAATACTTGGTTGATGATTTCTATCAGTGATTTCTTGGTGATCGCTACTGATGCCCGTTTTCATATATTTAGCGAAACGATCAAAACTTAAACCAAATCGTTTTAAAAATTGCGTGGTAATTTCAGGGTCATACACTGTTTCACATACCACTGCGATATCTTTAGCCTCGCTGAGTTCTTTGGCTAACTTTTTCGCCAATATCTGAGCTTCTCGAGCTGATATATCACGACTCATATTCACGCGCACAAGCTTTTTATTATTTGCTATTTCAATGGTGAAAACAGTGAAATCATTTTGCGGGATTGTGAGCTCAGTTACATAAGACTCATAACCTTTTGTTGTAATTGCATCTGTATCTGTGTGATCAGAAACTAAAACTGTTACATCATAATTTTCTTTATTTAATTTTTCTAAATCATTCGCATTTAAAATCATCTTTATCACAGTCCTTTTCTTATTATAATTTATCACTTTATGACGCTTATGTAAAACGGAGGTGGATTATTTTATGAAAATAGGGAAAGACTGAACTAATTTTCAAAAACGATTGCAATGTGAAAGAAAGATTGGTAAATTGAAAGTAATGTGAAATGTCTTACAAAGGAATGCTTCAATCTTTAACCATAAATAGAAAGAGGAATTTACTATGATTGATACATTTATTCAGCAAGAGCAACAAAGACTAAATATTAATTTGCACTATACCTTGACTCATGAGGCACAAGATCAGTTTTCCTACCGAGCTGACCATAATAATCTCTATGTAAAGGCCAATAACAAACGGTCAGTACTCTATGCTTTATATGATTATTATCGAAATCCACAAGCCGTAAGTGAACGCAAAGTTGCGCGTTTTGCACGCCGCGGTAATATCTATGAAGTCATTAATGATACAGATTATCTCAAAAAACAAATTCAATGGGGCATTGAACATTATCATAATGAAATCTTCTTTACTTTTTTCTTGTGGGATGAAGTTAAAAATGAGATTGAAGAAGCATTAATTAAGCGCGATTATGAAGTGACTTTAGGTGGACACAGTTTAAAATATCTTCTTGCCGATGAAATTGATATTCATGAAGTGGATAATCAGAACATTTCTATATTTAAGGATGAAAAATTACAAGCCACAATTATCGATAAAGTGCTGCAAACCTGTAAAAATTCACCCATCATCAAGCGCATATCTTTATGGCCTGAGGACTTAGCGATCAACACTGACGACGGTGTTGAATTTATGCAAAATTATATAAAATTCTTGTCACGATTACAAAAAGAGCTGGTACAAGAAAACTTGAATGTGGAAGTTGAACACATCGTATATAATGCAGGTCTTTCTTGGCAAATGTTAGAAAAACCTGCTGAATTAAAAGACAATGCCGGTCTCAATACTTTGTTTGCTTATTGGGGACGTGATTACAGTCAAACAATTACCAATCCACTTGATCAAAGTCAAGATAGGGCCAACCAAGCTTTACAAGCATGGTTAGAAATTACACCAAACTTAACAGTGTTGGAATACTATAGTGACGTCTTTATGCAAAGTGAGCTTTATCCTCATTTAACCAATCGGATTGCTGATGATTTAAATTACTACGAAAAAGCAGGGGTATCAGGCATCCTTAATCTTTGTGTTCCTTATTTCACGGGCAAACACTTTGAAGAATTAAAATCAGTTTTTGATTATCAACAAGCGCATCAACTGAATAATCTTGTTTATAGCCAACTTGCCTTTGATAGTTCCTACAAATTATCATTAACTGAAAATGATCAAAAAATGCTAGATATCTATGAAAAAACGCTCAGCTATTTAAGTCATTATAACCAACAGTTATTTCCGCAACGACTGACCGATGTCGATTCAAAGACAGATCCAGTTTTAAGAAAGAGAATTATAGATGATTTACAAATCTGTTTAGCAAGATTACAAACCTTATCGTTTGAAGCACAAACATTACAAAACGATTTAGAATTGGCAATCTTGATACTAAAAAAATATCTTGCCAGTTGGCAAGATAAGTGAAACCACTTACAAGCATGTAAGTGGTTTTTTTATGAACACTTTAATAGACAAACGTAAAATGAGCGTGTATTATTCATATAGAAGAAAATCGAAACAGATTAAGGAGTGACGAAATGGATACTGTATTAATGCTTAAAGCCTTAGCTGATGAAACCCGCTGGGAAATCATCCAATTACTAAAATGTAATAATCTTTGTGCGTGTCAATTACTAGATGCTTTTGATATCTCACAAGCGACCTTATCCTATCATATGCGCCTTTTACAAGAGGCAAGTCTTGTGCAAGGGATTAAAGAAGGTTATTGGACCCGCTACTATCTAAATAAAGAGCATCTGGCGCAACTTGTCTATACCTTTGATGAATTGTTGGAAGAAGTCACAGTTTCATCACCTCCAATTCAATGTAGTAGTAAAAACAATGGAAAGTTGAGGTAAAATTATGAGTGAATTATTAAAAGTTATTGCAGTAGATAAATATTATGAATCGTTTCAAGCTTTGAAAGATGTCAGTTTTTCAGTCGAAGAGAACGAGTTTCTCACCATTTTAGGACCATCAGGTTGTGGGAAAACATCCATGCTTCGTTGCATTGCAGGCTTTGAAAATATTCAAAGTGGGGATATCGTTCTTAAGAATCAATCAATTATTGCCGTACCTGCCGATAAACGTGATGTGAATACCGTATTTCAAAACTATGCTTTATTTCCCCATTTGAATGTATTTGACAATATTATCTATGGTCCTAAGATGAAAAAGACTTTGCCTAAAAAAGACTTTGACAAAGCGGTTGAAGCGGTCTTAGATTTAGTCGCCATGACACCTTACAAGTATCAATCAGTGCAAAAGTTATCCGGTGGACAAAAACAAAGAATCGCCATCGCCCGGGCTTTAATCAACAAACCATCACTTTTATTACTCGATGAGCCCTTGGGCGCATTAGATTTACAACTTAGAAAACATATGCAAACGGAGTTGCGCAATATTCAAAAACAAAGTAACACTAGTTTTATTTATGTCACTCATGATCAAGATGAGGCATTGAATATGTCTGATCGCATCATGATTATGAATCAAGGAAGTATCCAACAAATTGCGACACCTAATGAAGCTTACTATCGTCCCAAAAATCTTTTTGTCGCAGAGTTTTTAGGCGAAAGAAACATCATTGAGGTTGATTTAAACCATGATTTTACTGTAAATATTACAGGACAATCTTTTTCTGTTTATCATGATTTTCCAACAATGCCAAAACAAAAAGTTGTCTTAGCTGTCCTGAAAGATCAAATTAAAATGAAGCAAGAACAAGGCAAAATCAAGGTAATTATTAAGGCAATTCACATGAGTGGTTCGCAAATAAAATATAGTGCCAATTTGCAAGGTAACGTCATTGAATGGGTGATTTACGATACACAGTGTGATTATGAAGTAGGGGATGAAGTGTTCCTTGATTGGGATGATAAGGCGGCGATCCTTTTGCCAAGAGATGATCAAAATGAAGCGTAAATTATTTACAGCGCCCTTATTTATCTATTTTGCTACTTTTTTAATATTACCTTTAGTATTTTTAATAATTGTTAGTTTTAGTACCAAAGATGACTTGGGTAATATCTTACCAATTTTTTCTTTAGCTGCCTATCAAAAAATACTCTCACCGACTTACCTCAAGATCTTATTATCTTCATTTAAATTAGCATTTATCACTGCGGTCTTAGCACTTTTCTTGGGTTATCCGATTGCTTATTTTATCAGTCAAATGAAAACAAAATATAAACGGGTTTTACTCCTTTTAATGATGTTACCTTTTTGGATTTCCAGTCTTTTAAGAACGTACGGTTGGATGATTTTATTAGGAAAAGAAGGCTTAATCAACCGTTTTCTAATGGCAGTTAAATTAACCAACCAGCCGCTTGACTTGATGTATCGTTTTGAATCGGTCCTTGTCGTTACTTTATATATGTTGATTCCCTTTATGATCTTATCAGTATTTAATAGTTTAGATCAAATTGATCCGTCCTATCTTGAAGCATCTGCCGATTTGGGGGCAAGTAAAAGACAAACATTTTTCAATGTTATTTTAAATTTAAGTATGCCAGGCATCATCAGAGGTTTTGCTTTGGTATTTATTCCTGCACTCTCGATGTACTTTGTCTCTGATCTTATTGGGGGTGGCCAAGTTATCTTTGTTGGGAATTTGATTAATACGCAATTGAGTAAAGCCAGAAATAAGCCACAGGCCGCTGCTTTAGCGATTGTGTTATTAATTCTGGTTATTATATTCTTGTATTTAACCAGTAAAATCCTGAAAAAATGGAAAGGAGACGCACGTGAAGAGAACAGTTCGCTTTAAACATATCTATTTATCGTTGTTTTTCCTACTGCTTTATTTTCCTATATTAGCCGTGGTACTCTATTCGTTTAACGATAGCAGCAGTTTTGCTTCGTGGCGCGGTTTTACCCTTAAATGGTACCAAACGCTCTTTAATAATCCCCAGATAAAAGATGCCTTACGTTATAGTCTTAAGGTTGGGCTACTAACGGCACTTCTATCTTCTTTTATGGGGTTATATGCCGTCATGGCCTCCTCATATTTAAAAGTTAAATTACAAAAGTTTACCGACCAAATGATGTTGTTGCCCTTATTAATACCAGAATTGGCATTAGCCTTATCGCTCCTTTTCTTTTATCAATTAATTGGCTTGAATTTAGGCGTTTGGTCACTTGTTTTTGCTCATGCGCTCTTTTGTGTCCCTTATGTTTATATTATGCTGCAATTACGTATGAAAGAAATTGATGCAAGTATCTTTGAAGCAGCCCAAGATTTAGGTGCCAAACCATTGCAAATCTTTTATTCGATTTTATTACCGTTATTATTACCTGCCTTATTGAGTGCAGCTTTACTTTCACTGGCGATGTCACTGGATGATGTGATTATTTCAACATATGTCTCTGGTAGCCAAAGTACATTAGCGGTGCATATATTTTCCCAATTAAGAGTCGGTGTTAATCCAAGTATTAATGCCTTAAGCACATTGATTTTACTGATTACCTTTACACTTTTATCACTGAGTCAATTAGAAATTAGAAAGAAGGATTAAAATGAAAAGAAGAATGATATTGATCATCACAATGGTAATGTTTTTGGCAGCATGTAGTCAAAACACACAAGAACAAGTATCAATTATGACCTGGGGCGGTGACTTTATTCCCAGTGAAATGATTGAACAATTCGAAGCTGAAACTAATATTAAAGTACAACTAAAAGAAGTGACCTCTAATGAAGAAATGCAAAATTTATTAGAGAATAGTGCGGGTCAATATGATCTAGCAGTCGTGACTGATTATATGGTTGATATCTTAAGACAAAATCGAACCATTCAAAAATTTGATCAAAATCAATTAGAATACTTCTCTGCGCTTGATGAAAATTATTTATATAAATATTATGATGAAACCAGCGAATATTCAATTCCTTATACCGTTTCTACTGCCGTTATGGTCTATAACGCTGAAAAGGTAGATCAAACAATAGATTCCTACAATGCTTTATGGGATGAGACATTTAAAAATAGTGTTGTCACAATTGATGGTGCTGTAGAGGTCATGGGGATTGTTTCGAAAGTCTTGGGACAAAAAGTTAATGACCCAGATCCTCAAGCGATTTCTGCTGTAAAAGAGAAATTATTTAGTTTGAAAGAACAAATTGTACGATTTGAAACAAATACGCCACAAGACTCACTTTTAAATGGTGAGGCAAATTTAGGCTTTATGTATTCAAATCAAGCAGCCAAAGCAATACAAGAGAATCCAAACATGGTGCCCGTTTTTGCGAAAGAAGGGATTCCAATTTATATTGATGCTTTTGTGATGGCAAAAGATGCACCCAACCCAGAGCATGCTTATGCTTTTCTTAACTTTATGATGAAACCAGAAAACAGCGCTAAAACTTCAGAAATCATCCAGTTTACCAATGTAAATAAAGAAGCAAAGGCTTATTTATCAGAAGCGTTTCTTGCTAATCCACTTTTAAATATGCCAGCAGCGGTTGCGGAAAACACTTTCTTCTATACCAATCTAGAAAAAGTTATCGATCAGTATGAAGATATTTATACTGAGTTTAAGTTGCAATAAGCTATGGTAAAAGTTGGGTTTATATGTGTTCATAATTCATGTCGCAGTCAAATGGCAGAAGCGATCGCAACAATGAAAGCAAGTGATGTTTTTATCAGTTATTCTGCCGGGACCCATACCAATCGTGGCATCAATGAGGATGCCAATGCCATTATTATAGAGTATTATGATTACGATATGAAAAAACTACAACAAGTCAATCATATTGATGAATTACCAGTACTTGATATTGTTGTGACGATGGGATGTAATGTGTCATGTCCGCATATAAAAAGTCAATACCGCTTTGATTGGGGTTTAGATGATCCCAGTGGCAAAGGAAAGGAAGCCTTTGAAGTGACAGTTAAAGCAATCGAAAAGAACGTATTAGCATTAAAAGAATGGATAATAAAAGCCGCTATATAGCGGCTTTTATAGTCTTTGATCAGCTTGCAATTGTAAGAACGTTCGTAACATAATGGCAGACCAGTAATACCATGCATGGGGACCATGAGGGTCAACGGTATAGTCAATCTGTAGGGTATCTTTTGCTTTTTGGTAAAAATAATCGACCGAAGCAAAGTCGGTTAAATGATCATCTTGTCCCGTAATAAGATAGTAATGATTCGTCAGCGGCCTTAAGTAATGAAGCGGATGTTCGTTTTGCCAAAACGTAAGGTCAAATCGTGTTTCATCTTTAAAGATGTCCCATTGCTTCAATGCGGAACTTTCTGGTGGATCAAGCCAGATTCCTGGAGACATGGAAACGACAGTAGTAAATAATTCAGGATATTTCATCCCAAGCTTTAATGCACCATAGCCTCCCATTGAGATGCCCCAAATAACCCGCTGGCCATTAAAAGCATACTGTTTTTCCATATAAGGCAGTAAATCTTCGATGATTGCTGTTTCCATTTTGAGATGGCGACTGTTAAGATAATAACTATTGAGCGCATCAACAAAAATAATCGTACCGGGATATTGTAAAAATTTGAGATCGGCTTGCAAGTCTGTTTGAGTATAAAAATCACGATGATTCCCATAAGCACCATGTAACATATAGATAATCGGGTGATGTTTGTCGCCTGGATAAACAGAATAATTCAGATCAAAACCAAGCGTTTTACTGTAGAAACTAGTACTTTGAATGCGATGTTTTATCATATTAGGCTCCTTTTATTTATTATAACAGTTTTATTTCATAAAAAACTATAATAAATGAGGGGAAAATTTGCATTGAACAGTGTAAAATAGTATATATAGAAGTAGAAACATATAAGGAGAGACAAGATGAATTTTAAAGTAAATCATTTGAATGAAATTGATTATAATATTGTACAGTTAAGCGCGGTTTTCCCCGAATTAAAGGAATATGAGACAAAAGGGGCAGACTATAAACAATTTGAAGTGCTTTATCAACAAGACCAAGTTTTATTATGTGCACTTAAAACCCAAAGCCGTATTGAGTTTTTACACATGGACCTTGAAAAGGAAACATTTGAAGCCTTTGCGAATTTAACAGGATATGAAGATGAAACAATCAGCTTGGATGTTCGTGAAATGCGCATGGTTTATGTTGCCTTAGCGGGTGAAGAAGAAGTAAGACATGGTGTGTTTGATTCAGCTTGGGGTGCTTTTAAGCATTCATTTTATCGCCCAAACAATGAAGATGTCTTATTTTTAAATCATGATTATTGTCTTATCAGTAAAAGTGATAACGCATGGCAATTTGAAAATGATCAATGGCAATACCATAAAGATCAAGACGAACTCTATCTCTATGAAGTCGCTACAAAGTCAATGCATCGTATTTATGATGAACGCTTGATTAATACTTGGCATACCAAAGAAAATCATCACTTAGTAACTCGTGGTGAGAAAACTTATCTTGTAAATGTGCCATTCAATATGGATCCTTATGAATATGAAGAGATTATGAAAGCAGATAAAACGCCACAACAAGTTTGTGATGCCAATATTTCATTTATTAACTTCGAACAATTTATACAAGAAGTAAAAGCCGGGAAAAAAGAACTTTCCTTGGAAACATTATTAAGTTTTGAAGATGATAATGCGCTTTATACGAATATGATTGAACTTGAAACAGAAACGCGTCTTTATGGTTTATTTGATTTCACAGAGAAATCAATCACGATTTATAAACTAAATGACGCGCTAATGGTTTTAGACGAATTAACAGAACTGAGCTTTGAAGATTATGACAGCAGTTATAATATCGTTTTAAATAAAGAAGATGTCGTTGTGCATCAAGAAAACAAAGTGGACCTATTAAATACAGGGCAAAGCATTAAAACAGATAATCATGAAACTTTCTTCTATCAAGATGGCAAGCATTTCTTTTTCACCGATTGGACAGAAGATGAGCAGGGAGAAAATTACCGCGAATTCCTCATTGTTAAAAACAGTCAAGGTGAAACAGTCTACCGTAAAGAAGGATTCTTTATAATGGTCGAAGGTTTAAAGCTCTTACTTGAAATTTAATGGTTCAAGTTGAATATAAAAAGGTTAAAAATCTTACTTTAAAAATAAAACCCGAAGGTGAAATTATCGTTGTTGCACCCATCGGGCTTCAGCGCAGTACGATTGATCAATTTGTCCAAAGCAAGGCCCATTGGATTGAGAAAAAACTTGCGATGATTGAAGAAAAACAAAAACTACGGGAGAACTTGCTTCAACAAGGTTCGCGCTTATTTTTAGGCGAGTCTTATACGCTTAAAAACGAGCCCTCACTTGAGAGAGGGTATCAGTTTGATCATGAAGCAAAGATTTTATATCTTTCTCGGCAAAAACAAGCGTTGCAAAAGAGTTATCAAGACTTAGCAGAGACAGTATTTCAAAATGTGCTGCAATCGTTACTGCCGCGCATGAACCCTTTTTATGCCAAGAGGCCGACGCTTACGAAGCGACAAATGAGTAAAAGGTGGGGGACCTGTTATCCGCAAGAAAATCGAATCATAATTAATACCAAGCTTATACAAGCACCCTATTCCTTGATTGAACTGGTGATTTTACATGAATTGCTTCATTTTGTGCATCCTCATCACCAAAAATCATTTTATGAATTATTTGATCAACTCATGCCTGATCGTAAACAAAGGGAGCAAAAACTGAAAAATTATTCTTTTATCCTTGATATAAAAATTTGATTTAATTAGAATCTGTGTTATGATAAAGAAAATTGAATAAACTAAACAATATGAAGAAGAGGCCGCAGTAACCAAAAGTAGCATTAGCGAAAGGGGTTATTGCCGAAGCATCAAAAATGATGTTGGGGTTGTACCGAAAGGTCCAACACTGTCTGTTAGTATAGCCCATATGCTAACAAGAAGCGCTTCTCATATTGGGGCAAAAGACAACTTCTTAAACTATAAGTGCTTTTGCTTATAGTTTTTTCTTTTTTAAAAGGAGGAAGTAAAATGAATAAAAATACTGAGCAAGCAAACGCTATCGAACAAATTGGTGGGGTTTCGCTTGCTTTTTTAAAACAAAAATATGATACACCGCTACAAATACTCGACCAAGAACATTTTGAAGATCGCTGTGAACTATTTAAGACGCACTTTAAAAGTCCAATCGAAACCGAGATTGCATACGCCTCAAAAGCGCATCTCAATCTCCATATTGCACAAACAATCGCTCAGAAAGGTTTGTCCTTTGATGTCGCTTCAATGGGCGAGTTATATATCTTACAAGAAGCAGGCGTCGATCTTCGTAAAGTATACTTTCATGGAAATAATAAATTAGAAAAAGAACTCAGATATGCAATAGAACATCAGGTAGGACACATTGTCTTAGATAACATTGATGAAGCCAATTTATTAATGACACTTCTTGAGGAATATGAAACCCAGCAAGCTGTCTTGATTCGTGTAAATCCTACGGTACATACGAATACGCATGAGTATATTAAAACAAGTGAAGTAGATTCAAAATTTGGGATAGCGCTAAAGGACCCTCAGTTATTTGCCTTGATTGAAGCTTTAAATAAGCATCACTATATTCACTTAGATGGTTTTCATGCTCATATCGGTTCACAAATTTTTGAGAAGGCATCATTTTATGAAGCAGCTACAACGCTACTCGCTTTTTATCGCAAAATAGAAAATCAGTACCAACTCGATCTTTCAATCCTTAATTTAGGAGGTGGTTTTGGCGTAGCTTATACTGAAAGCGATCCACACCTTGATTTAGGTACTTTTTTAAGCGAATATGCTCAAAGAGTCGCAGCTGAAATTACCGCTTATGATTTACCAATTAAAAAAATAATCATTGAACCCGGTCGTTCTTTAATTAATCAATCCATGCATACCCTTTATACAGTAGGATCGCAAAAAATGACCCTCAGTGGTAAGCAATATGTCTTTGTTGATGGAGGGATGTCTGATAATATCCGTCCGGCACTCTACCAAGCAGATTACAGTGCAAACGTATTTACCAATAATACCCAAGAGACAACTTACACCATCGCTGGAAAGTTATGTGAATCAGGCGATGTCTTAATTGAGAACCATAAAGATAAGCTTCCCGAAAAAGATGATTTAATACTCATTAAAAATACAGGTGCCTATACGATGAGTATGAGTTCTAATTATAATAAAATGTTACGTCCAGCGTTGGTTGCTGTTAAAAATGGTCAAGATCAATTAGTTGTGCGCCGCGAGACGTTAGCTGATTTAATCAGATTGGATGTGGTATAGATGGCAGCTTTAGTGATGAAGTATGGGGGCAGCTCACTATCAAGTGTGCAACAAATTCAACAAGTGGCCCAGATTATATCACGCAAAAAAGAAGCTTACGATAATATTGTTGTAGTCGTTTCTGCAATGGGCAAGACCACCAATGGTTTAATTGACATGGCACAAGCCATTACAAAAACACCAAACAAAAGAGAAATGGATGTGCTTTTATCTACGGGGGAACAAATTAGTATTTCTTTATTAGCCATTGCTTTAAATGCCTTAAATCATAAAAGTATTTCGCTTACTGGCTGGCAAGCGGGTATTAAAACCTATGGTTCAGCGATGAAACAAAAAATTAAAGATATTGATCTTAGTCGGATTACAAAAGAACATGAAAATGGCAATATTGTGATCGTTGCTGGATTTCAAGGTTATGATGAAAAGGAAGATATTTCGACTTTAGGTCGTGGGGGTTCTGACACCAGTGCGGTTGCTTTAGCTGCTGCTTTGGCTTGTCCTTGTGAAATTTATACTGATGTTGCGGGCATATATAGTGTGGATCCTAAAATCTACCCTAAGGCAAAGATTATTCCTCATTTATCCTATGAAGAAATGATGGAGATGGCCAGTTTAGGCGCAAAGATATTAGAGCCGCGATCAGTGGACCTTGCGGCCCGGTTTAAAGTACCCCTTACCATTACCCTTAATACGGGTGAAGTAGAAGGGACAAAAATAACCCAAGGAGGCAATATGTTAGAAGAACAAATGATTACCAATGTGTCTGTTTTAGATGATGTTGTTTTATTTAATATAGAACATTTTGCAGATGAACCACAAAAAGTACTGGCTTTATTCAATGCCTGTGCTCAAGCAGGTGTTAATATAGATGTTATTTCGCAAAATTTTAATCAAGATATCTCTTTTACCACCAATAAAAATGATTTGTTGGATGTGGTAGCCATTGTCAAAGAGATTACCCATCATCCTTTTGATTATAAAGATGATGTTGTAAAAGTTTCAGTAATCGGTAATGCCATGCGCTATCATTCTGGTGTAGCAGCTCAGGTCTATACGGTTTTTGCTCAAGAAGAAATTCAATTTTACCAAGTATCAACTTCAGAAATTAGTATTTCGTATATAATTGATGCTAAAAACAAAGAGAAAACGGTGCTTGCCTTAGCAGAACAATTTCAATTAAAAGGAGAAAAACATGCCTAACTTAGATATCGCAATTATTGGTGCAACAGGTTTAGTGGGCACCACAATTCTAGAGGTTTTAGAAAACAGTCATTTAGAAATTCATAGTTTAACCCTTTATGCTTCTCAAAGAAGTGCAGGAAAGCAAGTGTCATTCAATGGAAAAAAATATGAAATTATTGCACTTGATCAATCGCTTGCCCAAAAATCACAACACGATATTGTTTTGATGTCAGCCGGTGGCAACATATCCCAAGAATATGCACCTATATTTGTTGAAACAGGAGCTTTTGTGATTGATAACAGTTCAACCTGGCGTATGTCAGAACAAGTGCCACTGGTTGTTCCTGAGGTGAATCCAGAAGCGATTACGAATAAGACAAAATTAATTGCAAATCCAAACTGTTCAACCATTCAATCTGTCTTGGCTTTAAAACCCATTTATGATTTATTTGGTATTAGGAGAATTGTTTATAATACCTATCAATCAGTTTCAGGTTCAGGTTGGGCAGGGATTGAGGATTTACAGAATGACACTGCTTTGAATTATCCTTATAAAATTAAGCATAATGTCTTACCTCATATCGATGACTTTTTAGCCAATGGTTACACTAAAGAAGAAGTAAAAATGATTGAGGAAACCCAGAAAATATTCGCTAACGAGCATCTTAAAATTACTGCGACCACGGTTAGAGTACCCTTAGAAAGAACGCATGCTGTTGCGATGAATGTTGAAACAAAGAAAAAAGTAAATCTTGATTTGCTGCGTCGTGTCTACCAAAACACAAGCGGCATTATCTTGCTTGATGATCCGAAAAATAATCTTTATCCCCTTGCAGAAAAGGCAATTGATACAGATGAAGTATATGTGGGTCGTTTACGGGAAGATGCTTCAGTAGAGCATGGGCTTGATTTATGGTGTGTCGCAGATAATATTCGTAAAGGTGCCGCAAGCAATACAGTACAAATAGCAGAACTTATTATAGAGAAAGGATTGATTTAATGTTATTTAAAGGATCAGGTGTCGCTTTAATTACGCCTTTTAATCAAGATGGGAGTATCGACTACCAAAGTTTAAGAAAACTTATTGAATTTCAAATTGAAAACCAAACAGATGCGATTATCATTAATGGCACGACGGGAGAATCTGCGACACTGTCATTTGCTGAGCAAAGCGCCTTAATTGAATTTACTATTAAACAAGTGGATGGCAGAATTCCGGTAATTGCAGGGACAGGCAGCAACGACACACAAAAAATGATTAAGCTAAGCCAAGAAGCAGAACGCTTAGGAGCAGATGGACTTTTAATTGTGACACCGTATTATAATAAGACAAGTCAAACAGGACTTTATGAACATTTTAAAGCCGTTCACGAGCAAACCAATATACCAATCATTCTATATAACGTGCCATCAAGAACCCAAGTTAATCTTGAACCGGAAACTGTTTACCAACTATCTCAGTTAGAAAGGGTTGTCGGTCTTAAAGATGCGACAGGAAATTTCTCTGATACTTTAAAAGTACGCGCTCTATGTGGCAGTGATTTTGCCCTCTATTCTGGTAATGATGACATGATTATTCCCATGATGTCATTGGGTGGTGTTGGGGTCATTTCCGTCTTAGCCAATGTGGTACCTTTTGAAACCCAGCAAATGACCCAAGCTTTTTTAGATGGTGATTTAGAAACCGCTGAAATCTTACAAGTTAAATATGCCCAACTCATCGAACAATTATTTATTGAACCCAATCCGATACCTGTAAAATTTGTATTGAGCCAAATGGGTTATTGTGAAAACGTATTGCGTTTACCACTTGTACCGCTCAGTGAAGATAAACAAGCCGCTGTCAATATGGTCACAAAGGAGTTGAAGCAATCATGAAGATACTCTTATGTGGTTACGATGGCGCCATGGGTCAGGTTTTTTCCAAGCTTTATAAGGTAGCCTACGGTTTTTCTAAAAGTGAAGCTGAAAGTAGTTACCCAATTACTACAAACCTGAGTGAATTTGAGGAAAAAGTAGATGTGATTATTGACTTTTCCCACCCAAAATTATTTGATGAGATTGCTGATTATGCCCGTAAAACAAAAACACCGTTTGTTGTTGCGACAACAGGTTTAAGTGAAAGACAATTGGCTTATATTGATCAGCTTGCATTAGATATTCCCGTACTACAATCAGGCAATTTTAGTCGCAGTATGATTGTAATGACCCATCTTGTCAGTGAGGCCAGTAAGTTACTCCCAAATTTTGATATTGAAATTATCGAAGCCCATCATCGCTATAAGGTAGATGCCCCTAGTGGCAGTGCTTTGATGTTGTTTGAGGCAGCCAAAAAGATTAATCCTGCCCTAATCATGAGTACTGAGCGTAATCATAAACGTGAGGCAAATGAAGTGGGGATGCAATCACTACGTGGCGGAACACTTTCAGGCGATCATAAAGTGCAGTTTTTTGGTGAAGATGAAAGTTTAAGTCTGAGCCATCACGCTCAGAGTAAAGATATCTTTGCTCATGGAGCTTATGAGGCGGCGCTCTATCTTGTTAAGCAAGAAAAAGGGCGCTATGACTATAAGGATGTGGTTTTCAATGATTAATGTCGCCATCATTGGTTATGGTAATTTAGGGAAAGGGGTAGAAAAAGGGCTCAAGCATCATGAGGACATCCATTGCTTTGGCGTCTTTACAAAGCGTGATCCCAAGTCTGTTAAAACAGCCTATGCACCGGTTTATGCTTATGATGATCTACTTAACTATCAAAATGAAATCGATGTTTGTATTTTATGTGGCAGTTCAAAAAATGATTTACCTCAACAAACACCATTTTTAAGTCAATACTTTAATTGTGTCGATAGTTTTGATATGCATGATTTAGTGGTGGAACACCTTAATAAGACAGACGCTTCTTGCCAAGCAAATCAAAAAACGGCCATTGTTTCAGTGGGCTGGGATCCAGGACTCTTTAGTTTACAACGCGCACTTTTTGCGTCTGTTTTACCAGCAGGGAAAAATTATACCTTTTGGGGTAAGGGCGTCAGTCAAGGTCATTCGCAAGCGGTACGGAAAATTCCCGGAGTGATTGATGCGGTTCAATATACGGTGCCCGATGCATCACTTATAAATAAAATTAAAGCGCATGAAGAAGTCGAAAAGGCGCGTCATCAAAGGGTATGTTATGTTGTGGCTGATGAAAAAGACCATCAACGTATTCACGACGAAATTATTAATATGCCCCATTATTTTAAAGGCCAAGATACAAGCGTTCATTTTATTACGCAAGAAGCAATGGCAGAAAACCACCAAGGCATGGCTCATGGTGGTCATGTACTGCGTCAGGGGGAAAGCTCAAGTGCTCATCAGCACTTAATGTCATTTTCATTGGCTTTGGACAGTAACCCTGAATTTACCGCACTTGTATTGATTGCTTATGCTAAAGCTGCTTATCGTTTGAATCAAAAAGGCCAATATGGCGCGATGACAATCTTAGATGTGCCCGTGTCTGCTTTGAGTAGTTTAACCCTAGCAGCGCAAATTGAACACTTTGTATAATGAAAAAAACAAGTCGTACGACTTGTTTTCTTATTGCATAAAATTATTTTCTTTGATAGTCTTTAATATTTTGGGTATATGCTGGTTCCAATACAACCAATTATGTGCGCCTTCATCTTCAATAATGAGTTCAATATCGAGAATTTGTTTACTTTTTTCATAAAATTGTACTGAGTCTTGATATGGTGTAATCTCATCTTGTTTGTTATTGATGATTAAAAATTTTGTTTTTGTTTCTTGTAAATAATTGATGGGATGCTCTTTGTTCCATAAAGCTTGATTGAATGTACCTGAACTTGTTTTAAAAAGAAACCAGTCTGTTAAAAGAGAATCACAAGGATCAAACCAAATTGCTGGTGAGATGGCAAAGCATTGTTCAAAGAAGTGAGGGTACTTCAAACTGAGGCGAAGGGCACCAAAACCGCCCATAGAGATACCTGCGATAACACGCTTTTGATTGTGTTTTAATTGCGTCTCCATGGTCGGAAATAACTCTTTTACTAAAGCAGACTCCATTTTCAAATGGTGATCCAGATAAAAAGAATTGAAACCATCAACAAAAACAATACTGCCTTGATAGTTGAATTTATTTATAAAACGATCAAGTTGGGTATATTGATAAAAATCAGTATGATTGCCTGTAGCACCGTGAAGTAAATATAGGATGGGATAGTCTGCTGTTCCTTCAATATAAGAAACATTCCAGTCCATTTTTAAATGCTGGGAAGCAATTGTACGTGTAATAAAGTTACTCATAAGCAAAACCTCTCTTTTTCTTATATACATTGTACCTTAAAGACAGTAATATTTTGACTAAAATATGATGTTTTTTGTCTTATAATAAAATTAGGAGTGATATCATGTTAAAACCACAGATGGGTTGGTCATCTTGGAACTGTTTTCGAGAAAGAATTGATGAAGATAAGATTATGGGAATTGCACAAGCAATGCAAGAGACGGGATTGCAAGCGTTGGGTTATGAATATATAAATATTGACGATTGTTGGCAATCATCAATGCGCGATGCACAAGGGGCATTGCAATTTGATGAGGCCAATTTTCCCAGTGGGCCTAAGATCATTGACAAACTACACGCACTCAATTTTAAAGTAGGCCTTTATAGTGCCTGTAGTGATTTAACGTGTGAAGATTTACCGGGTAGTTTTCTAAAGGAAAAAATCGATGCAGATACTTTTGCGAAGTGGGGCATTGATTATTTAAAGTATGATTATTGTCATGTGGTGGATATGCCTTGTGATTGTACCTTGCGTTTTGATACGGTTGAACTTGATTATATTAGCATTGCGAATGAAAATCATAAGCAACGTTTTTATCATGCAACTGAAGCAGTATTGAGTCAAGGGGCTAAAATCAAAACCGACCCTGCCTGTGTTTCTCAACATTATATCTATGACCTGAATTTAGGGTCATGTACTTTTTCTAATATTGAAGTAAAAAATGCTGGAAGCTATCTGCTTACGATTGGTTATCATAAATATAGAACAGAAAAGGGCAGTATCCTGCAAATAAAGGTCAACGATCAGGATGAAGATCTACTGATCGTACCAAGAAGTAGTGGTTGGAGTAAGACTGGTAGACAGCAAGTACGTGTGCATCTTGATGCGGGTGTTAATACAATTAAACTGTTTAATCAGATCAATTGTCAAAAAGCAGATGCGAAAATGCGTTATGAGCGTATGGGCAAGGCGTTGCAAAAAACCAATCGCGATATCTTTTATTCTATTTCAGAACATGGTCGGACAGAACCTTGGACTTGGGCGAGTGCCTTTGCGAATTCCTGGCGGATTACCCCAGATATTGAGGCACACTGGGATTCAGTTTATGCTTGTTATGAGCAAAGTGTCTTATTACATGATTACCAAAAACCAGGGGCTTATCATGATCCAGACATGCTACAAATTGGCAATGGTGATTTAACATACCAAGAAAATAGAAGTCATTTTGCCTTGTGGTGTTTTATTAATGCACCTTTGTTACTTGGTTTTGATTTACGTAATAAACCGCAAGAAATTATTGATATCATCAGTAATCCCTATTTAATCAGTATTAATCAAGATGAATTACTAAAGCAAGCTAAAAGAGTCTTTAAGGATGAGACTGTTGATGTCTTAGTTAAAGATTTGTATGAGGGCAAAGCACTTTGTATTTTAAATAAAAAGGATCATACAATTGAGTATGATTTAAGCGAAATACTAATAGCGCATGAATTGTTGCAATACAAGACAGTGCAAGATTTGTGGACAGGAGCATATTTGCCAATGAGTGACATCAATGGAATGTGTGAAATTGAAGGTAAAGCGTGCTTAGTATTTAAATTTTTATAAAATATTAAGCAAATAAACTTGTTCATAGGTGTGAGTATGTTACAATATTAATATAGCATTAGCAATTAAATGCAAAAGGAGGTTGTAACATGAAACGTTCAACGAAGATTATGCTTACAGCGGCCGCAGTTGTAGGTGCAGGTGTTATCATTAAGAAGGTAATGGAGCGTGACATTATTCAAGATAAAGTTAAAGAATATGACGCACTCGACTACTTAACTGATAAATACGGTGAAGAAGCACTCGCGGGTAAAAAAATCCTCATCGTAAATGATGATGATCATGCAACAAAATCAACAATTGCTAAAGATGTCGTAGATTATGAATTACATAAATAAATCCAGGAATTAATCCTGGATTTATTTTATGATTTTAAATTGAATACCGCTTTTATCTTGATAATGGTAGGTTGTTTTAGATTCGGTGATAAGATAATCTTTAAGTTTATCAGGATCAAAATCAATGGCTTCTATGGTGAAATAGAGCATAGCCAGGCTATCTTCTTGGGGCGGTTTTATTTGCCGATTCCAAGCATTTAAAGCGATATCGTGATGATAGTCATGGTCTGATAAGAATAGGGCACTGGGGACCAATGACATTTCTTTTAAGCCCAGTTTTTCCACGTATAAAATATTAGCTTCAAATAAATCATTTGTTTGTAAATGAATATGTCCGATGCTTGCAGTATCGGGCAATTGTGTCCATTGTCGCGTTCTTTTTTCTAAAAGTGACTCAATATCTAAGGGTAAAGTGTCAGATTTAATATATTCATTTTCAATGATCCATGATGTTTTGGGTCTATCAGCATAAACTTCAATGCCATAACCATTGGGATCTTGGAGATAAACTGCCTTTGAATAAAGATGATCGGCAGCGCCAATTATTGGATATTGGTTTTCTATAAAATGATAAAGTAGTGAAGCAAGGTCTTGATCTGATTGTAAAAGTAGAGCGAAGTGATACAGACCGGTAAATTGATTGGGTTTCCCTTGATATTTGTTGTCTTGATGAAAGTATAATAAGGGGCTTGCATTGCCTAAGACAAGTTCATTTTCAGTTTGTTTGTGGGTTACAAGTCCAAGAACGGTTTCGTAGAATTTTTTTGTTTCTAAAAGATCATTTGTTCTGAGGTGTATATCGTTTATTTTCATAAAATCACTCCTTTATCATAAGAAAAGATGGGTTTCCCCATCTTTTTTGTTAGCGAATGTAAGATTTAAACATCCATAGATTTTTGCCAAGCTCAGCAGAAACACTTGTAAAGTAATCTGCTGTGGCTGGATCTTCGACTTCTTCTGCAAGTTTGACCAGTCTGATTGCTGAACGATTCATATGTTCGAAATCAACAATTAATTTTTCAAATCCTTCTTTAGCACTAATCCAATCGGCGCCAAGTTCTTCAATTGAGCTGGCGTCAAGTGCAGCTTGTAAGCTTGGAATTGGTTTCGCATCGATTGTTAGGATTCTTTCAGCGACTTCATCAACGCGTTCTTGTGATGCTTCGTAAAAGTGATCCAGTTCTGCATGGATGGGAAAGAAACCATCACCTTTTAAAAACCAGTGGAAATTATGGATTTTCATGCCTAGGACAATTTCATCTGCTAAATAAGTATTCATTTCTTCATATAAATTATTAACACTTGTCATCATTGTGGCCTACTTTCTTATTTTTCTTCAAATTCATCGATTTTGTCATTCACTTTACCAATGAGTTCGTCTTTTTTATCTTTACCTTCTTGTTTTAATTCTTTGAGTTTTTCTTCTAACGCTTCTTTTTTCTCTTCACTATCATGTTTTGTTTCGTTTAATTTTTCTTCTAAAACTTCTTTAGCATCTTCGAAACCTTCTCTGGCTTCACCAACACCTTTTTGTAATTTTCCTTTAAGTTCTAATTCTTCATTATGTAATACTTTTCCAGTACCTTCTTTGACAGAACCTACTACTTTATCTTTCATTTCTTTTAATTTGTTGTCGCTCATATAAATCTTCCTCTCTTTTTTTATTATTGATTTGTTTGCTTCATGACTAAAGATAAGATTGCTACGAAAATAATCGCTCCAAGAATTGATGGGCCAAGTGCCATACCGGCAAGTTGAGGGCCCCATGAACCAAATAGTCTTTGGCCAATCCAAGATCCGATTAGACCAGCAATAATATTGCCAATCCAACCAGCGGGTACATTTTTACTTGTTAATGCTCCCGCAATCACTCCGATGAGTGCTCCGATTAGTAACGTCCATAATAAATCCATAGTGTTACCTCCTTAGTTGTGCGCATGTCTGTACAATTTACTGAGTAATTCAAAGACTATCGCCCCCCTTGTTACTTTTATTTTACGCTTATATGCAAAACATGACAAGACAGATGCACTGAAATCGCCTTTGAATGTGGCAAAAATAACATAATCTTTAAAAATAATTTTTATATGGTATTATTGAACTACGTAAATAAGAGAGGTTAAATATGAAAAAACAAGCTTTGTTATTGACAATCTTAATGTTCTTGTCAAAAATAATTGGATTTTTAAGAGAGTCAATTCTATCATACTACTATGGTATTACTGAGTATGCAGATATTTACTTTATTTCTAATTCAATACCTACAGCAGTTTTTGGTTTTGTTGCGGCAGGGTTAGTTTCAACATTTATCCCTATATATAGTAGGGTTGTTCATCGTGAAGGAGAAGATCGTGCCAAGGATTATCTTGATAATATTCTTACGATCGTCTTTTTTATTACCTTAATATTCACTGTTTTAGGTCTTTTATATACTGAACCTTTAGTTAAGCTCTTTGCACCTGGATTTACAGGTAAAACTTTAGAAACAACCTATACATTTGTTCGTATTAGTTTATTTGCAATTTTAACTAACGGAATTTTCAGTATCTTAGGCGGTTACCATCAATACCATGACCGTTTTTATGTAAATCCGGTTGCTGGGTTTATGATGAACTTTGTAACAATCAGTACAATTATTATTAGTGCAAAAACAGATCCGATTTTGCTTGCTTATGGAATCGTGCTATCTTCCTTAGCTCAGATGTTGGTTGTGTATTACTTTGCTAAGAAAAAAGGTGACTATCATTATCGTTTTAAGATTAATTTGAAAGATGATTATCTTAAACCGATGTTAATTATGGCAGTTCCGATCATTCTCGGTGCTTCAATAAACCAGGTAAATACGGTGATTGACCGCCGTTTGGCAACGTCAATATCTGAAGGGGCTGTCGCAACTTTGAATTACGGTTCGAAAATCAGTGATTCAGTTTACGCTTTATTTGTTACGACGATTACAACTGTAATGTATCCCGCTTTAACAAAACAAGCGGCTAAGAATGATTTTGATAGCCTTAAAGCTACGGTTACTAATATTATGA